>CAYXDM010000043.1:0-3574 GCA_964463595.1 uncultured Aequorivita sp. | reverse complement strand
AGCTCATCTCCCACGGAAATGGTAAACTTCTCACGGCGTAAATTACCCTGAAGGTCATTCTCCTTGATTTTATAGTTGTGCATCAGATCGGCCACCAAAGCATTGGTTTCCTCATCCGTTGCCCAGGTTCCACCGGTAAGGTGGGTATAATCGTCAACTGCATTAAGCATTTTCAAGGTGTACTTTTTACCCTTGGGGAAAATCACCTCTCCCAGATCATTGCTGACCCCTTGAGCTGTTTTACCTCCCACAATGGCAAATAGTTTTTCAATCAAGACATCTTGAAGAGCAGTAAATTTTGCCTCGTATTTCGCCTCAAGCTGGGCAATATCCTCTTTATCCTTTGCGCGTTTGCGCTTGTCCTTAATGGCCCGTGCAAATAACTTCTTGTCAATTACAACGCCGTTCAAGGAAGGGGAAGCTTTTAAGGAAGCATCCTTTACGTCTCCGGCTTTGTCACCAAAGATGGCGCGCAACAACTTTTCCTCTGGGGTTGGATCGCTTTCCCCCTTTGGGGTAATTTTTCCAATAAGGATATCGCCGGGTTTCACTTCAGCACCAATTCGGATCATTCCAAATTCGTCCAGATCTTTGGTGGCTTCTTCAGAAACGTTCGGGATATCGTTGGTTAGCTCTTCGTTGCCCAATTTGGTGTCACGCACCTCAAGGGAGTACTCATCTACGTGAATGGAGGTGAAGATATCTTCACGTACCACCTTTTCGGAGATAACTATAGCATCCTCAAAGTTGTAACCTTTCCAAGGCATGAAGGCTACCTTCATATTTCTTCCAAGTGCCAGTTCCCCTTTTTCGGTGGCATAGCCCTGACAAAGTACCTGGCCCTTTTTCACTCTATCCCCTTTGCGAACAATTGGTTTTAGGTTAATGGAGGTACCCTGGTTAGTCTTTCTGAATTTGACCAACTGATAGGTTTTGGAATCACTATCAAAGCTCACCATTCTCTCCTCATCCGTACGGTCATATTTGATGGTTATCTCATTGGCATCTACATATTCCACTACGCCCTCACCTTCGGCGTTTATCAATACCCTACTATCAGAGGCCACTTGTCTTTCAAGCCCGGTTCCCACAATAGGGGAATCTGCGATCAACAAAGGAACGGCCTGACGCATCATGTTTGATCCCATCAAGGCACGGTTGGCATCATCATGCTCCAGAAAAGGAACTAGGGAAGCCGAAATGGAGGCAATCTGGTTCGGAGCAACATCTGCATAATCCAAAACGGTAGGCTCCACAAGTGGGAAATCACCTTCCATTCGTGCGATTACCTTTTCCGGTTCGATTTCGCCCTTGTCGGTCAAATCAATATTGGCCTGTGCAATATGCATATCCTCCTCTTCTTCCGCAGAAAGGTAAATAGGCTCGCTTTTGAAGTCTATTTTCCCATCCGAGACTTTACGATAGGGGGTTTCAATAAACCCGAGATTGTTCACTTTTGCATAAACGGAAAGTGAAGAGATAAGACCGATGTTCGGTCCTTCGGGAGTTTCAATTGGGCAAAGTCTTCCATAATGGGTGTAATGGACGTCCCGAACCTCAAACCCAGCTCTTTCACGGGATAGACCACCCGGCCCTAGGGCTGAAAGACGCCGCTTGTGCGTAATCTCGGCCAACGGGTTGGTCTGGTCCATAAATTGTGAAAGCTGGTTGGTCCCAAAAAATGAGTTAATGACAGAAGATAAGGTCTTTGCATTAATCAAATCTATGGGCGTAAAAACCTCATTATCGCGAACGTTCATCCGCTCACGAATGGTGCGGGCCATACGGGCGAGTCCGACCCCAAATTGTTGGGACAATTGCTCGCCAACAGTCCGTACCCGTCTATTGCTCAAGTGATCGATATCATCAATTTCCGCTTTGGAATTGATCAGTTCGATCAGATATTTCACAATGGTAATGATATCCTCCTTGGTTAGCACCTGCTTTTCCATGGGGATATCAAGATTCAATTTCTTGTTCATTCTGTAACGCCCTACCTCCCCAAGGTTATACCTTTGGTCGCTGAAGAAAAGCTTGTGGATAATCCCACGGGCTGTCTCCTCATCTGGCGGTTCTGCATTACGCAACTGTCTGTATATATGTTCTACCGCTTCCTTTTCGGAGTTGGTAGGGTCTTTTTGGAGGGTATTATGGATAATTGCATAATCTCCCACCTGGTTATCCTCCTTGTGCAACAAGATGGCCTTGGTTCCGGAGTCCAGAATTTCTTCTATGTGCTCCTTTTCGAGAACCGTGTCCCGATCCAGAATAATTTCGTTTCGCTCAATAGAAACAACTTCGCCGGTATCCTCATCAACGAAATCCTCATGCCAGGTTTTAAGGACACGGGCGGCCAATTTGCGGCCGATATATTTTTTAAGACCGGTTTTTGAGGCCTTTACCTCCTCCGCGAGGTCAAAGATCTCGAGGATATCCTTGTCTCTCTCAAACCCGATGGCGCGGAAAAGGGTGGTTACGGGCAATTTTTTCTTACGGTCGATATAGGCGTACATTACGCTATTGATATCGGTTGCGAACTCAATCCATGATCCTTTAAAAGGAATAACACGGGCCGAGTATAATTTAGTTCCATTGGCATGGAATGACTGCCCGAAGAAAACCCCTGGCGAACGGTGAAGTTGGGAAACAACAACACGTTCGGCCCCGTTAATGCAGAAAGTTCCGCTAGGGGTCATATAGGGAATGGTGCCTAAATAAACATCCTGTACAATTGTCTCAAAATCTTCGTGTTCGTCATCGGTACAGTACAGTTTCAATCTGGCTTTTAAAGGCACGCTATAGGTAAGTCCACGCTCGATACATTCCTGGATGGAATACCTTGGTGGATCTACGAAGTAGTCTAAAAACTCTAAAACAAATTGATTCCGGGTATCGGTAATTGGGAAGTTTTCCAAAAAGGTTTTGTACAACCCCTCTTGGCCTCTTTCTTCTGATTTGGTTTCCAACTGGAAAAAATCCTGGAAGGATTTTATCTGAATGTCCAAAAAGTCGGGATAAGCCGGCTTATTTTTTACAGAGGAAAAATTCAATCTTTCAGTTTGCGTTGCTGACATCTATGGACGGAATTTTAATTAAAATGAAAATGAAATTCGTATAAAAAGGTGTTGACCATTATATACGCAAAATGGTTTAGGTCTTTCCCGACACTCGGGAAGACCTAAACCTAAGGGTTTGGGAACCAATGGAGCTTACTTAAGCTCAACCTCAGCACCTGCTTCTTCCAATTGTGCTTTTAAAGCAGTAGCCTCATCTTTGGAAATTCCTTCCTTGATAGGAGAGGGAGCATTGTCCACCAATTCCTTTGCTTCTTTAAGACCAGCACCTGTAAGTTCTTTTACAAGTTTTACAACAGCAAGTTTAGAAGCTCCAGCGGCCTTAAGAATTACGTCGAATTCTGATTGCTCTTCTACTTCCTCAGCAGCTCCACCGCCGCCACCAGCAGCAACTGCTACTGCAGCAGCAGCCGGCTCAATGCCATACTCGTCTTTTAGTATTGTAGCTAACTCATTAACTTCTTTTACAGTTAGGTTAACCAATTGTTCTGCGAAATCTT
>CAYXDM010000042.1:0-14381 GCA_964463595.1 uncultured Aequorivita sp. | reverse complement strand
ATAGTTGTGCCGCTTATATTTTTAACGAACTTATCAACAGAACCCAAATTTGTAAATGACTGTATGACAGATGGATTATAATTTTAATTTTTTGCGAGGTCATTAAGGACCTTAAGGATTTTTCCACAACCTTCCTCTATCTCCGAAGGTAAAATTGTTAAGGGAGGTGTTATTCTAAGTGCCCGACCCTCAAACAATAACCAGAAAAGTATTAATCCCTCTTCCTTGCAACGCAGGATCACCTCTGTCGCTATTTCGGAAGATTCCAAAAGGGCAATGAGCATCAATCCCCGGCCACGAACTTCCTTAATTAATGGGTGTTTCAGCAATTTTCGGAATAGAATCTCCTTCTCACGGGTCTGTTGGATTAGATTGGTCTCGGTCAACTCCCGAAGGGTTGCCAAGGCAGCGGCGGCAATAACTGGATTTCCTCCAAAAGTGGTAATGTGGCCAAGTTTGGGGTGCGCCTGCAATAAGGACATAACTTCTTGCGAAGCGGTAAACGCCCCAATGGGCATTCCTCCAGCCATTCCTTTTCCCATCACCAAAATATCCGGGACTATTTCAAAATGTTCAAAGGCGAAGAGTTTTCCTGTTCTGCCAAATCCGGGCTGTATTTCGTCGAGAATTAAAAGCGTACCGGTTTTATCACACCGATCCCGGACTTTTTTCAGATACTCATTCTCGGGCTGGATGAATCCGGCACCTCCCTGAATGGTTTCCAAAATTATTGCCGCGGTTTCTTGGGTGATTTTGTTTAGGTCATGTTCATTGTTGAAGGTTATGGGAAAACAATCGGGGACCAAAGGCTTAAATGCGTTTTTTCGTTCCTCGAAGCCCATCACGCTCATGGATCCCAAGGTATTGCCGTGATAGGCATTGTGTGCGTACAGGATCTGGCTTCTGCCAGTGGCGCGTCGGGCGAGTTTTAATGAACCTTCAATAGCTTCGGTACCGCTGTTTACAAGATAGGTGGTATTCAATTGTTCCGGAAGGTTTTGGGAAAGCAGTTTGGCGAGCTCCACCGCCGGTTCCAATATATATTCCCCATAGACCATAACGTGCAGGTACTTATCAACTTGGTTCTTTATTGCCTCCACAATCCTGGGATGACCATGCCCCAAGGTACAGGCCGATACGCCCGCAACAAAATCCAAATGTTTCCCACCGGAAGTGTCAAAAATATAGCTCCCCTTGGCATGCGAAATTTCCAGGGCCAACGGATGTGGACTGGTCTGCGCCTGATATTTATAAAAATCGTTTCTCATTTGCTTTAAAATTCTTTGCTCAATGCTTCAGGATTCTTCCGGAGTTCTTGAATCCGAGCGAATTGGCATTCATTGATTTCACCCTTTGGTGTTATGGATAGAGTCCCTTTGGGTTTCTGCCCGCGGATCCCCGGGCCTGGTCTGAAGATCTTTGGGTGAAAGTTTTGATTCCCGTGGCAGTTCAACGTTGCCGTTGGGAACATTCTCAAAGAAATCGCCTTCATATTTGGGAAGTGGAATCCCTGTTATTTTGGGAAGTACCGGAGCGGGCTTGCCTTTGAATAAATCCTCCACACTGTATAATCTTTCTTCCCCACGCCAATTAAATCCCGGAAGCAGGCGTGCGTTTTCGGGAAACAAAGACGGGGGATTTAATTTTCCGGGAACTTTTTTTAAAAACCGGATCCCGGTAATCTGTTGGTCCTCCAGATACATTTGGATGGCACTGGAAACGGTATTGTCAATCCCCACCAATTCCCCGTCGTCATTTCTTAAATAATAAAGGACCTGAGCGTTTTTATTGATGTTGATGGTATCCAATTCATTATCGGTAAAAAGTCCGGTTAACCGTTCTCCTTTCACCTGATTGAAGCCCAAGCTATCCTTTTGGATTAGGAAGGCATTGTTAAAAACCTTTAAAGTGTCCAGTTGGTCTGTAACCGGGTTTTGTAAAAGATGAATGGTATCTCCGGTCATTTGATTTTCGCCACTCCACAGCACGGGATTCCGAAGGAGTTTGGTGATACCGATTTTTTCGTTCACATAAATGGAATCGCATTTTCCGCTCATGGGGTCTTCTTCCAATTTCCCCGGTTTGAACAATCGGGCCCTGTAAAAACCCTTTATGACCCTGTTCTCGGGTTTTCCGGTAATGCGCAGAGTATCGGCGTGTACATAAACCGTGTCCTGCTCCCTTACGGTGATGGCAAGTGCCCTTTTGGTGATAAAAACCGAATCCATTTCCCGGAACACCTCTGCATAGTGTCCCCGAAGTTCACTGCGGTTTATGGTATCTATTACCCTGATGTTGTTGGTTGCCGAAGCGAAACCTTCTCTTCTGTCAAAGTAAATGCTGTCGCCATACAGCGTACGGTTTTCGTAATCAACCTTAGAGTTTTTTACAAAATATCCTGTGTTGCCACGGGTGTCGTAATAGCCCCTCTCACAATAAATGGTGCTCGTTTCACTGTCTATGGTTGAAGGCCCATAGAGATAGGCAGCTCCGGTTTCGGAAAAAAAATCGAGTTGATTGCTCCTAAGTGTGTACTTCGGATTCACGATTTTAACATCTGAAAGAAATTGATATTTTCTGCTCTCCGCAAAGTATCTTCCCGATCTGCTGGTCAATACGCTGGCGGTGTCCTTTACAGTTCCTCCGGTGCGATAATATGCCTGTTGCCTTATTCTGTCAAAATAAATGGTATCGGTTTGCAACGTGGTTTTGGGTTCTGTTAGGATCACATTTCCGCTGGCGAAGGCAAATTGGGTATTGCCATTGTATTCCGCATAATGGCTGTTCAAGGAAATGGTATCGCCTTGGGTAAGGTAAACGTTGCCATAGGCCTTTACGAAATTCTCCTTGAGGTAAACAAAGGCTTGGTCGCACCACATTTCCACTCCTTCGTGGACTATATAGACCTGGCCAGTGTCGTCCATGGTATAAATGGCGGCATCCGGAAATTCCGGTCGCCTTTCCAAATATCCCGATTCTATATTGACCTTCTCCTTATTCTGGGCGGAAACAGTCGAGCCTGCACATAAGAATAAGAGGAATAAAAAGATACTTGATATTTTCAAACTACATTCTTTTGCCATATAACGAAAATATCAACAGAAAATTTGACTATCTCTGGATAGTCTGTTTTCTGTCTGGGCCTACCGAAACGATCTTAATTGGAACTTCCAATTCCCGTTCAATGAATTCGATATAATAATTAAGGGCTTTGGGTAGCTGGGAAGATTGGTCCATAGAAGTCAGATCTTCATTCCACCCCTCCATTTCAGTATAAATTGGGGTTACGTTCTCAGCCTCCACGTTATAGGGAAGATGATGGATGGCAGATCCCTTATAATTATACGCGGTACATATTTTTAAAGATTCAAAACCGCTTAGTACGTCGGCCTTCATCATAATTAGTTGTGTAACGCCGTTGACCTGGACCGCATATCGCAAGGCCACGAGATCTAGCCAGCCACAACGCCGCGGCCTGCCGGTAACCGCTCCAAATTCATTGCCGATTCTTGCCATTTCTTCGCCTAGTTGGTCAAAAAGTTCGGTAGGGAAGGGGCCGCTTCCCACTCGGGTAGTATAGGCCTTGAATATTCCAAAAACTTCCTCAACGGTGTTGGGTGGTACCCCCAGACCTGTGCAGGCTCCCGCGGCGGTAGTATTTGAAGAAGTAACGAAAGGATAGGTCCCAAAATCTATATCCAGCAACGAGCCTTGGGCACCTTCGGCCAGAATGGATTTTCCATCCTTTTGGGCTTGATGGATATACTCCTCACTGTCAATAAACTTAAGGGTTTTCAAGGTCTCTACGGCCGCAAAAAATTCCGCTTCAAGATCGGCGAGGTCATATTGCACATCTACGTTATAAAAGGTGATCAATGCTTCATGCTTATCTGCCAGGGCGCGGTATTTTTCTTGCCAGTTCTCCATTTCCAAATCTCCGATCCGAATGCCGTTGCGACCTGTTTTGTCCATATAGGTGGGGCCTATGCCCTTAAGGGTGGAGCCGATTTTGGCTTTTCCCTTGGAGGCTTCCGAGGCTGCGTCCAACAGCCGGTGTGTGGGCAAAATGAGATGGGCCTTACGGGAGATATAAAGATTTTTATGGTAGTCGATATCGTATTTATCCAATCCCTCAAGTTCCTTGATAAATACCACAGGATCAATTACCACCCCGTTGCCGATCAGGTTAATGGAATCCCTGTGGAATATTCCGGATGGAATCGTTCTCAAGACGTGTTTTATGCCATCAAATTCCAGGGTATGTCCGGCATTGGGGCCACCTTGGAAGCGGGCAATAATATCGTAGTTTTTGGTGAGTACGTCAACAATTTTTCCTTTGCCTTCGTCCCCCCATTGTAATCCAAGTAATAAATCGACTGCCATAATATTATTGATGATTGTTCCCGTTTGTCTCGTTGCTGGAATCTTTTTTGGTTCCGTAGAAATACAGGGAATGGGTTTTTATGTCAATATTAAAAACCTCTTCTATTGATTTTTGAATAGCGTAAATGCGAGGATCGCAAAATTCAATGACCTCTCCATCAGACAGGATTATATGGTCGTGGTTTCGATCAAAATAGGATTTTTCATAAAGTGCCTGGTTTTGCCCAAATTGGTGTTTGCGAACCAAGCCGCATTCCAACAACAATTCAATGGTGTTGTACAAGGTTGCACGGCTTACCCGATAATTTTTGTTCTTCATGTTTATGTACAAGGACTCTATGTCGAAATGATCGTCGTGGTCATAGATTTCCTGAAGAATGGCAAAACGTTCCGGTGTTTTTCGGTGGCCCTTCCCACCTAAAAAATCGGTAAACACATTTTTTACAATTTCCTGATTGGAGATGTCGGTTTTTGAACTCATAATTGCGGTTGCAAAGTTACTTTAAATTTTAGACTCTGGTCACCTTATCGATTCCGTTTATTTTCTTGATGTTTTCCGCCAGATTGTTGAGGATGGATTTATTTTTGACCACCACCACAACTTTACCCGTGAATACCCCGTCATTACTTTCAAAATTGACACTTTTCATGTCGATATGCAGGTTGTTTGAAATGACCTTTGTCACCTCGTTTACCAGACCGATGGTATCTATGCCGCTAATGGTCAAAACAGCCTTGAATTCCCGCTGGGTGGAATCAATCCATTTGGCGGGCAGGATCCGGTAGCTATAGTTACTCTGGAGTTGCAGGGCATTCGGACAGTTTGTTTTATGGACCTTTATCCCTTCGTTTACGGTTACAAAGCCGAAGACATCATCACCCGGAATGGGATTGCAGCAGTTGGCCATTTTGTAATCCAATTTATCCTCGGATTTTCCGAATACCAATTGGTCCAATTTCTCTGTGATCTCCTCTCTGTGTACGTCTTCGGGTTTTTCAGGTTTCCGAATTCTATTTTTAAAGAAGCTGATAAAGGCATTACTTCTGGAGGAGGCAAAATCCTTTAGCTTTTGATTGTCGATAATGCCGGCGCCCACCCGATAAAATAGGTCCAGACTGGTCTTTACCTTAAAGAAAACCACCAGCTGATTTACGGTATTTTCATCAAGGTTTATTTTTAGCGACCTCAGCTTCCTCTTTAGAATTTCCTTTCCTTCTTCAGCCAACTGTTTTTTCTCATCTTTCAAGGAGGCCTTTATCTTTGACCGGGCCCTTCCTGTAGTGGCATAGTTCAACCAGTTAGCGGTAGGCTTTGAATTTTCGGAGGTAATCACCTCCACTTGGTCCCCGCTCTTGAGTTCCTGGCTCAAGGGCACCAACTTTCCATTTACGCGGGTCCCGCGAGTGCTCATCCCAATCTCGGTATGTACGTGGAAGGCAAAATCCAAGGCCGTTGCCCCTTTGGGAAGGGAATATAGATCTCCTTTGGGCGAGAACACAAAGATTTCCTTGGCGTAGAGGTTCAACTTAAATTCCTCGACAAAATCTACCGCACTGATTTCTGAATTTTCGAGGGTTTCCTGGAGTTTGTTCAACCAACTCTCCAAACCGGCCTCGTCTTTTTCCTTGTGCTTGTATTTGTAATGGGCGGCAAATCCCTTTTCGGCGATCTCGTTCATGCGCTGACTTCTTATCTGTACCTCAACCCATCTTCCCTTTGGACCCATAACCGTAATATGTAGTGCCTCATAACCCGTAGATTTTGGAGAGGAGATCCAATCGCGAAGGCGAATGGGGTTGGGTCGAAAATGATCGGTGACAATGGAATATATCTTCCAGGCGAAAAACTTTTCGTTCTCCGGAGTGCTTTCGTAGATAATACGGACCGCAAATTTGTCATACACCTCATCAAAAGTAACGTTCTGTGCCAACATCTTTTTTCTGATGGAAAAGATGGATTTGGGTCTTCCCTTGATTTCATATTTTAAATCCTCGGCATCCAAGGATTTTTCGATCACCTTGTTAAAAGCTTCTATGTAGGCATCCTGCTCCTCCTTGCTTTCCTTTATCCTGCCAAGAATATCTGAATAGACTTCGGGTTCGGTGAATTTTAGGCCCAAGTCCTCCAATTCCGATTTAATATTATAAAGACCAATGCGATGGGCCAAAGGGGCATAAATGTACAAAGTTTCAGAAGCGATCTTTCGCTGTTTGTCCGCAGGCATGGAATCCATGGTTTGCATATTGTGCAGCCTATCTGCTATTTTTATGATAATCACCCGGATATCCTCATTAAGGGTAAGCAACATTTTTCTGAAGTTTTCCGCCTGCATGGATACGTCTCCGGTCATGGAAAGATTGGCGATCTTCGTAAGGCCATCCACAATCCTGGCCACTACCGTACCGAACATCCGTTCTATATCCTCCAGGGTATAATGCGTATCCTCGACCACATCGTGCAAGAGGGCGGCAGCGATGGAAGTGGCGTCCAAACCAATTTCCGATGCCACTATTTTCGCCACGGCTATGGGATGGAAAATATAGGCCTCCCCACTTTTTCGCCTTTGGTCCTTATGGGCATCCACCGCCAGATCGAATGCACTGCGAATCAGCTTCTTGTCCTCCTTGCTCAGGTTTCTGTAACTGATCTTCAGCAATTGCTTGTATTGCTTAGCAATTTCCTTGTTTTCTTTTTCTATGAAGGCTTCTGTCATAAATCTAAAAGTACTGATAAGTAAACAAATTGCCAAGAAAATTGATGGGTACTAGGAAGTAAATAAAAAACCGTTTCAAAAGGATTGATTTTGAAACGGCCGGCCTATAATAGGATCTTAAAACCTTATCTAAAGATGAAGGTGTTTATTTTTCCTTGGGTATCCATAAAGGTCATTTTGATGGGGGTTCGGTAGTTTCGCTGCGACATAATCCGCTCCACGTCCGATATGTTTTTTACCGTTTCATCATTGAGCTCGGTAATAATGATCCCTTCCAGTTTGTAACGGGCTATTTCAGGGGAAAGTGCACGAGTAACCATTACCCCGTTTTTAAGTCCTTTTTCCCTGAGCTCTTCCCGGTTCATGTTCTTCACCTCAAGCCCTAGGTCATCTATTGAAGTGGTTTCGAGCTTGGCAAGGGTGACAGGCAAAGTTTTCTCCTTTCCATTGCGGATTACCGTGACCTGAACAACATCGTTAGGTCTTTTGGAACCTAGATATCCGGCCATATCGGCAAATTTGTTGACTCGCACGCCATCAAGTTCCTTAATGATATCCCCTTCCTTTAGACCACTATTATCGGCACCACTTCCTTTTTCTATCCCGCCAATGATTACACCTTGAGTCTGATCCACCCCTAATTTATCGGCCATATCGGTATTGAGATTTCCCACGCGAATCCCGAGGATCCCACGTTGAACATTGCCGTACTCAAGAATATCCTCTATTACTTTCCTGGCATTATTGGAAGGAACGGCAAACGAATATCCCACATAACTCCCTGTTTCTGAGGTGATGGCGGTATTTATCCCAATTAACTCCCCTCTGGTATTTACAAGTGCTCCTCCGCTATTTCCCCGGTTTACGGCCGCATCGGTCTGGATGAAGGATTGCGGATTGCCATCAAATTGATGCAGGTCGCGGGCCTTGGCACTGATGATACCCGCCGTTACGGTTGAGGTAAGGTTAAAGGGGTTGCCCACGGCCAAAACCCATTCACCCAATCTAACATTGTTGGAATCCCCGAAAGGCACAAATGGAAATTCCCCATCTCCCTCAATTTTTATCAAGGCAATATCGGTTCCCGGATCTGTGCCTATTAATTTTGCCGGATAGGTTCTATTGTTATTTAACGTGACTTCCAAATTGGACGCATTTGCAATAACATGGTTGTTCGTTACTATATATCCATCCGGGGAAACGATAACCCCACTGCCGCTACCGATCATGGCCCGTGGCTGTCCGCCACCCTGAAAATACTCAAATATGTTGGTGGGCTGTCTGCTTACGGTTATATTTTTTACGTGTACCACCGCATGAACCGTTCTTTCCGCAGCTTCAATGAAATCTGTGTTCATCGCGGCTCCTATGGCAGTGAGATTCGTGGGGATGTAATTGGCCTCCGATTGGGGGGCAAAGGAAATGGGGGCATCCTTTTCAAACATTTTATAGCCTCCAAGAGTAACTGCCCCCGCAAAAAGGGCAACTAATAATAAACGCATTGTCTGTTTCATTTAGATTCAATTTTAAGATTTAATATATAGGGCGTAAACCACAATTTATAAATAGTTGTAAACTTATCCTTTCCAAGAAGGTTTCCTTGTGAACTTCCCAAATTTAACTATGCTTAGGTGAAAATACTATGCCAGAAAACTAAGTTAACTTCGTTTTAACGTCTGTTGATTAGCGAAGACTTTCCATACGGAAGCCTTATTACTGACCTATTCCATACCTAGTCGTAGTGGCTTTTTATATCTTTGCCGGAATATGAAATTTACTTTTTTTAAATATCACGGAACAGGCAATGATTTTGTCCTTATTGACAACAGGGAGTTGTCGTTTCCCAAGGAAAACTTCTGTCTGATATCGCAGATCTGCCATCGCCGTTTCGGAGTGGGCGCAGATGGCTTGATCTTGCTGGAGGACCATGCCGAATCCGATTTTGAAATGGTCTATTTTAATAGTGACGGAAATCTTGGCTCAATGTGCGGAAATGGGGGAAGGTGTATCGTCCATTTTGCCAGATTCCTCGGAATAACCGGGGAGACCACTACATTTACGGCCTTTGATGGAATCCATACTGCCACTGTGCGGGGTGACTGGGTATCGCTAAAAATGGCTGATGTTGATGAAATAAAGATTTCCGATGGTTCTGTCTTTATCGATTCTGGTTCCCCACATCATATTCAAATGGTTCAGGATTTGGCATCTTTTGATGTAATCACGAAAGGAAAAAATATCAGAAACACATTATATGGTAATGCGGGCGCCAATATCAATTTTGTGGAACACATAGAGGGTGACATTTTTTCAGTCCGTACCTATGAACGTGGAGTGGAAGATGAAACTCTTTCCTGCGGTACGGGGGTTACGGCCGTTGCCCTGGCTATGTTCGAAACAGGAAAAACCTTTAAAAATACAGTAAACATTCAAACTCCCGGTGGCGAACTTCGGGTGTATTTTGAAAAGAAAGGGAATTTTTATAAGAACATTTATTTGGAAGGTCCCGCCAAACAGGTTTTTAAAGGGATTTGGAAATGGGCACTTTAAAGGGCGAGAATATTTATTTAAGGGCACTTGAGCCTTCAGATCTGGATTTTCTCTTTCATCTGGAAAATGAGGAAAAGCTTTGGGAGGTCAGCAATACCATTGCTCCCTATTCCCGGTTCGTGCTAAATGAATATTTGGAACATGGGCATCGCGATATATATGAGGTAAAACAATTGCGATTGGTCATTTGTCTTAATGAAAGTGATGACCCAATCGGTTTTATAGATCTATATGATTTCGATCCTAGAAATAGCAGGGTAGGAGTTGGGATCGTTATCTTTCCAGAAGGATTCAGGGGCAAGGGTTTTTCCTCGGAAGCATTGGGCATTATCTGCGATTACGCTTTTAAATATTTAAAAGTACACCAGGTATTCGCGGGCATTACCGAAGACAATAAAGCGAGCATTTCATTGTTTGAAACCGCAGGATTTAAAAGGAATGGCATAAAAATGGACTGGACTTATTCCCAAGGAAGGTTCAAAAATGAATATTTATATCAACTGATTCGGGCAGAACCTTAATCAATTTTTATTTCCAAAAAATGTATATAAGAAAAATACTGATAGCTACCGTTCTGCTTATTGCCGTGGGAATGGGCATATTGACATGGTATATTTACACCATGGCTTTTTCGCCCAATACGGTCTTCCACAATGAGGAGGCCCATGTTTTTATTAAATCCAATGCGAATATCGAGGATGTCGTGGAGGAGCTTGGGCCGCTGCTTTTGGATGTGAAAACCTTCCGAACGCTGGCAAATCAAAAAAGATATGATGCCAATATTAAATCCGGCCATTTTATTATCCGCCGGGACATGGGCAATAATGACATCATCAATACCTTGAGAAGCCGCAATATTCCCATCAACGTCAAGTTCAACAATCAGGAAAGATTGGAAAATCTTGCCGGTAATATTTCCCGACAAATTGAAGCCGACAGTATTTCCCTACTGAAAGCCATGCGAGATTCCATATTTTTAAATGAAGTGGGATTGAACCTGGATACCGCCCTCTCGTTGTATATTCCCAATACCTATGAATTTTATTGGAACACTTCGGCAGAATCTTTCCGGGAAAGGATGAGAAAGGAATATGAAAGATTTTGGAATGAAGACCGCAGAATAAAAGCGGAAGCCTTGGGTCTCACGCAGGAACAGGTCATGGCCTTGGCCGCCATTGTACAGAAGGAGACCGCTAGGATTGAGGAACGCCCAAGAGTGGCGGGGGTTTATTTGAACAGGCTCAAGGTGGGCATGTTATTACAGGCGGATCCTACCGTTATTTATGCCATGAAGCGTGAAAGTGGTGATTACGATCAGGTCATAAAAAGGGTGCTTTATGCGGATCTGGAACTCGATTCCCCCTATAATACATATAAATATGCGGGAATTCCCCCGGGTCCTATCACCATGCCCGACATTTCCTCCATTGATGCCGTTTTAAATGCCGAGGATCACGAGTATTATTATTTCGTGGCCGATGTTACCAACTTCGGATATCATAAATTCGCCCGGAACCTCTCCCAACACAATATCAATAAGGCAGAATATGTGCGGTGGGTCAATAGCCAAGGTCTGAAAAGATAAATTAAATCTCGGACTTTTCCTCAAAGGCGATAACTTGGAAAATGGTATTTTGATCGCCTAACTTCTCATCTGATTTCGAGAGGAATACATTGCCCTCGGATTAGGGGATAAGGAGTTTTTTGCATTTATTTAACAGCCTCAGGATCAGATTTTTAAAAAAACCCTTATCTTTGCAGGCTAGAAAGAGAATGTAGCAATACATTTGAATTTGAAACTTAATGAAAAAAAGATTTTATTTTATTGCAGTATTACCTGTTGTTGCCTTAGTTGTAGGGACAGGATTCATCTCAAAGAAGGACTATGATCTTTCGAGCTTTAGCACCGAAGGTTTGGAGTTAAATTTCGATGTTCCCACCGAGGCTGATCTCGCTCCCGTTTATACCCCAAAGTTTAATCTGTTTTTGGGCAAATCCTATCTCGGATTTAAAGAAGCCTTGGGTTTCAAGGAATCGCGGGGAGATTATCATATAGTGAACCCCTATGGATATATGGGCAAATACCAGTTTTCTAATGCGACCCTTAGAATGATAGGTTTCAAGGACACTGAAAACTTTCTTTATAATACCCGCCAGCAGGAAGACGCTTTTTTGGCCTACACTTCCCTGAATAAATGGGTTCTCCGGAATGATATCAAACGCTACGCGGGAAAAACGATTGGAGGAGTGAAAGTCACTGAATCTGGGATTTTGGCGGCCGCCCATCTTGCGGGTCCGGGGAATGTGAAGAAATTCCTTAGAAGTAATGGTGAAAATCGTTTTGAGGATGCCAATGGCACGTCGATCCGTTATTATTTGAAAAGATTTTCGGGTTATGATACTTCGCATATTGTCCCCAATAAAAGAGGTAGAAAATTGGGATAGTGATTTTTATCCCTGAACAATAAACAAGGTGGGTCTTTTATGAAGGTCCACCTTTATTCTTTTCCATGCTGCCGCAGTCTTTGTTTTAATAAATTCTGAGGAAAGCGTAAGGTCGCAGGCCACACAAATTCGGGTATTCGGGTTTAAAATCTCTATTAAGCTCTCCAATAATTGATTATTTCGGTATGGGGTTTCAATGAATAATTGGGACTGGTCCAGATCCATTGATATTTTTTCCAATCGTTTTAAAACTGTTTTTCTCTCTCCGCGATCGATCGGCAAATAGCCGTTAAAGGCGAAATTTTGGCCATTGAATCCACTGGCCATCATTGCCAAAAGAATAGAGGAAGGACCCACCAGTGGGATTACCTTAATTCCTCTTTCATGGGCAAAATGTACCGCCCGTGCACCAGGATCTGCAATACCCGGACACCCGGCATCGCTGATAATCCCCATATCAAAACCTTCCAGACAAGGATCCAGCATGGCCGGAACCTCTTCCTCAAGGGTAAATTTATTTAACTCCTGGATCTTGAGGTCCGTCTGTTTTTTATGTTGGGAAATGCTCTTGATAAATCGTCTTGCCATCTTTCCATTTTCCACAATATAGTGGTCTACCCTTTCAATAGTGGTCTTAACGGAAATAGGAAGGACGGCAAAAGGCGGGACATCGCCCAAGGGACAGGGAATGAGATATAGGCTTCCTTTTTCTACGGACATTATCGAACGATTAATTTTTTTACCGCTGTGAGTCCTTGGGTAGTCGTAATACGTGAAATATAAATACCAGCGGTCAATCTATCGATGGGTACCACTTTTTCATCCATCAATATATTTTCGGCGGAATAAACAATTTCCCCTCTAATATTTAGGAGTTGGATAGTCTGGAACAGGCCATTTTCCAGTTTAAAACTAACTCTATCGGTAGCTGGGTTCGGAAGGATGCTTAAGTTCTTTCCTAGCAAAAAGTCTTCGGTGCCTACAATTTCGCCACCGTTTATTTTATAAATAGCGCCGCCGATATCGACAATATATAACTCCTTATGGATATCTTCACCAAAAGAAACCCAATTGCCTGAAAACATTCCGTGGGTGGTAATTGTATCCGAACTGTCCACTGTCCCGATCAAACCGCTGCAATAATCAGCAAAAAAATAGAGTCCAGTTATATCGGAATATACCGACCCGCGATAAACAAATCCACCGGTGATAGAACAATTTCCATTGGAATGCGAATATTCTGCAATCGGAAAGGTCAATTCCGAGGCTGGGGGGCAGCTGTTGGTGTTAAAGGGCTGGGTGCCTTCATAACAACGCCAACCGTAATTCACCCCAGCCACATCAAGTGGCATTTTATTTATCTCTTCCAAATTTCCTTGTCCTACATCGGCGATCCATATATTGTTTTCTACCCGATCAACAGAAAAACGCCACGGATTACGAAGTCCATAAGCGTAAATTTCTTCTTTGGCATCCGGATTCCCCACAAAGGGATTGTCGCTCGGAATGCCGTAGTTATTCACTCCCGTGGGGTTGTCCACATCAATTCTCAGCAACTTCCCCAGTAAGCTGTTAATGTTCTGTCCATTATTATTGGGGTCACCACCTGAACCGCCATCGCCCGAGGCAATATAAAGATAACCATCGGGACCAAACAATAAATTGCCTCCATTGTGATTGGAGAAAGGTTGGTCAAATCCCAAAATAAGGAGTTCGGAATTGCTATCCGCAAGGTCGGGATTGGATGCATCCACCGAAAACCTGGATACCCTGGTGTCTCCATTTACATCTGTATAGTTTACGTAAAAATAGCCGTTGTTCCCATAATCGGGGTGGAAGGCCAATCCCAACAAACCTCTTTCCCCGCCCTGGGAGATCCTTCCGGAAATGTTCAAAAATGGAGTGGGGTGAATGGTGCCGTCTGGTTGGATTATTTTTATCCTTCCTCCTTGTTCCACAACGAATAGCCGTTCATCGTTGGCGTGTTGTAAACTCAAGGGGGAGGTGAAGCCTTCCTGAAAAAGTTCGATGGTTATTTCTTGGGCGGAAACCCATCCCGTGATGCAAAGTAATAGTGTGAATAGTGTTTTTTTCATCTTGATAGGTATTTAAAAAAGAGTGTTACTTATCGGATCTCTTCTTAAAGAGAAGGTGTACGGGATGCCGCTTCCCTTGGCTAGATTAGTTAAATTTCTCTGCTATAACTTCGCAAGCTTCCTCCAGCATTCTGTAAACACTGTCGAAGGTCACGGTGCCACCAAAATAAGGATCGGGAACATCCACATTTTC
>CAYXDM010000041.1:12778-14513 GCA_964463595.1 uncultured Aequorivita sp. | reverse complement strand
CAGACTATAACGGTGTTCCCGCAATTTTGGATGATATGGAGGTAGTTGCTTTCATTACGGAAACACAGCGAGAAATTCCTACTGGACAGAGGGTACTTCCATTTTTTACAGGTGTCGCCCTCGCCGATGACGCTGGGATTACCTCCATAGAACCGATCAATCCACTGTGCTTTGAGAATATCACTCCCGTAATAACCATCAAAAACAACGGTCAAAACACATTGACGAGTTTACCAATAACTTACGAAATAAATGGGAATTACCAAATTTATAATTGGACAGGAGAACTTCCTGCGTTGTGGAGTACAGTTGTAGAGCTTCCCGAAGTGGAATACACCATCCAGGCCACCAACACACTTACTGTTACCATTCCCAATGATGATGACAATACGAACAATTCCGAAGTCATCACTTTTGATCAGGCCCCCCAAGGAACAGGAACCATTTATATGGAAATCAGAACGGACAATTGGGGTTACGAATTTAGTTGGAACCTAAAGGATTCTAATGGAAACATTGTGGAAAATGGAGCTAACCATGGCAATAACAATACAGTGACGCTCAGATTTGATCTGGAGGCAGATTGCTATACCTTTACTGCTAGGGATAATTTTGGAGACGGCGGTACAAGAGTTACAATCACCGACAGCGATGGAGAGCAATTATTTAGAATTATAGGCAACTGGGGCGCGGAAGCTATTGGACAATTTTCAAGTAATGGAGTTTTGGACGTAAATCAATCCCAACTTGAAACCGTAAACATTTATCCAAACCCAACCCGTGATATCCTGAATATTTCAAATGCTGAAAATGCAGATATTGAAGTGTTTGACATGCTGGGAAGAATGATTATTTCCAAGAAGAACATCGGTATAAACGAGCAACTGAACGTTGCCGGCTTAAACGCAGGGGCCTATTTCGTTAAGATCTCTAAGGAGGGCAACATCTCCACCAAGAAATTTATTGTGTCAAAATAACTCGAGATTTCTGAAAATTGAAAAATCCCCCCGATTGTCTGGGGGATTTTTTATTTCCGAAAGTTTACAATTCTTGGCATGAAACCTAATTTAGAAAATATTTTTGGTTGTAGCGCGGGGCTTTCGGTTTTAAAAAACCATAATCTGAAAATTTCAACCTTTTGAACCAATTAATATTGATATGAAATATTCCATTCGTAATGAAAAAGTGGTTTTTGATCATCACTTTAAAATGATAAGAGCCGAAGTTTCCTACGACACCTTTCTAGGAGATATTATAAATACGGATCGCCTGGCATTTGAGCACGGCGATTCCGCTGCCATAGTGCTTCTAGAAAAGGAAACCCAGACCATTCTCCTGGCCAAACAATTTCGTTATCCCACCTGTAAACATGAAAAAGGTTGGATCTTGGAAATTCCCGCCGGATCCATAAGTGGGAATGAAACCCCGGAAGCATGCATTATTAAGGAAATTGAGGAAGAATTGGGATATGAAATTACCGATCCGGAGCCCATTCACACGTTTTATACTTCCCCAGGAGCCTCTACCGAGCGGATGTTTCTCTTTTATAAGGCAGTTTCAGTAAATGACAAAACCCATAAAGGAGGAGGAAATCCCAACGAAAAAGAAGACATTCAATTGGTTAAAATCCCCGTAAACGACATTTTTGAAAAACTCTCTGAAATTATTGACGCCAAAACAATTATCGGCCTGCAATGGTTTCTTTTAAAAAACAAAAGCTAAACGCCCAAGGGGT
>CAYXDM010000041.1:0-12678 GCA_964463595.1 uncultured Aequorivita sp. | reverse complement strand
AAATGGAATTGAACTTCCGGGAATAAAATGGCCAGCGGGATTCCAGGAAATCCGCCGCCGGTGCCCACATCCAAAATTTTAGTGCCGGGACGAAATGAAATTATTTGTGCAATTCCTAACGAGTGCAGAACATGGCGGAGATAAAGCTCGTCTATGTCCTTTCTGGACACCACGTTTATTTTAATGTTCCAATCTTCAAATAACGGCCTCAACAGCCCAAACTGCAATTTCTGTTCATCGGTTAGTTGTGGGAAATATTTTAATATCAGTTCCATAATTTAATTTAAGAGACGAAAGTATGGTATCTTTGCCAAAATTAATGGTTTTGTATCTCCGGATATCATTTAAGATGACTAATTTTATATCCTCTACCATTGCCCTAATACCTCTTCATTTTGACATATACAAATCTCAATTTCTCCAGGATAGACAGTGCAAAGTTCTTTAGGACTCTTAACAAGCGCGTAAACGATTATTTCAAGGAAAACAATATTTCCCGAACAGGAAATTGGAAACTTCACCTCAAAACTGTAGTGATGTTTTCCTTATATCTTACCCCTTATTTTTTATTGCTAACCCTGGACTTTCCGGGGTGGGCACAATTGCTCTTTACAATTGTAATGGGCATAGGGATGGCCGGTGTGGGCATGAACGTTATGCACGATGCGAACCACGGTTCGTATTCCTCCAAGAAATGGATCAACAAAGTGATGGGGGGCAGTATGTATATTCTCGCCGGAAATGTTTACAATTGGCAGGTGCAGCACAATGTGCTCCACCATACCTATACCAATATCCAAGGCCACGATGAGGATTTGGAAGCCGGAAGGGTCCTGCGGTTTTCACAGCATGCCAAATGGCATAGGTTCCATAAATTCCAGCATTATTACAGTATATTGCTGTACGGCCTCCTCACATTCAACTGGGTACTTACCACGGATTTTTTGCAGACCAAAAGGTATCTGGCACGAAAACTCTCGTATGGGGAATTTCCAAATCCCGTAAAACAGTGGAGCATTTTGGTAATCACCAAAATAATCTATGTTTCTCTTTGGATCGTAATACCGATTTTGTTTTTCAACATTTTTTGGTGGAAGATCCTGCTCGGGTTTTTCATAATGCATTATGTGGCGGGTCTTATTTTGAGTGTGGTATTCCAACTGGCCCATGTTGTTGGCGACACGGAAATTATGATGCCCGATGAAAGCGGCACCATGAAAAACACCTGGGCCATACATCAACTTTTTACCACCACCAATTTTGCGACCAAAAACAAGATCATCAATTGGTACACTGGGGGGTTGAACCATCAGGTGGAGCATCATATTTTTCCAAATATCTGTCATATCCATTACAACAGCATCTCGGAAATCTTAAAAAAAACTACCAAAGAATTCAACCTGCCTTATAAAGAATACCAAACTACCCGTAAGGCTATTATCGCCCATTTCTCCCATTTAAAAGAGATGGGGGCGAAACCAGTAACAGCATAATCAATATGGACAAAAGACTTTCAAAACGTGTGAACGAGATGGAAACCTCGGCCACATTGGCAATGGCTGCCAAAACAAGGGAGCTCAAGGAACAAGGGATTGATATTATCGGCCTCAGCCTGGGCGAACCCGATTTTACGGTTCCCGAATTCATAAAGGAATCTGCCATTCAGGCCATTCAGGATGACTATCATTCCTATACACCCGTTGATGGCTATACAGATCTTAAAAATGCGATCATCACGAAATTTAAACGCGACAATAATTTAACGTACAAACCATCTCAAATCGTTGTTTCCACAGGAGCCAAGCAATCGCTTGCCAATTTGACCATGGTCTTGCTCAATGACGGGGACGAGGTATTGCTCCCGGCCCCCTATTGGGTCAGTTATGCCGATCAATGCAAGGTTGCGGGGGGAATTCCCATAGAAATCCCCACCACCATAGAAACCGATTTTAAGGTTACTCCCGAAGCCCTGGAAGCGGCCATTTCCCCCCGGACAAAACTTATAATGTACAGCTCGCCCTGCAACCCTAGCGGCTCGGTGTACAGCGAAGAGGAACTTCGAAAACTGGCGAATGTTCTGGTGAATTATCCAGACATTATTGTAATCAGTGATGAAATTTATGAACATATAAACTTTAAGGGTAAACATTTTTCAATGGCCCAGATCGAGGAAATGTATGACCGTACGGTGGTTGTAAACGGCGTTTCCAAGGCTTTTGCCATGACGGGATGGCGCATAGGATATATTGGCGGCCCTGAATGGATTGCCCGTGCGTGCAATAAAATGCAGGGCCAGGTAACCAGCGGTGCCAACTGCATTGCGCAAAGAGCCACCCTTACCGCACTTGAAAATCCACCGACAAAGATCAAGTTTATGGTCGATGCCTTTAAGAAAAGAAGAAGCATCATTCTTGAACTGCTTTCTGAAATTGAAGGTTTTAAAACAAATGAACCCGAAGGAGCCTTTTATGTTTTCCCTGATATTTCCTCTTTCTTCGGAAGGACTTTACGGGGAAAAAACATCAATACAGCATCCGATTTTTCATTATATCTCTTGGAGGAGGCACGTGTAGCTACCGTTACGGGTGAGGCCTTTGGCGATCCCAATTGCATCCGGCTATCGTATGCCGCTTCCGAAGGTGAGATCCGCGAGGCCATTAAACGGATCAAGGAAGCTTTGGATGATCAGTAAGAAATTTAAACTGGCAGCCGCCCCCAATGTTTTTGGGGCGGCTTTTTTATGGGCCAAAACGAATAAAAAATAATTGGATATCACGATTATTTTGCCTCAAAAAAGTATGCTCCTAAAATTGGCTGATCTCGAAACATTGTAGTTCCATAAAATCAACCTCAAGAATCTAAAATGAAACAGACTATCTGTTTCTCCAGAAAAAAGGTGTGAGAAGAATGAGCACTGTAAAGAGCTCCAACCTTCCGAGGAGCATCAAAAAGCTTGCCCACCATTTGGCAACTTCTGGCAAAGTGGAAAAAGTAAATACAGGGCCCAAGTTTCCCAATCCGGGACCAATGTTCCCCAAGGTAGAGGCCGCCCCGCCCAAGGCAGTATTAAAGTCCAATCCAATCCAGGAAAAAACCAAGGTTCCCATAATGAAGGAAAGCATATAAAGAATAAAAAACCCAAGAATATTAAAAGCTATAGGTTGTGGAACAGCTTTCGAATTATAACGAAGCGGAAGAATGGCATGAGGATGCAAGGTTCTTTTAAATTCGAGAAAGGCATTTTTTATCATTATCAAATGGCGCATGATCTTCACTCCTCCCGACGTTGAGCCAGCACAACCCCCAAGAAACATCATTCCGAAAAAGAAAATGGTAAGAAAAGGCGTCCACTTGGTAAAATCGGCACTGATAAATCCTGTGGTGGTGATTACCGAAACAACCTGAAAAAGAGCATGCCTCATAGAACTTTCAAAATGCCCCCAGACCATGGGATGATGGACAGAGGATAGTGCCAGGTCTGCCTCAAAATATATCAAAAGTCCCGAGACCAGGGTCAACCCGAGGACCAACAACCCGTAAGTTCTAAATTCCTCATCCCGAAAAACCTTTTGGAATTTCCGTTTAAAGGCGAAATAGCTCAACACGAAATTACTTCCGGCCAAAAACATAAAGAAAATAATGATGTATTGTATGATCGGTTTATCGTTCCAAAAGGCGATACTTGTATTCTTGGTGGAAAATCCCCCCGTCCCCATGGTAGACATGGAGTGGTTTATGGCATCGAAAAAACTCATTCCGGCAACCTTCAAAAGTATGGTTTCTGCCAGGGTGTATCCTACATAAATTAGCCATAGTCGCTTCGCGGTGTCGGTAATTCTCGGGTGTAGTTTATCCCCAGTGGGGCCCGGGGCTTCCGCGGCAAAAAGTTGCATACCTCCAATTCCCAACAAAGGAAGAATGGCAATGGCCAGGACGATGATTCCCATTCCTCCGATCCAGTGGGTAATACTTCTCCAGAAAAGAATTCCCTTGGGAACAATTTCTATATCATTTAAAATGGTGGCGCCCGTAGTGGTGTACCCACTCATGGTTTCAAAAAACGCATTGGTAAAACTGGGGATTGCCCCACTAAAGATATAAGGTAAGGTTCCCACAAGCGCCATAATGATCCATCCGAGGGTAACAATGATATAACCCTCACGCTTCTGGACTTCCTTTTTATGGTTTTTGGTCAGGACCATAATCATTCCTCCAGCACCCAAGGCCACAATCCCCGCTGCCAGAATCTTGTCCAAAACACCGTCATTGTAATACCAACTAACAACGGCCGAAAGCAACATAAATCCGCCGTTTACAATAAGCAACAACCCCATTAAATGGGAGATAATCCTGTAGTTGATCGTGGACAGGGTGCTCATTTAAACAAAAAGTTTTTCAACCTTCCCTATGGATTGTGGCAGGCAACACACTACTACCCTATCGCCGGCTTGGATCTCAAAATCGCCAAGGGCTATTATTCCCTTTCCGTTCCTGATTACGCCTCCAATAATTGCTGATACCGGAAAATTGAGTTCCTTTATCTTTTTATTGCACACCCTGGAATGGGGAGTAACCTTAAATTCCAGCAGCTCGGCATTCATATTGTTCAACTTGGTCATGGCAATCACTTCGCCTCTGCGTACAAACCTAAAGATGTTGTTTGCGGCGAGCAGCTTTTTATTGATCAAGGTATCAATGCCTATGGAATGGGAAATTTGAAAGTAGTCCATGTTTTCAACAAGGGCGATAGTCTTATTTACCCCCTTCGATTTCGCGACCAAACACGAAATTATATTTGTTTCACTATTTCCCGTAACCGCTATAAAAGCATCCATTTCCTCAATTGATTCCTCTTCGAGCAAATCTACGTTCCGTCCATCTCCATGAATGACCAAGCAATCTGGGATATCGTCTGCTATTTCAAATGCTCTCTCCTTTTTAGTTTCGATCAATTTCACCTTAAAATGGGCCTTGCAAAGATCCATGGCCGTTTTATAGCCAATGTTGCTCCCTCCCAGAATCATCACATTTTTGATTTGCCACCTGCTTTTACCGGTAAGTTTTACGATTTTTTCCACTCCACTTTTTTCGGAAGTAAAATAAACCTGGTCTCCCTCCTTGAACTCCGTATCGCCACGGGGGATAAGGGTATATTGCGTACCGTATCGCTGCAAGGCCAGAGGCACATACTTTAAGGAAGGATGTAACATGGCAACTTCCTTGACCGATTTTCCTACAAAGGCTGAATTTCCGCTTAAGGTCAGTCCTATCATGGTCAAGGCGCCGTCCTCAAATTCAAAGGTATCGTTAAATGCACTTTGGCTTAGCAGCAATTCAATTTCATTGGCAGCCAAAGCCTCAGGGGAAATTAGCTCATCAATCCCGAATTTGGCAAATCCCACCTCCTCCTTCTTATCGATAAACTCGGTATTGGAAATCCTGGCAATGGTCCGTTTTGCACCGAGCTGCTTTGCAAGAACGCAAACGGTAATGTTTGTGGCCTCGTTTGAGGTAACCGCAATCACCAAATCCGTTTCATCTATACGGGCGTCCTTCAGGATCGAGATCGAGGTAGCATCTCCGCGAAGCACCCTTATATCCAACTGGGAATCGGCATGGGCCAAAAGATCGCGATCGGGATCTATAAGGGTTATGTTCTGCGATTCAAAGGAAAGTAATTTTGCGAGATGAAACCCTACTTCTCCTGCGCCTGCAATAATTATCTTCATTGATCTTGGTTAATTGATATGGGATGTGTCCCTTGGAAGAGCAAACCTGGCCCCATATATTTAAATTCCATAACAAAGGTATGGAATTAGAAGTCGCTATTATGAACCGGCTCCCCAGTTTAATTTACGGATATTGGAAAACGATTCGGACCTTATGGACCGGAAACCCCACCAAAAGAATATTACCTATGACAAAACTTCCGTTCAAAATTTATGTAGTTTTGCAATTAGGATTATGGAAAAAAAAGTAAAACCTTACAAGGAATCTTCGGAAGGAAAAAAGAGACAGGTAGAACAGATGTTCGATACCATTTCTGAAGACTACGATGGAATGAACCGGATTATTTCTCTCGGTTCCGATGTATCTTGGCGCAAAAAAGTCATTGCATCGGTAGCAGCCAAAAATCCTAAAAATGTTCTCGACATTGCAACCGGGACGGGCGATCTTGCCATCCAGTTTGCCGAAAAAACTGAAATCCACGAGATCGTTGGATTGGATCTTTCTGAAGGAATGTTGGCCATGGCCCGGAAAAAAGTATCGGACAAACCCATTTCCAGAAGAATCAAATTTATCCAGGGTGATTCCGAAGCCCTTCCTTTTGGCGACAATTATTTTGATGCAATTACCGTTTCCTTTGGCATCCGGAATTTTGAGGATCTTGATAAAGGTCTTTCCGAGATTTTCCGTGTGCTCCGCAAGGATGGTGTCTTCGTAATTCTAGAAACTTCCGTTCCCACGAAGTTTCCTTTTAAACAAGGCTATTATTTTTATACAAAAAACATATTGCCGCTTATGGGCCGATTGTTCTCCAAGGACAAAGTTGCCTATCAATACCTAAGTGAAAGCGCGTCTGTTTTTCCTTTTGGTCAGGAACTCCACAATATTTTGCGGAAAATTGGGTTTAGGAATGTGGAGAGTAAACCACAGACTTTTGGTGTTGCTACCATCTATACGGCTACCAAATAATTTTATGAAAAAGCTATTTTTTGTCCTTGCCCTTTTTTTTGCAGCAAACAGCCTTCAGGCCCAATGGTTTTTCAACAATGAGAGATTGGCGAACCTTGAAAATTTCGATAAACGGCGTTTTTCGTGGGGCTATTTTTTAGGGTTTAATACATACGACTTTAAAATAGATTACAAGAATCAGTATGCAGACAACAATACTGACATAGCCGTAAAAACCTCGCCCGGATTTAATGTGGGTCTTATTGGCGATATGCGCATCAATGAATACCTGAATCTCCGCTTGGAGCCCGGCCTATATTTTACGCAGCGGGATTTAACTTTTCCCGGGTTTTCTGAACAGAGAAATTATTTGCGCGAAGTAAAATCCACTTACATCCATGTTCCATTACTACTAAAGGTCTCAACAAAGAGACTGAACAATATTAAACCGTTTATAATTGGCGGTGTGTCCACATCAATAAACCTTTCCAGCGAACAAGACCATCCCGAAGACAACGAATTCGGAAAATTTAGGATGACCAGAAGCACCAATTATTATGAATTGGGATTTGGGATAGATTTTTACTTGTTCTATTTCAAGTTCACCCCGTCCATTCGCGGTGTGTTTGCCTTCAGCGATGAATTGGTGCCAGATGATGACCCCAACAGTCCTTGGACAGGAAATATCGACAAATTGTCAACGCGTGGGGTGTTTATCAATTTTACTTTTCAATAGTCCTCCTAAATTCGTTCAACAGAATAGCTGTTGCGGTAGCCACATTTAGGCTTTCGGTTTTTTGGGTGGCTCCGAAACGGGGGATACTGACTCTGATGGTTATCCTTTCTGCTATTTCCTCCGAAATTCCATTGGCCTCATTCCCCAGGACCAAGATGGCATTTTCGGGAAAAGGTTCGGAATAAATACTTTTTCCATCCATAAATCCTCCATAAATTGGAAGTTTGGTACTGTCCAGAAAATCGGACAACCTAAGATATTGGATTTCCACCCTTGCTAAGGAACCCATGCTAGCTTGCACCACCTTTGGGTTGTAACAATCTGCCGTATCTTCCGAACAAATAAGTTGGCGCACCCCAAACCAGTCGCATAGCCTTATAATAGTGCCCAAGTTTCCCGGATCCCTCAGCGCATCGAGCACGACCACCAAACCTGAGTCCGTATAAGAGACGGTATCGGGGATTTCGAATACGGCCAAGGAAGAATTTGCCGTTTTTAGGAAGCTGATCTTTTTCAGTTCTGCTTCCGATATCAAAAAATGGGAACCCGAAGAAACCTGTGAAGGCTGGGAAGTAAACAGCCATTTCATCCGTAGGCCCTCTCCGAGCAGTTCCTGGATCACTTTTGGTCCTTCTGCGACAAAAAGTCCTGCCCGTTGCCTATACTTTTTTTGACCAAGACTGGTTATTAACCTAGATTGACTGTTGCTTATCAAAATATAGTATTTTTGAATCAGTTTAAAGGCACCTCCATTTGAAGTACACCCTCACAAAAATATCATTAATTGCAGTATTAATGGGTTTATTTTTTTCCTGCAATGCCGTAAAGCGCGTGCCGGAGGGGAAATATTTACTTACCGAAAACACCATTTTGGTAGATGGCGAAAAGATAAAGGAGTCGGGAGTTTATAGCCAGTTGGCCCAAAAACCCAATCCTACCATCCCCTTGATAGGATTTCCGCTCGGGCTTCATACCTACAATCTGGCCGACCCCGATCCTGATGCAACTTTTAAGCAGTGGCTTCATAAAAAACCAAAGCGTGAAGAAAGGTTGATCAGGCTGTTGTCGCAAAAACAAGTGGCAGGTCTGGACAGCACCTATGTCAATTTCAATAAATGGCTCAAGAAGTCCGGCGATGCCCCGGTCATCATTTCGGAGGAGAAAATCGAGAAGTCATCTGAACGATTACAACGATGGTACGCCAGTTATGGATATTTCAATAATGAAGTGAGCCACGAAATTATTCCGAACGAGAAAAAGGACAATAGGGCTGAAATAGTTTACAAGGTAAAAAGGAATCAACCCTATGTAGTAGGGGATACTGTTAATGCAAGGATCGATTCCCCCGTTGTGGACTCCCTGTTCCAGATGACCAAGGAAAAATCCTTTCTCCTACCGGGAAAGCAATATTCCGCTGCCGATATGGTAAATGAACGGGACCGGCTTACCATCTTATTCCGCAATTCCGGCCTTTATTATTTTAACCAGGAATATCTAGGGATTGAAGGCGATACGGTAAACACGGGCCATAAGGCAAACCTCACCTATATTATTCCGGATAGAAAAATAACTGTCCAGGACAGCACCTATTCCGTTCCCTTTGAAGTCCATAAGGTAAATGAGGTGCGGATAATAACCGATTACACCTATGAAAACAAGAACAAACCATTCCAAGACTCGGTTACCTATAGGGGGTATAAGCTTTTCAGTTACGGCAAAATGCGATATCGGCCCAAGGCCATTACCGATGCCATTTCAATAATTCCCGGCACCATATTTAAGGATATAGATCGTTCCTTGACCTATAACCAACTAAGCGATCTCCATATTTTCAAATATCCAAACATAAGTTATTCTGAAGTGGCTTCCGACTCCACTTCCAATCTGTTAAATTCAACCATCTTATTGAGCCCCAGGGAAAGGTTCACCCTTGGGGCCGATTTTGACGCCTTTACTTCCACCATTCAACAATTTGGAATCAGTTTTAGTGGCAACATGATCTTTAGGAATATCTTTCGCGGAGCGGAAATATTCCAGATTTCCGGAAGGGGAAGTTTGGGTTCTTCCAAGGATGCAGCCGATGAAAGCAGTAAGTTTTTCAACATCTCCGAATTCGGGGGCGATGCCAAATTGACTTTTCCCAGTATTATTTTTCCCATAAACACACAGAAACTGATCCCAAAATACATGTCGCCTACCACCACATTAAGTTTGGGTGCCAGTGCCCAAAATAATATTGGACTGGATAGGCAAACCGTCAATGGATATTTCAGCTATAATTGGAAACCCTCCAAAATCCTAAATTATCAGTTGGATGCACTCAATCTGCAATATGTGAAAAATCTAAATACGGTAAATTATTTCAATGTTTATAAAAACAGTTTTGATCAATTGAACGAGATTGCCCAACAGACCGAGCTTTTGGATCCAGGGGCCATCAATCCGGATTATTACAACTATAACGAAGAAAACAATCTGGAACTCATAATCCCGTATGGAGCCAACGGATTTATCAACGATGTTCTCAATGGAAGCATAGATCCTTTCTGGGACAATGGCGATGCATACGAAAGAGTGGAAAACATAGGCGAGCGGAAAAACAGGTTGACGGAGGACAATTTGATTATTGCAACAAACATTACCCTGACCCGGGATACGCGAGAGAATCTTAAGGACAACAATTTCTCGAGGATTCGCCTTAAACTGGAAACCGCCGGCAATGTTCTTTCCGGTATTGCGAATCTTGCCGGAATCCAAAAGAATAGTCAAGGAAGAAATGAGGTTTTCAACGTAGCTTATTCCCAATATATAAAGGGCGAGGCAGAATACATTAAACACTGGGAGCTGGATTATAACAATGTAGTGGCCATCCGTGCGTTCGGCGGTCTCGCGATTCCGTACGGAAACAGCAACAGCATCCCATTTACCCGAAGTTATTTTGCCGGAGGCACCAATGATAATAGAGGCTGGAAAGCATATTCCCTCGGTCCTGGGAGTAGTGGTAACAAAAACGAGTTCAATGAGGCCAATTTCAAGATCGCTTTAAACGCAGAATATCGATTCACCATTTTGGGGGCCGTAAAGGGGGCGGCTTTTATGGATGCCGGAAATATCTGGAACCTGATGGACAATATCACCGACCGCGAATCGGTGTTCGATGGATTTGCAGATTTAAAGGAATTGGGCATAGCCACTGGGTTCGGACTTCGATATGATTTTGGTTTTTTCGTCTTTCGTTTTGATGTGGGGTTTAAAACCCACAACCCTGCCCGGCCGTTGGGAGATCGCTGGTTTAAGGAATACAACTTGAAACATGCGGTTTATAACATCGGAATTAACTATCCGTTTTAAAACCATATAAATTTGTTATTTTTGTCTGTTCAAAATATCGCTGTCTATTAGAAGAGGGTTCGGTAATGTTATTTTTAAATATTATTAAAAACCCTTCAAATTTAACAAAACGCGATTAACATTTTTATCCCATAAATATGAGCCACGGAATAAGACCCGGAGTAGCCACCGGAAAAGAAGTTCAACGAATACATCAATACGCAAAGGAAAAAGGTTTTGCCATGCCCGCGGTAAATGTTGTGGGTTCTTGCAGCGTTAATGCCGTTCTTGAAACCGCTGCATCTTTAAATTCACCTGTTATCATTCAATTTTCAAATGGAGGTGCACATTTCAATGCCGGAAAAGGTCTTTCAAACGAAAACCAGAAAGCCGCCATTGCCGGTGGAATAGCTGGAGCTAAACACATCCACGAACTCGCGGAGGTTTATGGCGCAACAGTCATTTTGCATACAGACCACTGTGCCAAAAAGCTTTTACCCTGGATTGACGGATTATTGGATGCGGGAGAAAAATTCTATAAAGAGACCGGCAAACCCCTTTACAGTTCACACATGCTGGACCTGTCCGAGGAACCGCTGGAGGAGAATGTGGAAACTTGCAAGCGTTATTTGGAGCGAATGAGCAAGATGGGAATGACCCTCGAAATGGAATTGGGCATAACCGGCGGAGAAGAAGATGGTGTGGACAATACAGATGTAGATTCCTCAAAATTATACACCCAACCCAAAGAGGTAGCTTATGCCTACGAGGACCTGTTAAAAGTCAGTGACCAGTTCACCATTGCGGCGGCTTTCGGAAATGTACACGGCGTTTACAAACCCGGAAATGTAAAATTGACCCCAATTATCCTGAAGAATTCACAGGAATATGTCCAGAAAAAATTCAATACGGAGCACAACCCGATCGACTTTGTTTTTCATGGCGGCAGTGGCTCTTCCTTGGAAGAAATCAGGGAAGCGATCAGCTATGGGGTAGTCAAAATGAATATCGACACCGATATGCAATTCGCCTTTACCGAAGGAATAAGGGACTACATAGTTGAAAACATGGAGTATTTGAAGACCCAGATCGGCAATCCCGAAGGTGCAGATATTCCCAACAAAAAATATTACGACCCACGGAAGTGGCTCAGGGAGGGTGAACTCACCTTCAAAAATCGACTCGAGCAGGCTTTTAGGGATTTGAACAATGTGAATACGCTTTAATAATTCAGAACGTAGAATTCGGAATGTAGAATTCATAATTAAAGAAAATATGCCTTGGTTTAAAAGAACGAAAAAAGGGATACAGACCGCCACCGAAGACAAAAAGGATGTCCCAAAGGGTTTGTGGTACAAATCGCCTACGGGAAAGATTGTGGATAGCGCGGAACTTGAAAAAAACTTTTATGTGAGTCCCGAAGATGGATATCACGTCCGCATAGGTAGCAGTGAGTATTTTGAAATCCTATTTGATGGAAATGAATTCAAGGAATTGGACAGGAATCTCACTTCCAAGGATTCCCTGAACTTTGTGGACAAGAAAAAATATACCGACCGTCTTGCGGAAGCCGAGGAAAAAACGGGATTAAAAGATGCCATCAGAACGGCAGTGGGCAAATCTATGGGCAAGGATTTAGTGGTGGCCTGCATGGATTTCAGTTTTATTGGTGGCTCCATGGGCAGCGTGGTAGGAGAGAAAATTGTACGTGCCGCCCAATACAGCCTAGATAAAAAAATACCGCTGATGATCATTTCAAAAAGTGGTGGGGCCCGGATGATGGAATCGGCACTTTCGTTGATGCAATTGGCAAAAACCAGTGTAAAACTTGCCCAATTAAGTGATGCTGGCATCCCTTACATTTCCTTATGTACAGATCCAACTACAGGAGGTACCACCGCCTCCTTTGCCATGCTCGGGGATATCAATATCGGGGA
>CAYXDM010000040.1:0-14534 GCA_964463595.1 uncultured Aequorivita sp. | reverse complement strand
TGATGAAAACCAATCCTTTAGGCGGGAGGTGAGCTCCAATTTTATTCAGTTCCACTTTTGCATCAAAGGTTCTGCGGCTTTTAGTTTTAATGAAGGCAATTACGTACTTCCGCTAAAGGAAGATAATTCACTTCTGCTCTACAATCCGCAGCGCGACCTTCCGTTGGATCTGTCGCTCCAAAAAAATTCCTGGGTGGTTTCCATATTGCTTCCCATAAATAAATTTCACGGTCTGTTCTCGAACGAAGCTAGCTATATAACGTTTTTGAGTGGGGAAAACAAAGATCGAAAGTATTATAAGGATGGGCAGATAACGCCCTCTATGGCCATAGTGCTGAACCAATTGATGAATTACAGCCTTCATCCCACTATAAAACCCCTGTATTTTAAGGGGAAGGCGTACGAGCTTTTGAGTCTTTACTTCAATAGACCGGCAGAGGCCGATATGGAGCAATGTCCATTTCTGGCGGATGAAGAAAATGTTGCCAAAATCAAGAAGGCGAAGCAGATCGTCATTTCACGAATGGCCGAACCGCCCACCCTACAAGAATTGGCAGATGAAATTAACCTGCCCTTGAACCGGTTAAAAGAAGGGTTTAAACAGATTTATGGCGATTCGGTGTTTAGTTTTCTTTTCGATTACAAGATGGAAGTGGCCAGACAGCTATTGGCCACCGGAGCACATAATGTGAACGAAGTTGGGCTGAAAGTTGGCTATAGCGGTTCGAGCCATTTTATTTCCGCTTTCAAAAAGAAATTTGGCACTACGCCCAAGAAATTTTTGATGAGTTTGAATGTATAACAACAATATGCATTTCAAAATCGATAAGGGCTTTGGGCAAAGACATGTACCTTTGCAAATTAAATTTGAAACATGAATAAAGGAGTTCTTCTCGTAAACCTCGGCTCGCCCGACAGTACCGATCCGAAGGATGTAAAAAGATATTTGGATGAATTCTTGATGGATCCCCGGGTTATAGACGTTCCGTTTTGGTTGCGGGCGTTCATTGTGAGGGGGATCATTCTCAATACCCGTCCCGAAAAATCGGCCGAGGCGTACCAAAAAATTTGGTGGCCGGAAGGTTCACCCTTGATCGTACTTTCAGAAAAACTTCAAGCGAAAATCCAGGAGAAAACGACCATTCCCGTGGCGCTCGCCATGCGCTATGGCAGTTTGACCCTAAAAAAGGGACTTCAGGAATTGGCAGACCTGGGCGTAGATGAAGTGTTGACCATTCCGCTCTACCCACAGTTTGCCATGGCGACTACCGAAACCATTAATGTAAAGGTGGAGGAACTTCAAAAGGAATTTTTCCCACAAATGGAAATCACTTCCCTCCCTGCGTTTTACAACAAGCCCGAATATATTGATGTGCTTTCAAATAGCATTGCGGAAAGTTTGGAGAACGTGGAGTACGAACACCTTATTTTCAGTTATCACGGTGTTCCGGAACGGCATATCTATAAAAGGGATATCACAAAAAGCCATTGTAAAATTGATGGCAGTTGCTGCGTCACACCATCCCCGGCCCATGAATTTTGCTACCGTCATCAATGTTTAAAAACCACTGAACTGGTTGCCGAAAGACTCAACCTACAACCCGGGACGTACACCAATAGTTTTCAGTCACGATTGGGTATTGACCCCTGGCTGAAACCGCCCACCGATAGAACTATTGAGCGAATGGGTCTTGAGGGCATCAAGAAATTGGCCGTTGTTACACCGGCGTTTGTCAGTGATTGTCTGGAAACCTTAGAAGAGATTGCAATGGAAGGAAAAGAACTTTTTCTGGAAGCCGGAGGAGAGGAGTTTACCGTTGTTCCCTGTCTGAATGTTCGCGATGATTGGGCAGCAATATTGACCGATTGGATTTCCCATTGGCGAATTGTCGATACAAAGACCGCAATCGCGTAATGCAGCCCAGCCGTAGCGACACCCTGGGAACCGAATCCATTGGCAAGTTACTGATCAAACAAGCTGTTCCGGCCTCTATTGGGATTTTGGTAATGTCCCTAAACGTTCTGGTGGATACAATTTTTGTGGGAAACTGGATCGGGTCCATTGCCATCGCCGCCATAAATGTGGTTTTGCCCATTTCGTTTTTTATCGCAGCCTTGGGGATGGCCATAGGCATAGGGGGATCGTCCATTATTTCGCGTGCCTTGGGCTCCGGGAATAAGGAAAAAGCACTAAAAACCTTCGGGAACCAAATAAGCCTAACGGTATTGCTCACCAGTAGCCTGGTGTTCTTTGGCCTTCTTTACAGCCGGGAGCTTATTCCCGCTTTTGGCGGGAAGGGAGATATTTTTGAACTTGCAGAAACTTATTATCGCATCGTGCTTTATGGAGTGCCTTTATTGGCCCTGAGCATGATGGGAAACAGTGTAATCCGCGCAGAGGGAAAACCCAAATTTTCGATGATTGCTATGATCATTCCCTCTGTGGGAAACCTGCTTCTGGATTACGTGTTTATCTACCATTTGGATATGGGAATGGCCGGCGCCGCTTGGGCCACTACCATTTCGTATGGATTGAGTTTTCTTTATATTCTCTATTTTTTCTTGGGAAATAATTCAGAACTCAAGATTAATCTGCCGCACTTCAAACTTAGTTTCTCCGTTCTCAAGGAAATGAGTGCGCTGGGTTTCGTTACTTTATCCAGACAGGCCATAGTGAGCGTCACTTATCTTTTGATGAACAATATTCTGTTTGACATTGGTGGGGAACCATCCGTTGCCTCCTATGGAATAATTGCACGGATGCTGATGTTCGCGCTTTTCCCCGTCTTGGGAGTAACCCAGGGATTCCTCCCTATTGCCGGGTATAATTACGGCGGTCAAAAGTTTGAACGGGTTCGGGAGAGCATAAACAAGGCCATTCTATACGCCGCAAGTTTGGGATTATTAGTTTTCTTACTGATAATGACATTTCCTGAAACTATTGTTTCCGTATTTACCAGTGATGCCGAGATACTTTCCGAAACGCCGGGATATATGAGATGGGTTTTTGCCGCCACCCCAATTGTTGCCATCCAATTGATCGGTTCTGCCTATTTTCAGGCCATTGGAAAAGCTGTGCCCGCACTGTTGCTTACCTTGACCCGACAGGGATTTTTCTTTATCCCCTTGATTCTTATACTTCCACATTATTTTGGCGAACTGGGAGTATGGATTTCCTTTCCGGTGGCCGATGTGCTTGCTACTCTTGTGACTGGCTATTTTTTGAATCGGGAAATCAGGAGAAATTTGAAGGTTTAAACAATTTTTGGGTTTGGATGCCTTTCCAATGTTATCGCTATCCTTTCCAATCGGATAGGTTTGGGATGAAAAGATTAATTTTGCAATAGTTTTGATAAAATTCCATGAACGACATCTATCTTTATATAAAATCCCTGCACCTTATTTTCATCATTACTTGGTTCGCGGGGCTTTTTTATATAGTTCGCTTGTTTGTATACCAAATCGAGGCTTTCCATAAACCTTCACCCGAAAAGGAAATTATAGGAAACCAACTCAAAATAATGGCCTCCCGACTTTGGAATATTATTACTTGGCCTTCGATGATTCTTGCGGTAATCTTTGGAACCTGGCTGCTTTTTATAAATAGCGCCTTGCTGTACCTACCCTGGATGCAGGTGAAGCTGGTTTTCGTGGTATTGTTGATATTTTATCAGTTCAAATGCCATCAAATCTTTAAGCAACTTCAAAAGGGAGTGGTAAAACATTCCTCAAATTATATGCGGCTGTTCAATGAAGTTCCTACTTTAATCCTGTTCGCGGTGGTTTTTCTGGTGATTATGAAAAATGCCGTCAACTGGATCTATGGTACAGTGGCCATTTTCGTTTTTGCAGTACTCCTGATGCTGGGATATAGAATTTACAAACGAATTAGGGAGAAGGGTAGTTCATAATTCGAAAAACCTGATTCTTGTTAACGGCGTAATTATGATGGTTCAATTATTGCTATCTTTCTGAATTCAATGAAAATGTGAATGTATTTTTACAAAAAATCCCTTCGTACCAGAATTTTCCTTTCCATGCTTTTCCTTGTCGTGGGCGCGTCGGTACTGATCGGCATTGTAACTATTTTTCAGTATAGGCAAGAGGCTGAGGATTATCACCGCGATCGTCTTTTGCGAAAAGAGACGGCAATCCGGGAGAACATTAACTACGTCTTGAACACGACGACCTATCCCGTGGAGACCAGTCAGATTCCGCTGATTTTCAAGGAAAAGATCTATGAAATCAAGGATATTCACAGTCTGGAAATCTTGTTGTACGACCTGAATGGGAACCTTCTTAAATCGTCAAAACCTTCCTTTTTCAACGATACCGTTTCTACCAAGATGCCGCATTATGCATTGGAATCACTTCAAAATTCCCCGACAAAAAGCTATATCGTGGAATTTGAGGAAGATGGACAAAAATACCAATCTTCCTATACCTACATCACCGATAGATACTTTAAACCGTTGGCAATTCTCAACTTGCCTTATATTGCGGATGATGGTTTTATTACCAAGCAACTCACCGATTACCTTTACAGACTGGGCGTTGCCTATTTTTTTATGTTGTTGGTGGCCATCGCGCTGTCCTATTTTCTGTCCAAGTACATTACCCGTTCCTTAAAGGAAATCAGCGATAAACTCTCAAAAACCCGTTTCCATACCCGCAACAAGAAAATCCATATCCGCGATATGCCCGGAGAAATTGCCGTGCTCGTAAATTCCTATAATGAAATGATCGATGAGCTGGAAAAGAGTGCTGCCCAGCTGGCAGCGGGCGAACGCGAAACCGCTTGGCGCGAAATGGCAAAACAGGTAGCACACGAAATCAAGAATCCGTTGACGCCCATGCGCCTTACGGTTCAGAACTTCCAAAGGAAATTTGATTGCCATGATCCGAAAGTGGATCAAAAAATGGGGGAATACACCCAAACCCTTCTTCAGCAGATCGATACGCTGAGTTCCATTGCCTCGGCTTTTTCCACGTATGCCAAAATGCCCGCACAACAGGATGAGACCTTGAATGCGGTAAAGATCTCCAAACTGGCCTTGGATATTTTCAATGAGGATTATATCTATTTCTTTTCAGAGGAAGAAGAGATCCGTGCCCGTTTTGACCGGACCCAACTCATTCGAGTGATCACAAACCTGGTAAAGAATAGCATCCAGTCCATTGAGCAAAAAAATTCTGGTGAACCTCGCATCGATGTTACGGTAGAAAAAGTGGGAGCGAATGTGATCATTGAGGTCACGGACAATGGTGTCGGGGTTTCCGCCGAAAACAAGGATTGTATTTTTGAACCCCAATTCACCACAAAAACGAGCGGCATGGGTCTCGGTCTGGGAATGGTCAAGAATATTGTGGAAGCCTATGATGGAACCGTAACTCTCGATTCCACCGAAGGAAAAACGACTTTTACTGTCTCCTTTCCCGCAATCCCTTGAGATTTTTGTGGAATTTTGTTTGTCCGAAGGACAAAAAATGACAATTTTCAAAAATGGAACACACTATTTTAGCCCTGATGCTCTTGTTTTCGTTTTCTGTAAACGCCCAAACCTATATCCGGGAAGGTAAGGGAGACTACAATCCGGTTCTTTACACCTGGGACGGAAAATACGTACGACAGGGGAAAGGCGATTATAATACAGTTCTATTTACTGTGGACAATAAATATATCCGTCTGGGAAAAGGTGATTACAATACAGTTTTATCCACTTGGGATGGAAAGTATTTAAGACAAGGAAAGGGAGATTTCAACCAGGTTCTTTACACCTGGGACGGAAAGTACATCAGACAGGGAAAAGGGGATTATAACACGGTATTATACACTTACGACGGGAAATATGTCCGGCAGGGAAAGGGCGATTACAACACTGTACTGTTCACAATCCAAGGGGATATCCCTGTTGAGATATTGATTTTCTTGCTCCCATAAATCACTTTTCCCCATTTTTAATATTGTACCAAAGTCGAAAAATCACTTCGTCCTGTCTTAAAGCGAATCGCCAAAGTTTTAAAAACTTCAGTAGTTTTGTATTTGTTCTGAAAATCGAACGTAAGAAATTAAAATTATGAAATATCAAAATATCCTTTCCCGAACAGAAAATGGCATTACGACCATTACCATTAACCGTCCTTCAAAATTAAATGCCTTGAACCGTGAGACCATTCAAGAATTGCACGAGGCCTTTGAAGAAGCGGACAATTCCGCCGAGACCAAGGTTATAATTGTCACGGGAAGTGGGGAAAAGGCTTTTGTTGCCGGGGCCGATATCAGTGAATTTGCCGAATTTTCGGTTGAGGAAGGTGCACAACTGGCCGCAAAGGGACAGGAGTTGCTGTTCGATCTTGTCGCCAATCTTTCCACACCCGTCATCGCGGCCATTAACGGTTTCGCCCTTGGCGGGGGATTGGAACTGGCCATGGCGGCACATTTCCGCATCGCTTCCGACAATGCAAAAATGGGTTTGCCAGAAGTTTCATTGGGAGTAATTCCAGGATACGGCGGGACCCAGCGTTTGCCGCAATTGGTGGGCAAGGGCCGGGCCATGGAAATGATCATGACCGCCGGAATGATCGATGCCCATCAGGCACTGCAATACGGTTTGGTTAACCACGTAACGGCTCCTGAGGAATTGATGGGATTTACAGGGAAAATGGCCTCCAGGATCATGAAAAATTCTTCGGTCGCCATTGCCTCGGCAATCAAAGCCATTAATGCCAATTATGAAGCCGGCAAAAACGGGTTTCAAGTGGAGATTGAGGAATTTGGGAACAGTTTTGGAACCGCCGATTTTAAGGAAGGAACACAGGCATTTCTGCAAAAAAGGAAAGCGGATTTTCCGGGAAGATAGAAATCAACCTAATAGTATCTTTTATTTAAGGAAAAGATCCAAAAAGCAATTCTTTAAGATTAATATATAGACAACTCCTTTTGCAGGAGAATTGTACTATAAAACTTAATTAGGAATATCTCCGTTAATTTGGAAATATTCCTAATTTTTTATAGCTTTGAAGACCCAAAATCCTCAAAGTCTTTTATGTCCGATAACCTTCTCAAAGGCCGTGGCGCCCAGAAAAATGTTGCTAACCGTTTCTCCGAAAACCAACACGAGACGCTGGATGAATATTTGAATTTCTGTGAAGTCGAAGGAGAGGAAGCCGACAGGAATGTTACCAAATATCTGGAGGTATTTCCGAAGACTTTTGTGAACAAAGTGGACAGTCCGGATGTTGGAATGATGTTTTCTGCAAATCCGTACCAAGGCTGCGAACACGGCTGCGTATACTGCTACGCCCGCAACAGCCACGAATATTGGGGTTATGGCGCAGGACTGGATTTTGAGCGGAATATCCTCTTCAAAAAGAACGCTCCGAAACTATTGGAGGAGAAAATAACTTCCAAAAACTGGCAGGGCAATACCATTGTTTTTTCAGGAAATACAGACTGTTACCAACCTTTGGAGCGAAAGCTTGAAATAACCCGGAAATGTTTGGAGGTTATGCTGAAATGGAAACACCCCACCGGCATCATCACCAAAAACTCATTGATCCTTCGCGATTTGGATATCTTGAAGGAGATGGCAAAGTTGAATATAATCACGGTAAATATTTCCATCACCTCTCTGTCAGAGCAAACCCGAAGATTGGTGGAACCACGAACGGCGAGCATCAAACAAAGGCTCAAAGTGGTAGAGGCCCTTTCAAAAAACGGCATTCCCGTTCGGGTTATGATGGCGCCCATTATCCCTTCCCTTACCAGCCACGAAATCCTGCCGTTGGTAAAAAAAGTTGCCGAACTCGGCGCGAGGGACGTGAATTATACAATGGTAAGACTTAATGGGCAAGTGGCCGAAATATTTAAGGATTGGGCCCATAAAACAATCCCCGACCGCGCGGAGCGAATCCTAAACCAAATAGCCGAATGCCACGGCGGCAACCTAAACGACAGTAATTGGGGAAGAAGGATTAAAGGGGATGGCAATATCGCCGAACAGGTAAAAACTACCATGGCCATAGCAAAAAATAAATATCTTAAGGGTGAAAAAATGCCTGTTTTGGATGCTTCGCACTTTTTGCAGCTTAAAGATCCGCAGTTGCGGATGTTTTGAAGTTAATTCACAAGAAGAGGTTTCAGAAAATTTTCTCCTTTCAAATCAAAAAAATAGGATTTCCAAGATTGCAGAACAAAATGAAATTTTCAAATTTGCAATTGGCATCCGAAGGTGTAACAATTTTGCCGTTTATCAAACATATAAGTACACGGCAAAAATGATTTCATCGGTTATCGGAAAACTCGTTTTCTTGGAGCAAGATTTTCCTCGGTTTCACGTTTTAGGATTTGATAAAAATCGAGGAAAATCCGTCAATTTAATTTTTATCGTGTATTGGGCAAGCTAATAAATCAAACAAAACTATTATGACTACATTTATGAAAGTATCGATCCCAACAATTTTGTTCTTTGTGGCGGGATCATCGCAAGGCCAGGAATTGAACGGTTCCTATTCCGGCACCTTGGAAGTACAGGGAATGCAAATGGAACTGATTTTCAACATTGAGGCTGCAGAAGAAGGCTACACCGCCACCCTTGATGTACCCATGCAAGGTGCGAGTGGCGTTGAGCTCGATTCCGTGGTTTTGGACGACGATGTTGTTACCATTACCTCGGCCAAAATGCAACTGTCCTACTCCGGTACGGTTTCCGGGGAGAACATTGAAGGCACTTTTGAACAAATGGGTCAGAAATTTCCTTTAAATCTCAAGAAGACCATCAAGACAAAACCGGGGAATCCGGCATTGCCATCCACCGATGAGGAACTGGCGAAACTTGCGGCAAAATCAAAAGGCGACTTTAAATATACGGTTGCCGATTACTTCCGGACTCCCGATGAATTCTCCTTTCAACTTTCACCGGACGGAAAATACCTTTCGTATCTAAAAAGACGCGAAACTGGGGAACGGGATCTTTATTTGAAGGAAACTGCCACACAAGAGGAAAACTTGCTTATCAAGCAGGAAGAAGACCTGATCCGAGGATATTTCTGGGCAAACGACAAAAGGATTCTTTACCTTCAGGATAAGGGCGGGGATGAAAATTATCACCTGTATGGCGTGGACGTGGACGGGTCCAACAAAAAGGAATTGACCCCATATGACGGCGTAAAGGTAAATATCCTGGAACCGTTGAAGGATGATAAGGAACACGTTATCATCCAAATGAACAAGGACAACCTGCAACAGGAAGAGCCCTATTTGCTCAATATAGATTCGGGGGAAGCCACTAAACTCTACACGGTAAATGCAGGAGACCCCCCCGTAGCCGGTTACAGCTTTGACCAAAAAGGAAACCTTCGCGCCATTGCGAGAATGGTGGATGGGATAAACATTGAATACCTATATAAAATTGATGGCGAATTCAAACCGATGTTGGTTGCGGAATTTGGCGATTCCTTTGGGATAGACGCTTTTAATCCAGGTTCCGAAAACCCGGATGATGCATACGTGGTCTCAAACCTGGGAACGGACAAAACCGAGGTCCAACTCTACGATTTAAAGGCGAACAAGAAAATAAAAACCCTTTTCACCAACAAGAATTTTGATGTTTCCGGAGTTTCACTTTCCAGAAAACGCAATTACGAAATCGATTTTTATTATTTCGAAGGTGAAAAGACTGAGGTTATTCCCGTTAGCGAAACTTACAAGAAAATCCACGCCCGTTTAAAAAAGGAGTTTGGCGACAAGCAGTTTTTTACCCAGGGCAAGACCGACGATGAGTCAAAATATTTGGTCATTATCACCAGCGACAAAATTGTTGGGGAATATTACCTGTACGATGTGGAAAAGGATACGATAACCTTGCTCTATAAATTGTTGCCGCATCTAAAGGCCGAGGATATGGCCTCCATGAAACCAATTACTTTTAAAAGCAGGGATGGATTGACACTTCACGGCTACATCACCCTTCCGGCAAACTACAAAAAGGGGCAGAAACTCCCATTGATCGTCAACCCCCACGGTGGTCCCCAAGGTGTACGCGACAGTTGGGGCTTTAATCCGGAGGCACAGTTGTTTGCCAGCCGTGGGTATGCAACGCTTCAGGTGAATTTCAGGATTTCGGGCGGCTATGGAAAGGAATTCCTGAAGGCTGGTTTTGGCCAAATCGGCAGAAAGGCTATGGACGATGTTGAAGATGGGATCGATTATGTAATCAAACAAGGTTGGGCAGATAAGGATAAAATTGCCATTTATGGCGGAAGCCACGGCGGGTATGCCGTACTTCGGGGAATGACCAAAACCCCTGATCTATATGCATGTGGCGTGGATTATGTGGGCGTGAGCAACCTGCATACCTTTATGGAAACCATTCCTCCCTATTGGGAAAAGTACAAGGAGTTGCTTTACAAGATTTGGTACAACCCCAACATTCCCGAGGAAAAGGCGATTATGGACGAAATATCACCAGCCCTGCACGTTGAAAAAATCAAGAAACCTTTATTTGTGGTCCAAGGCGCGAACGATCCGCGCGTGAATATTGACGAATCGGATCAAATCGTGGAAAAACTTCGCAATAGAGGGGTTGACGTGCCATATATGGTGAAATACGACGAAGGCCATGGTTTCGCAAAAGAAGAAAATAGACTAGCGCTCTATGAAGCAATGATGGGCTTTTTCGCCGAGCATTTGAAGTAAAATAGTTGACCATTGAAAATTTAAAAACCTGTCGAGCCTAAAGTTTGATAGGTTTTCCTCTTTGCGCCCTCTGCGTCTTTGCGGTGGAATATTTACCGCAAGGACGCAGAGGGCGCAGAGTTTATTTTATTGATTTCCCCGCCATTCGGCATAAAACTGCTCAAGGAAAATTTCCATAAACCTATGGCGCTCTTCGGCAAGTTTCTTTCCCGTTTCAGTATTCATTCCATCCTTCAGAAGAAGTAGTTTTTCGTAGAAGTGATTAATGGTCGGCGCATTGGAATTTTTGTATTCCTCTGGCGTCATATCCAGATTTGGCTCAATATGCGGATCGTAAAGTTTGCGGCCTTTAAATCCACCATAACTGAAGGTTCGCGCTATACCTATGGCACCCATGGCATCCAACCTATCGGCATCCTGAATTACATCCAGCTCGGGGGAATGGAAACGCTGTTCCGTATTTCCTCCCTTAAAGGAAACGTTCTTGATGATATTTACAATGTGGTCTATTTTTTCTTCCAGAAGGTTTTGGCCTTGCAAAAAATGGCGGGCTTTAATAGGTCCAACGGTTTCATCTCCATCGTGGAATTTATAATCGGCGATGTCATGGAGCAGGGCGCCCAAAGATACCACGGTTAAATCCACCTCTTCGTTTTTTGAAATGAGAAGCGCATTTTTATAGACCCGTTCAATGTGGAACCAATCGTGCCCACCTTCGGCATTTGCCAATTCCTCCTTCACAAAGGCAATTGTACTCCCGATTATTTTTTCCTCCGAAATCGCATCCATTAAAGCTCTAATTTAAATTGGCTAGTTTAATCAAATTTCCGATTTTCCGCCCTTTATTATGGCTCCGACCTCAAGGGGATGAAAAGTCGAAAATTCATTCCATTATACCTTGGCCCTAAAGAAAACAATCTAACTTTCAACGGTGGGGCCAATGTAATCTTCAGGGATATCAATCAAAACCAGGATATCCACGCGCTATGAGGCCCTTATTTATGTATTCCTAAAACCACGGTCTCTTCCACCTTATCAATGAGTGCTTCCACATCATAATCCGCAATTTTGAGGGCCGGATGGGCAATAAATTCAAATCGCACCCCTATTTGTACCGGAAACATTCCCCAGCGTTGTAATTTCCAGGAATTGTTTATGGTAACGGGAACGACGTATCCTTCGGGAATTTTTTTGAAAAGCGTTTGCAGTCCGTTCCTTCGGAAAGGTTTAGGCACGCCGGTCTTGCTTCGCGTCCCTTCCGGAAAAATCACCCCACTTCGATTGGTTTTTTGGAGATATTTTGAAAACTTGGCCATTTCAACAATCGCCTGTCGGGGATTGCTTCTATCGATCAATATGGAACCGCCGTGCCTCAGGTTGTAGGACACTGCCGGAATCCCCGTTCCCAATTCAACCTTGGAGATGAATTTTGGATGGTATTTTCGCAGATACCAACTTATGGGCGGAATATCCCACATGCTCTGATGGTTGGAAACGATTACTAGCGGCACATGTTGAGGAATGTCGGGATCGATTTTAGCGTGAAACGTCGTTCCAAGAACGTTTAGACATCGCAACAGCGTCCAGTTGAACACATCTACACTCTTTTTGTGCGCCTTATATCCAAACCAATTAAAACAAATCCACTGAACGCCGTGGAAAATGACAATCACAATCCCGAAGACGAGGTAGAACAGGATTGAAAACGGATAACTTATAATTTTTGAAACTGTGGCCATGAGGAGTCAAAAATAAGAAAAACCGTCTTTGGTCAAGCAGACGGTTTTATCAATAGTTATGTGATATTTCCAAGGGAAAAATCAACAATATTGGTTATAGGCATCTTTTAGATTCTCGGCGATCATCTGTGCGGGGCGGCCTTCAATATGGTGGCGTTCCAGCATGTGGACCAATTCACCGTCCTTAAACAAAGCCATGGATGGCGAGCTAGGTGGAAACGGAACCATATGGGCTCGGGCGGCATCAACGGCCTCTTTGTCCACGCCCGCAAATACCGTTACTATATGATCGGGTTTTTTGCTATTGTCAAGGCTCATGCTAGCTCCCGGCCGGGCATTTGCAGCGGCACAACCGCAGACGGAATTCACTACCACGAGTGTGGTTCCTTCTTTTTTCAAGATTTCCTCAACCTCGTTTGCTGTATGTAATTCGGTGAAGCCTACTTTGGTAAGGTCTTCACGCATGGGTCTAACAAGTTCTGGTGGGTACATAATATTTAGATTTAGATTGAATTTAAATTAATGTGCAAAGATACTAATTCCCGGAAGAATCACCCATCACAACCTTGATGCCATACTACAAGTAAAAAACCAATGGACAAGCGGTATTCGGTCGAAAAAAACCTACAAAATACCTGCGATAAAAATTATTTTGGAATTGGAGGTTCGATTATTGGTTATGAAAATTGTTACATTTGCCGATCCTGATATAGAAAATACATTATATGCTTCGTTGGATACTTGCTGTTCTTGGCTACGTCTTATACCGTTTTCCCGGAGCTGTTCTCGGTTTCTTTATTGGAAGTCTAATTGACATTATGGGCCGAAAGAGCGGGGCCTTCAAAACTTCTTTTGGACCTGCAGCCACCGTTTCTCCTGCCGATTTTGAACTGCACTTGCTTTCCCTGGCTTCCTTGGTAATTAAGGCAGATGGCAACGTCAGCCAAACGGAACTTGATTATGTGCGCCGTTATTTCGTCCAGGCCTATGGCAAGGATCGCGCAAATGAAACCTTTCGGATATTTAATGAGGTTATCAAAAATCGAGAAATCTCGGCCATGAATATCTGCAATTTGCTACGGCAAAGAACCCGATATGAAAGCCGGCTCCAGATTCTCCATTTCCTCTTCAGTGTTGCCAATGCCGATGGGCGCGTATCTGACTTAGAAGTCAATGAGATCAATCGTATTGCTGGATTTTTGGGAGTTTATAGCCAGGATTTTGAGAGCATTAAAGCGATGTTCTTCAAAAATCCCGACAGTGCATATAAAATTTTGGAGATAGACCGCAGTGCAACCGATGCTGAGGTCAAAAATGCGTATCGCACCATGGCGAAAAAATATCATCCGGATAAACTGCAACATCTGGAGGAAGCCCACCGAAAGGGAGGGGAAGAAAAATTCAAGAAAGTCCAGGAGGCTTACGATCAGATCAAGAAGGAACGCGGGATTTAGCTTTATAGCCAGTGGTTATTGTTCTTCATCTGTGTTCAGCAATCAGTTAAACTCTTAGCCTTTTCCTTCACCTGAATTATAACGATTTACGAACCAATCTCAGATGAATGATCTACCCAAAATTTCTAAAATAGTTCTGTATTCAAGTCTTATATGCTCACTATATTTTTTGGAAATTGTTTACTGGTCATGCTATCTGCCTGCCTCAAGCGGGATCATTAGATTTTTCGGTGAATTGCTAACGGTTCCTATGTTGCTCTTGGTGATATTTAATTTTTTCTATAGTACTGTTCGAATGGTTAAAACAAGGAGTTTAAAAATTAATTTAGCGACTTTTATTTTTAGCTTATCCACTATTTTATTTTTGATCGTTGTTACCATAAATCAGCTTTGAGTTCTGCCCCATTTTCTCCATTGAAGGCAAATATTTCTTTGAAAAATGTTCCATACAAGTTATAATATTTGAAGGCAGCCCACCGAAAAGGAGGGGAAGAGAAATTCAAAAAAAGTGCAGGAAGCCTATGACCAGATCCGGAAGGAACGGGGGATTTAAGAGCTCATTTAATTTGGTTGGACATCAAGGTAAAACGACCTTTTAAAGTAGTTTATTTAGACTCATCGACTAAAAATTGACTTGACCAAAAA
>CAYXDM010000039.1:0-15082 GCA_964463595.1 uncultured Aequorivita sp. | reverse complement strand
TAAACAATGGCGCTACGGATTGGACTATAAGGAGTTTTATTGCTATAAATTCAGGTCGATGATACCCAATCCAATGGCCGATCTCCACCAGATACGCAAAGGGGACGCTCGAGTTACGAGAATTGGAAGAATTATCCGGAAGACAAGTATTGATGAACTGCCACAGTTTATCAACGTGCTTAAGGGTGATATGTCTGTGGTGGGCCCCAGGCCCCATATGGTAAGCCACACCCATATGTATGCCGAGCGAATTGATAAATTTATGGTCCGCCATTTTATAAAACCGGGAATAACCGGCCTGGCACAGGTCAGCGGATTTCGCGGAGAGGTGGACAGCGAAAGCCACATTATAAACCGGGTGAAATACGATATCTTTTATCTGGAGAACTGGAGCTTGTTCCTGGATATAAAAATCGTGTTCCAGACCATTTACAATGCGCTCCGCGGAGAGGAACAAGCGTATTGATATGAAGGATCTTCCACTGATATCCGTAATAACCCCTGTCTATAATTCGGAAAAATTCCTTGAAGCGGCCATTGCTAGCGTTCAGAACCAAACCTATTCTAATTGGCAGTTAATCCTTATTGATGATGCCTCAACAGATAAATCTGAAGAAGTAGCACGGCAATTTTTTCTCGAGGACTCTCGCATCATCTACGAAAAATTATCCAAGAATAGCGGATCTGCCATAGCTAGAAACCGGGCCATAGAGCTGGCTACGGGTCAATATATTGCCTTCCTGGATTCGGATGACTTTTGGGCACCCGATAAACTTCAAATACAATTGGAGTTTATGCAAAAAAATGATTGCGACGTTTCCTTCACCAGCTATCATGTAGTGGATGAATTGGGAAATTCAACGAGAAGAAAAGTAGTCGCCCTGCCCTCACTTTCCTATGAAAAGCTTTTGCGGAATAACTATATCGGTAACTTGACGGGAATGTACCGCTGTGAAACCATTGGAAAAATTTTTTCCCCTGAAATCCGAAAAAGACAGGATTGGGGCCTCTGGCTGAAAGCCGTGAAAAAAAGCGGAAAGCCCGCCAGAGGGATTCGTGCTGAACTAGCTTTCTACCGTCAACGGAAGGATTCCCTGAGCGGGAATAAAATTGCGTTGCTAAAACATAACTTTCAGTTTTATAAGGACCATTTGAAACAATCCTATCCTTCCGCTCTGTATAGTATGGGAATATTTCTATGGGAATATATGGTGGTAAGGCCTAAATTCCACGAGAAAACAAAGTAGTATATAGAAATCGAAATTAATTTTGAAGGTGAGAGATAAACTGCCTGAGCTTCCCTCTTTCATTGCGAATTAAAACATCCGCCTTTTCAAATTTAATTTTCAGTCCTTTTTCCAAATATTCAATACAAGCATTTTCGATAGCCTGTTTTTCTTCTGGCCCAAGTTCCTCAATGGCCACGTATTTAATTTTAAAAGTATCTAACTCGGTTTGTTCAATGATGAATTCCTTTACATTTCCATCAGTTGAAATGATACTTTTAGTGACATAATAAAACGTAAGACCCGGTACAATTTTGCCGCTGGGTAATTTGGCCATATCGTTGGTGCGGCCTATTAATGTTTCCAGGATCGGTTTTTTATAGGTGCTGGAGGTCGCTAAAATCCCAGTATCTCCAAGGTCATACCTGATCATTGGATGCGCTTTATTGTAGAGGGAAGTAACTATAATACGACCGGGACTTCCCCACTCAACAGGTTGATCGTGCCCATCAAGGATTTCGACAAAAATTGTTCTACTGTTTATCTCGAGCTCTCCCTTCCCATTTGAGAAGGCCAAAAGATCCAGTTCCGAGGCACCGTACTCATTGATAACCGTAACGCCGAAAACGGTTTCCATCAGCTCCCTATCATCATCAAACAGCATCTCACTGGTTACAATACAGTATTTTAAAGTGGGACAAATGTCAAGTAAAATAATGCCTTTCCTCTCCAAATATTTTGCGAAAAGAACGATAGCACTGGTATAGCCATTAATGTAAACAAACTGTCTTTTTTTAAAGGAGTTCAAAATCTCTTCCAACTTTTTATCCGAAAGATCGAAAACAGGAAACCGGTAGCGCTGGCTAATAAAATCCTTGATACGTTCCTTATAATATCCTTTTGTGTCCAATGGGATGCCATAAAACCTTGCTTGTAAGGAGGTGTTGAAATTAATTCCCAAACTTCCAAAACGATCAATTATTTCTGCCCAGGTCAGGGCATGACAAAATTTATCCTTTGCAAATATGAATGGCGTCCCACTCGATCCCGAAGTTTTATTGATATACACATTCCTTTGGGAGAAATCCCGTGAGAGTCTTTCTCCCAAAGGTTTTTGAAGATGGCTTTTGGTCATAACGGGAATATTTTCCCAAGCCATTTTTTGTTGACCGACTAATTTCCTGTAATATGGGTTATTTTGAAGGTGATATTGCAAAATCGCATCCCTCGCTTTAAGGATATAGTTTTCATACTCATTTTCTGGAATTTGTTTAATCATTCCCAATTTTGCCTTTGCTTTATCAATGGGAAATCCATTCAACTTCAAAGCATTCTCAAACAAATTCATTCCGTGAATAATTAGGGTGTTAATATACAAACAATTATTTTTGACATCTTTACATTAATTTCCAATTCCTTGAGAATTTCAGCCTGGCTGATCTAGGGAAATTACCCCCAAAGCACCGAGGACATTGAAGATCTAAAATGCATAAAATGAATATACTTATATTGGGTTCTGGCGGACGTGAACATACATTTGCATCGCAAATCTCGAAGAGCAAACATTGTAAAAATCTTTTCGTAGCTCCCGGAAATGCGGGTACTGCATCCATAGCTACCAACGTTGCATTGAATGTAACCGATTTTGAAGCCGTAAGGAATTGCGTGATCGAACATGCTATTGAAATGGTTGTTGTCGGTCCCGAAGATCCTCTTGTCCAGGGCATATCCGACTTTTTTGCTGAGAGGGCAGAGTTAAAGGATGTGATGCTGATAGGCCCCTCCAAAAGGGGTGCCTTATTGGAAGGAAGTAAGCAGCGCGCCAAGGAGTTTATGGCCCAAAACAATATTCCAACCGCCGCCTATGAATGTTTTACCGTAGAATCCATTGAGGCGGGGAAGTTGTTTCTTGAAAATCTGCATCCCCCCTATGTTTTGAAAGCCGATGGTCTGGCCGCGGGAAAGGGCGTTCTTATCATTGACGACCTGGAAAAGGCAAAATTGGAATTGGAAAACATGCTCGCCCACAAAAAATTTGGTCCGGCCAGTTCCAAAGTTGTTATTGAGGAGTTTTTGGACGGGATTGAACTCAGCGTATTCGTGCTTACCGACGGCAAAAACTATAAAATCCTCCCCACCGCAAAAGATTATAAACGTATAGGCGAAGGAGATACCGGCCTGAATACGGGCGGAATGGGAGCAATTTCCCCAGTGCCGTTTGCAGATGCGGAACTAATGGAAAAAATCGAGGACCGTATCGTCAGACCTACGGTACAAGGCTTTGAAAACGAAAACATAGACTATAAGGGATTCTTATTTATAGGACTGATCAAGGTAAATAATGAACCCTATGTAATTGAATATAATGTGCGGATGGGTGATCCGGAAACCGAAGTGGTTCTGCCACGCATAAAAAGCGACTTGGTGGAATTGTTAAAAGCTACCCATACCCAAAACCTACACCAGAGCGCATTGGAGATTGATCAAAGGGCGGCTGCAACGGTAATGGTGGTATCCGGCGGATATCCCGAACATTACCAGAAAGGAAATGAAATTTCCGGCTTGGAAAAGGTGAAGGACTCTTTTGTGTTCCACGCTGGAACGAAATATGAAGGGGATAAAATTCTCACCAATGGGGGTCGCGTTCTTGCCGTGACTTCCCTCGATAGCGACTTCCGTATGGCACTAAAAAAATCCTATCAAAATATAGAAAAACTATCTTTTGACAGGATGAATTATCGTAGGGACATCGGATTTGACCTTTAGAAAATCAGGGATTTTCGTTGAAGGTATAATGACTTTCGGTGTCTTCATCATATTTTTTCAACTCCATCATCCAATAAATAAAGGCAACCGTACCTATCAATAGTAATATCCAAGAGATTGTATTCGCCAAAAACCAAGAGTCCAGCTCCAATTTTCGCAGTGCATCATACGGAAGGAAAAGCGCATTCTCAAAAATGGAAGCTATTCCTTCCCAAAAACCTGTCCAAGTCATATCTTTAAACTTTAAATAACAAAAGTATAAAATAACCCCAATGCTAACAAGCTTTTTCGGAAATTCCAAACCCGTCCATTTTCTGATGTTGGGCGGGTTTCTTACCTTTTGTTTTTTTTGGACATATATTACAGATTCTCCTGGGGGTGTAAGCATCCATTCCCTTCCCATAATGGCAATGCTGTTGGGAGTTTCTCTTTTCAGTGTGATCCTCCTGGATTTTATTGTCTCCAAAAACCTGCTGGCCCGCAGGAACGCCTATTCCATTTTCTTCTACTCTTGTTTTATTGGCATGTTCCCAGTTGTTTTTCTCACTTCGGAAATGTTACTTGCCCAATTCTTTCTATTGCTGGCAGTCCGAAGGATAGTGAGCTTAAGAAACGACACCAATTCGGAAAAAAAAATCCTCGATGGCGGTATTTGGATTACAGTGGCGTCCTTGTTTCATTTCTGGAGCCTGTTATTTTTTATCCCCCTTTGGCTGGCTGTTATTCAAAAACCCAGCCCCACTTATAAACAAATGCTCATTCCCTTGGTCGGTTTTTTTGCTGTTGTGGTCATCAATACCGCTTTCCAATTAGTAGTGCACGATTCTTTTGCCTGGTTTTTTGGATGGAAACAACCCATTGGGTATGACTTTTCCAAGTATAATTCCGAAGAAATTTTTGTACCGCTAACCTTGGTTCTTGGTTTGTTGGTGTGGGCGGGATTTTATAGGTTGCAACATCTAGTAGCCGTGCCTTTAAAGGAACGGGCCAATTACTGGATGCTGTTTTTTATTACTGCCGTTTCTATTGTAATTGCGTTGTGCAGTGAGGTCAAAAATGGTTCCGAAATAATATTCCTATTCGCTCCAACCGCAATTCTCTGCGCCAATTATATAGAGGGAATCCAAAGTGATGGGTATAGACAAAGGGATAAAGTCGAGACTTGGTTTAAGGAGATTCTGCTATGGATTGTGGTTATATTTTCCTTGTTTTTCTTGCTTTTATGAAATTGGATTTAAACAATATAGAAGTAGAACTGCGTAAACGGACCCAATATCCCTATAGATGGTTTCGGAAACAGAACGACGTTTGGGATGGCTATTCCAATTTCATATATGGCACCCCCAACTGGGAGGGATTGATCCAGCAGATCTCGACAGCTACTATCCAAGAGCAACTGGACAGACAGGAGATCTTTCAATATGCGGCCAACCGCTGGTACAATTTCTGGAGTGCAAAGGCGGTGGAACAGATTTTTGTTGGGTTGGAAAATGTTTCCCCCGTTTCAAAAGCCACGGATTCGGAAAGGGATTTTTACATCTTCGGAATTCCGTTTGACCATAAGACAACGGTATTTCCGAAGCAATTTGGAAAGTCCTACGAATATGCCCTTTCACATAAAGCCGAATTGATTGAATGGCTGTACAAAAACCAAAGCACCCAAAAGCGTTATCATTTAAAAAATAGGATTTTCATAGTGGTTTACAGTAAATCTGGAGAGCACTGGAAACTGAAGGCCGAAATTTCCCTGCTTCGGGGTGCAATTGAAAAATATGTTTCCGGATTTGATAAGGAGCATTTGATAACTCTTTCTTTAACACCACGGGAGAAGACTTGGAGCGATATTATTTGGGTTTCTACCTAAGGCATGCCGTGATGAACATTCCCAAACCTCGGCGTAAATCAAAAAAACAGATTCGGAGCGTTTTTGGCTATTTGTTTATATAGCTTTGTCTCCAATTTTGAACATAATTATTAGGATCGATAGATGGCAATAGGATACATAGGCTCCAAGCACAAACTTTCCAATTTTATTCTTAAAACGGTGACGGAGACCTGTGGCAGCGATCTTTCCCAAAAAATCTTCTGCGATCTCTTCGCCGGTACTGGGATCGTGGGCCGTAATTTTCGGCCTTATGTAAAACAGGTTATCGCAAACGATGTTGAATACTATAGCTATGTATTGAATCGAAATTATATCGGTAATGATTTTCAGTTTGAAACCGAAGTTTTTCTGATGGAATTAAATTCCTTACCCGGAAAGAAAGGTTTCATTTTTGAAAATTATTCGGAAGGGGGAAAAGGAAGGCGAAATTACTTTACCTCGGAAAACGGACAGAAAATTGATGCCGTTCGTCTTCAAATAGAGGATTGGAGAGGGGCTGGAACAATTTCCGAAGATCAATATTTCTTGCTCCTTGCATCCCTGCTCGAAAGTGCCGATAAGGTTGCAAATACAGCTTCGGTTTATGGGGCCTTTTTAAAACATATCAAAAAATCTGCTGCCAAACCCTTGAAAGTATTACCTTCCGATTTGCCTAAAAGTCTGTTCAGCGCTCGTTTCGTGAATCAACAAAATCCAGTGTTCCAAAAGGACGCAAACCAACTTATTCAGGAAATCCACGGTGATATCCTCTATTTGGATCCGCCGTACAATGCCCGGCAATATGGAGCCAACTATCATTTGCTGAATACTATTGCAAAATATGATACCTTTGTACCACGGGGAAAAACAGGGCTAAGGGAGTATTATAAAAGCGATTGGTGCAGGACGGGGGAAGTCCTAAAAAGTTTCGCGGATTTGATAGAAAAGGCACAATTTCCGTATATCTTTTTAAGTTATAACAACGAAGGATTAATGACTGAGGAAGAGGTTAAGGGTATAATGGAACTTTATGGAAATTACAGACTGAAAACCAAGAAGTACCAACGCTTTAAGGCCGATAAGACCGAAAGCAGGAACCATAAAGACATTGAAACTTTTGAATATCTTCATATCCTGGAAAAATCTTAATACCAATTCCCCGAAACATATCCGTTTGAAATCAAATAATAGAATCCTAATAAACAATACATAATGTTTTCAGATAAAGCCAACCAAATCTTCCTGGAAGTAATTAACAAATACCACGTTACCAACACCGTGGATCAGTCCTTTATCAACCCGTACAATAAGGACAGTGATTTGATCGAGCATCTGCTCTACAGAAAATGCTGGATCGATACGGTGCAATGGCATTATGAGGATATTATCCGCGATCCGGATATCGATCCGGTAGCCGCGCTCAAGTTAAAGAGACAAATTGACGCTTCCAACCAGGATCGTACCGATATGGTGGAGTATATAGACGGTTACTTCCTTGAAAAATTCAAGGATGTACAGGTACAGGACAATGCCACGATCAATACCGAAAGTCCTGCTTGGGGCATTGATAGACTTTCAATTTTGGCCCTGAAAATTTATCATATGAACGAAGAGGCGAATCGTCCGGATGCTTCTGCGGAACACCAAATGGCCTGCCAGGCAAAACTTGATATTCTTCTGGAACAGCGTGGGGACCTGAGCACAGCCATTAACCAATTGCTGGATGATATTGCCCACGGTCGAAAATTCATGAAAGTATATAAGCAGATGAAGATGTACAATGATGATGAATTGAATCCCGTACTTCGGGTCAAAAAATAATTATATCTCGTAAAACCCCATAGAGCTTGAAGGCCTTGGGGATTTTCTGGCCCAATGTCTAAAATATCACACATACTCGCAATCCGTTTCTCGGCCATGGGCGATGTGGCAATGACGGTCCCGGTATTGCGGGTCTTTGCCCATACTTATCCTGAGGTTAAGTTGACTGTTGTTTCCCGTCCGTTTTTTAAACCCCTTTTTGAAGGAATCCCCAAGGTGGACTTTCTTGGAGCCGACGTCCATGGAAAACATAAGGGATTGGGGTTGATAAACCTCGCCAAGGAAGCTGAAGCTATGGGTATAGATGCCGTTGCCGATCTTCACAGTGTGATCCGTTCAAAAATAATTTCAAATTATCTACGGGTTAAGGGATTCCCCGTCGCTTCTATCGACAAGGGCAGGAAAGAGAAAAAGGAGTTGATCCAAAATAAAAGAAATAATTTTCACCAATTGACGACAACCCATACCCGGTATGCGGCTGTCTTTGAAAAACTCGGCTTTCCCTTAGACTTACGCACGTATCGAGTGCCAGGACCGAAAACCTTGAGCCCCCGGACAAATGCCGTTATTGGCGTGGAATCCAAAAAACTTGTCGGGATTGCTCCGTTTGCCGCCCATGCGGGCAAAATGTATCCCCTGGACCTAATGGAAAAGGTGATCGATAGGTTGAATGCTTCGGAAAAGTACAGGATTTTCCTGTTTGGGGGAGAGAAAGAGAAAACCACACTAAAAAAGCTATCCAACTCCTTTTCAAATGTCGTTAACGTTGCCGGCACCCTTAATTTTATGGAGGAGCTTTCATTGATTTCAAATTTGGATATCATGGTTTCCATGGATAGCGGCAATGGCCATTTGGCGGCCATTTTTGGTGTTCCCGTAATCACTCTTTGGGGAGTTACACATCCTTATGCGGGATTTGCTCCCTTTAATCAACCTCAAAGTCATCAATTGACTGCCGATCGGCAAAAGTTTCCATTAATCCCCACTTCTATCTATGGCAATAAATACCCAAAAGGTTACGAAGATTCAATGCGAACCATTTCGCCGGAAACGACAGTAGGTAAAATAAGGGAAGTTTTGTCGTAGTTTAAAAGTGGAATGTCCAAAAATCCTGAAATGAAACAGCAGTTTGTATCCTATATAAAAAACCTTCAGAATGAAATAACTTCAGCCCTGGAAGCTGTTGATGGCAAAGCCAAGTTCGAGGAAGATCAATGGCTCCGTCCAGGAGGCGGCGGTGGAAAGACCCGTGTGATTGAAAACGGGAATGTCTTTGAAAAAGGGGGCGTAAATATCAGTGAGGTTTTCGGAAAATTACCAAAAAGTATGCAACACCATTTTGGGGTTGAGGAAGCCAATTTTTTTGCCTGCGGCCTAAGCCTGGTAATCCATCCCAAAAATCCCATGGTGCCAACGGTACATGCCAATTGGCGATATTTTGAAATGTATGATCCCAAGGGAAATATTGTCGATTCCTGGTTTGGTGGCGGTCAGGATCTAACTCCGTATTATCTTTTTGTGGAAGATGCCAAACATTTTCATCATGTGTGTAAAACCGCCTGCGACAGACACGATAAAACATTTTATGAAATATATAAAAAGCGTTGCGACGAATATTTTTGGAACCTACACCGGGAGGAAGCACGTGGGGTTGGTGGGTTGTTTTTCGATTATTTAAAAGGAAATGAAGTTATGAAAATGCAGGATTGGTATAATTTTGTAACCGATGTCGGCAATAGTTTCCTGGAAGCCTACCTCCCGATTGTAGAAAAAAGAAAAAATCTTCCGTATTCTCCGGAAAACCGAAACTGGCAGGAAATTCGCCGAGGCAGATATGTGGAATTCAACTTGGTGCACGACAAAGGAACCTTGTTCGGCCTCAAAACCAATGGAAGAATAGAAAGTATTTTAATGAGTCTGCCGCCAGTAGTGCAGTGGAAGTATGATCATCATCCCACGTCAGGCAGCGAAGAGGAAAAATTATTGGAAGTACTCAACCATCCGAAAAACTGGATTTAAAAATTCCAGATTCTCAATTCAAAAATTAGAAAAGATGTATCCCTTAAAAAGAAACCGAAGATTACGATCCACCGAAAGTATGAGAAGTCTAATCCGCGAGACCATTATTTCCCCGAATGACTTTATCGTTCCTCTTTTCATAGTTGAGGGGAAGGGTGTAAAGGAAGAAATTGCTTCTATGCCGAATTATTTTCGGTTGAGCCTGGACCTACTCGAAAAGGAAGTGAAGGCACTCTGGGAACTGGATTTAAAATCGGTTTTGTTGTTCGTGAAAGTTGATGATACCCTGAAGGATAATTCAGGGAAGGAAGCTTTGAATCCGGATGGATTGATGCAGCGCGCAATTAAAACTGTGAAAAACGCTGTTCCCCAAATGGTGGTGATGACAGATGTTGCCCTGGATCCTTTTTCCGTGTACGGCCATGATGGGATCATTTCCGAAGGGAAGATCCTGAACGACGACAGCAATGCTGTCTTGGCCGAAATGGCCCTAAGCCATGCCAAGGCGGGGGCAGATGTAGTGGCTCCAAGCGATATGATGGACGGACGGATTTTCGAGATCCGAACGCTTCTTGAGGACGAGGGCTTTTTTGAAACGGCCATCATGGCCTACAGTGCGAAATATGCCTCTGCTTTTTATGGACCGTTCCGGGATGCACTGGATTCGGCGCCGGTAGGTTCGAAGGACATTCCGAAGGACAAAAAAACCTACCAAATGGATTTCGGAAATCGCGAAGAGGCAATCCGGGAAACTGTGTTGGATATTGATGAAGGGGCGGATATCGTAATGGTGAAACCTGGACTTTGCTATTTGGATATTGTCCGGGAAATTAAAAATACGGTGCATGTGCCCGTGGCAGTCTATCAAGTAAGTGGGGAATACGCCATGCTAAAGGCCGCAGCAGAGAAAGGCTGGCTGGACCACGACGCGGTAATGATGGAACAGTTAACGGCTATAAAGCGGGCAGGAGCTTCCTTGATCGCGAGTTATTTTGCGAAAGATGCGGTTAAATTGATTTCTTGATTTTTTATGGATTCACACGATACGGCTATAAATATTTATTTTTGGGATCTTGGCTTACTTTAGGGAGTTATCTTTTTCACAGCCCGGGATATTTCGGCTTCCTTTTGGGTTCCTATCAAAAATTTCTTTCCATTGTTTAGTTCAATTGCCAAACCTTTATCTCCTTTTATATTGTAAACCGTACCGTATCGCGTCCCAAGCCGGATCCCCCAGCCTCCCACAAAGCCGTAATTGATGACTTCGGCACTTTTAATGTCTTTCCAGTTTATCCGTTTTTTTACAAATGGAAAAAACCTAACCCCGATCTCAGTGTGGGTGATTTCCGTTTTTAAGCGCATAGTCCAAAACAAGAGAATGATTCCAACGGTTAGAAGAACAGTAAGTATTATGGTCCAATTGTCACTGGGATTGGTTTCTATTTCCTCTCCAAAAATCGCCAGATATAATATGACTGCAAGGGGAAGGATTCCAATACCTATGATAATAGCCCAAAGCCACCATTGGGTGAATCTTTGTTTTTCCGTAAATAATGGTGCCATGTTTAGGATTTATTTATTTTCGAATGTAAGAAAATTTTGTGAAAATCAGGCCATCTTTAAGTGATCCCAATAAATCCTGAACCTTTTCAAAAATTGGGTTTCACAATACTAAATTCACTGGGAAAACCTTACATTTGATTAAAGCGAGAATTATATGTGCACGGCAGTCATAAACTCTCCCCTCGGTAAAATTGAGATTAAAGGAAACGCTTCGGGAATTGAAAGCGTATTATTTTTAGATTCCGAAGAAATTCCTGTTTCCAAAAACATTCCAATAGAATTAAAAGAAGTTGTAACACAACTCCACGAGTATTTTAAAGGGGAAAGAAAGGAATTCACCTTAAATCTTTCCTCAAAAGGAACAGAGTTCCAGTTAAAAGTTTGGAGGGAACTGGCGGAGATACCTTATGGAAAAACAGTCAGTTATCAATGTATTGCAAATCGTCTAGGCAATCCAAAAATGGTTCGGGCAGCGGCCTCGGCAAATGGAAAGAACCCAATATCCATCATCATTCCTTGCCATAGGGTGATTGGCAGTGATGGTTCCTTGACAGGCTATGCCGGTGGACTGCACAGGAAGGAATGGTTGCTCGATCTTGAACGCGGATCCAAACAGCAATCGTTGTTTTAAATTGTGGTCATATTTTTTTTTGTAGTTTTAACTGTTACTGGATTAAAAGTTAGACCCATGTTAAAGCGCCTAAATCTTGAAGATATCCTTTTCCTGGATATAGAAACCGTACCGCAACACCCTCATTTTGATCATCTCGATGAAACTTCAAGGTCATTGTGGGAGCAAAAGAGCCGATATCAACGAAAGGAGGATTTTTCTGCAGAGGAATTCTATGATCGGGCAGGGATTTGGGCGGAGTTTGGAAAGATAGTCTGTATCTCGGTAGGGTATTTTTCATTTAAGGGAGATGCTCGGCAATTTCGGGTCACCAGTTTTCACGGGGACGAGATCCAAATCCTAATCGATTTTAAAAGTCTGCTCGATTCGCATTTCAATAAACCCCATCATCTGCTTTGTGCCCACAACGGCAAGGAATTCGACTTTCCATACATTGCGAGACGCATGATAATCAATGGCATGGAAATTCCTTCAAAATTAAATTTCTTTGGAAAAAAACCTTGGGAAGTTCCCCATCTGGATACCCTTGAACTATGGAAATTTGGGGATTTCAAGACCTATACTACACTTAAATTACTCGCGCACGTGCTGGGCATCCCCTCTCCAAAAGATGATATAGACGGCAGTGAGGTATGCAGTGTTTATTATGGGGAAAATGATATTGACAGGATTGTCGTTTATTGCGAGAAAGATACCGTTACCGTTGCCCAAATATTACTGAGGTTTAGGAATGAGAATATTTTGGTGCCTGAGGAAATTATTTCGGTTTAATCCAAGATGTTGACATGAAGGATATTGTCATTGGTTTTAATTTTAGTAGCTTTGCCATTCATATAAAAAATAATTATTTTATGTCCTTTTCAAAATTCATCCCGAAATCATTTTTATTATTTCTTCTTATAGCAACCCCACTCTTTGTGGCTTGCAAAGACAAAACTGAAAGTACAGAACAAGCTCCCGAGACCGTTCAGGAAGCGACTCTTGACCAGAAAAAACAGATGCTTGACAATGCGGTTCCTGGTTCCAATTCAAATTCTGGGGACGTTGCAGGTTTAAACCCCGCCCACGGACAACCGGGCCATCGCTGCGACATTCCTGTAGGAGCACCACTTGATGGATCTCCCGCAAAATCAACTGCTATGCCAGCCCAGGGAAATAATCTGATTCAAAACCAAACCAATGCGGCCCCCGTCAAGGTTGCCGATGGCTTAAATCCACCTCATGGCCAACCTGGTCATAGATGTGATATAAAAGTGGGAGATCCTCTATAATAAACTTATAAGTAATAATATAAAGGTCCAGTTCCGGTTCAGGGGTTGGACCTTTTTAATTTTAGGTGGAAGAGATTAATCCCTATTAAAGTAACAACTATCTTTGGGGACATGAGCAATAACCCTCTTTTACAGGTTCACGATCTTACAATTTCCTTTGGTAAAGCAAAGGATCGCAAAGAAGTGGTCCATAAAATTTCCTTTGACGTAAGGGAAAATCAGATTTTGGGAATTGTAGGGGAATCTGGGTCCGGAAAGTCGGTTTCCTCCCTATCCATTTTAGGTTTGCTTCCCAAAGGGAAGGCCCATTCTTCCGGCAAAATTTTATTTGAAGGACGAAATTTGTTGGAATTTTCAGAAAAGGAGTTTCAGAAAATCCGGGGAAAGGAAATCTCCATGATTTTCCAGGAGCCTATGAGTGCCCTCAATCCTTCACTGAAATGCGGAAAACAAGTTTCAGAAATCCTCCGGCTACATTATCGGATGAATTCTTCCGAAGCAAAAAAGGAAACCCTTTCCTTATTTGAAAAAGTACGGCTGCCCAATCCGAATGAAATATACAACCGCTATCCGCACCAAATAAGCGGCGGACAGATGCAGCGGGTTATGATCGCCATGGCCATAGCTTGCAAGCCCAAGCTCCTAATCGCCGATGAGCCCACCACTGCATTGGATGTAACGGTGCAAAAGGAAATTGTTTCCCTTCTCAAAGCGATCCAGCAGGAAACGGAAATGGCGATCCTGTTTATTTCGCACGACTTGAACCTAGTCTCGGAAATTGCGGATCGAGTTATGGTGATGTACAAGGGAGATATTGCAGAAAAGGCCGATACCCAACAACTGTTCAAAAGCCCAAAATCAGAATATACCAAGGCCCTTTTAAAGTCTCGGCCATCACTTGATGTACGTTTGGCCGTTTTGCCAACTATCGCTTCCCTCGCAGACGACTCCTTTAAGCCCATGGAAATCAGACCAGGGGAACGCGCCAAAAGGCACAGGTCTCTTTATACACAGAAACCTATTCTTACCGTGTCCAACCTGTCTAAATATTATTTTTCCAACTTGGGCATTTTTTCCAAAAGCAAAGTATTAAAGGCGGTCGACAATGTAAGCTTTTCCGTTTTTGAAGGCGAAACTCTTGGCCTTGTTGGAGAATCCGGTTGTGGAAAATCTACTTTGGGAAAGACCATTCTACAATTGGATAAGGCCACTTCAGGTAGCATAAAATATAAGGGGAGAGAACTTACTTCCCTTGGGGCGAAGGAAATCCGCAATCTCAGAAAGGAGATACAGATCATTTTCCAGGATCCGTATTCATCCTTGAATCCCCGCTTACTTATTGGTCAGGCACTGATGGAACCCATGGAAGTACATAAGCTGGGAAAATCAAAGGCAAGCAGAAAGGAAAGAGCCCTGCATCTTTTGGAAAGGGTAGGCTTGGACAGGAATTATTTCTATCGATATCCACACGAATTGTCCGGTGGCCAAAGACAAAGAGTAGGTATAGCACGAACTATTGCCGTTGAGCCCAAGCTGGTAATATGCGATGAATCTGTTTCGGCTCTCGATATTTCCGTACAAGCGCAGGTTCTGAACGTGCTAAACGAACTTAAAAACGATTTCGGATTTACCTACATATTTATATCACACGATCTGGCAGTGGTAAAATATATGGCAGATCAACTATTGGTGATGAACAAAGGAAAAATTGAACAACTGGGAGATGCGGATGAAATATATGCCAATCCGCGAACTGCATATACCAAAAAACTCATAGGAGCAATCCCCAAAGGAATCTAGCGTTCGTAAGACTTCAGCCAGTTTAATAGCGACAGATGGCTAAATGACAAGGGATCGATCTGGGGGCAATCACATCAACAGGAAAACTTTCTTGACTACGAAAAATACATTTTGCAAAAGA
>CAYXDM010000038.1:0-15202 GCA_964463595.1 uncultured Aequorivita sp. | reverse complement strand
GCACTGATGACGCCATTGGGAAACTTTATTTCTGTGCATTATAATTCCGTCCACCAGTATGAAACCCAGATTACCGCCGTCGTAATCGGAATTTTCCTGCACGTTTCTACCACCATCCTTTTTGAAAGTTCCACAGACCATAAATTTCATCCGTCCAAAATGACGGCCGTCATTATTGGGGTGCTGCTGGCTTATTTAATATAATATTCTTAATTGGGAATATCTATACTGCGCCAAAAAACTTAAATCCTCGGAACAATCCAGTATTAAAACTCGGATAAAGAAACCTAAAAACAACAAAAAAATCCCATAGCATGCAATTGCATTTCCATGGGAAACAAGAACGGAAAAGAACCTTAAACCAGAAAAGGACCTTATTTCAGGTCCATTTATTCATTGAGGATTTCCAAGGGACAGAAAACCTTATTATTCTGTAAGCTTTTCGCCTTTAAGATGTTTACGGAGACCTATGCATGCGCCAGCGATCAAACCGATGGTCAAAAACCCATCGATCGGTGCATCCGGTGCATCCTGTACTGTTCCGCCACCGGGGAGTGTTATCTGGGCATTGGCTGTAAAACTGCCTATTAGCAATAGGCCGATAAACATTAATTTAAATTTTCTGCTCACGGCTGTATTGTTTTTCTTCATAATGGTTGTTTTAATTTTTTATTTCGGACTGCCTTCAAAACGAAATATAGCTATCATCTTTGTTCAATCCCAAGCAATGGGTATTCGGTCAAGACAAAGATAAAAACATTTTTGGGACCCACACAAGTGTTTCCAATATTATTAATAAATTAACTAAAGAATGTTAACCGTTGACCAATTTCATAAAGGTATCCTAAATTATCAATAGAAAATGAAATAACGGAAAACGACATAATCCCACAGGAATATTGAAAATTGAATGGAAAATGATGGGATTTTAGCTCAATTCCGGATGGTCGTCCAGTTGGGCATAGACGGAATTCTGGCTAACATATTCGGGAATAAGATATTTTAATTTCTGTATGATGAATTTCTTCTTGCCTGTACTGTTGGTCAAAACTTCCAATTCATCCAAAGACCGGCAGATTTCATCATAGTCGTGGTCCATTACCTTGCCCACCATTATTTTGGGATGGAAGGTAGGCAGCGTGGTTTCACCATCAATAAGCAACTCCTCATAAAGTTTTTCACCTTCCCGAAGGCCAACGATTTCAATGGGAATATCTACATAAGGCCTAAGCCCCGACAACTTGATCATCCGTTCTGCCATATCCAATATCCTGACCGGCTTGCCCATATCAAACACGAAAATCTCGCCACCATGGCCCATTGTTCCCGCCTGAAGAACCAATTGGCAGGCCTCTTTGATGGTCATAAAATAACGGGTAATATCCTTATGGGTAACTGTAACCGGCCCCCCACGGCTTATCTGTTCCTTAAAATAAGGAATTACTGAACCATTACTGCCCAGAACATTTCCAAATCGGGTAGTGATAAACCGGGTCATTACCCCGGGTTTTCTTTGAAGGGCCTGGACGTACAATTCCGCCGCGCGCTTGGATGCCCCCATTACATTACTCGGATTGACCGCTTTGTCGGTAGAGACCATCACAAATCGCTCACATCCATATTGGGTGGCCAGATCTGCCAATATCCGGGTGCCCATTATATTGGTTCGGATCCCTTCGCGAGGATGCTTTTCTATCATCGGCACATGTTTATATGCAGCGGCATGGTAAACCATCTCAAACCTATATTTGCCGAAAATGCCTTCCATTCGCGATTTATTGGTTACATCAGCAAGATAAACCTGGTAGTTTAGACCGGAGAAATTTTTCTTGAGATACATATCCACCTCGTGCAGTGCGCTTTCGGCATTGTCAAGAACCAGTAACTTTCGCGGGTTGAGTTCGGCAATTTGGCGGACCAATTCGCTTCCTATACTGCCCGCACCTCCTGTAACCAATATCGTCTTTCCTCGCAAGTCCTCAGAGATCAATTTAATATCCGTTTCAATCACATGCCTTTCCAGAAGATCCTCGATCTGAAGCGGCATAATTTTAACCTGCTTGTCAGAATTTTTCTCCCATTTTTCAGGGGGTGAAGTGCTGTAAACTTCCATTCCCACCGAAAAGGCATGCTCCATGATCTCGTTTTTCTCGGCCGCGGTCAACATATCGCCCATAAATAAAACGCCTGCTACATCGTATTCCTCCCTTATGTGTCTCAAATCCTCCTCCATGTCCTCACAACAATTGAGCACGGGAAGGTTCATTATCTTGAAGTTGCTCTTCTTTTCACTGATTGAAAAAAACGCCACCGGGCGATAAGGCGACGATGAATCGCTTATCAAGGACTGGGCAAGACCAATGCTCTTATCACTGACTCCAAAAATCACGATCCTTTTCTTATTGTCGTTCCGGACAGCGGTCAATTTTAAGTAATGGTAAGTTTCCTTAATAATGACCCGAAAGGAAACCAGGAATATAAAAGACAAAAAAGAATAGAGCATTATGTCCATCCAGGAATATATAGGAAAGCCTACCAACGACTCAAAAGCACTGTTCCCTGCCATAGCGACCAGAAAAATCGAGACCGTTGCCAAGGCCAGCCTATAAACATCGGTAAACGTACTGTGTCTGATTATACCAGAATAGGATCTAAATAAAATAAAGGACAAAAGATGGATGCATACCAACACTACCGCTCTTTGAAAGGAATTGAATTCCCCCCCGGATTGCAACGATGTCCCACTCAACAACAATACCGACACCGAATAGGAAAATAAACAGATGCACAGATCAATGGTCAATACCACCCAGCGGGGCAGAAAACGCTGTTCCAGCAAAAAGTTCCTCCAGGAGCGGTACTTTTTGACAATATAACGGGGTATTGGTTTCCTTCCTATCATTTTCCTGTCAATTAATGTAAGCCAATATTGAATTTTTAATAAGATCCCGCTCCTGTTCATCCAGATTGCTTCCGGAAGGAAGGCAGAGACCATTGTTAAAAAGAGATTCGCTTATTCCGCTACCATAATAGGGAGCATCCTTGAAAACAGGCTGAAGATGCATGGGTTTCCATACGGGTCTAGATTCGATGTTATTCTTGAGAAGGGCTTCCCGGAGTGCATTTGGATTGCTATAGCCATTCTGTTCCGTAAACTGAATACAGCTGAGCCAATGGTTACTGAAAAAATACGGGCTCGGTTCTTGAAAAACCTTTATGTTCGGGACATCCCCAAAAATACCCTTATAAAAGTTGTTCATTCCTCTGCGCAATGCCACGTGGTCGTCCAACACCTCCATCTGGCCCCGCCCTATTCCAGCAGAAACATTGCTCAATCTATAATTGTATCCAACATGGCTATGCTGATAATGGGGTGCCTCATCCCTGGCCTGGGTGGCAAGAAAAACGGCTTGGGAAATATGCTGAGGATTTTTTGACACTAGGGCCCCTCCTCCTGAAGTGGTTATAATCTTATTGCCGTTAAAAGAGAGGATAGCCATATCACCAAAGGTACCACATTTTTGATCTCTATAGCTACTGCCCAGTGCTTCTGCACTATCCTCCAGAACTGGAATTTCATATTTTCTGGAAATGGCTTTAATCGCCTCCACTTGGTAAGGCATTCCGTAAAGATGGACGGCAATAATGGCCTTTGGCTTTTTGCCCTTCGCTATTCTGGCTTTTATCGCCTCCTCCAGAAAATGGGGACTCATGTTCCAGGTTTCCGGTTCGCTATCCACAAAAACCGGAGTAGCCCCCAAGTAAATTATAGGATTGGCAGAGGCGGAAAAAGTTAAGCTCTGGCAAATAACCTCATCGCCTCGCTGCACTCCCAACAAAATCAAGGCTAGATGGATGGCTGCGGTTCCCGAGCTTAAAGCAGCTACGCGGCTTTCTTCGCCCAAATAAGATTCCAGCGATTTTTCAAAGGCATTCACTTGGGGTCCCAAAGGGGCTATCCAGTTTGTGGCAAAGGCCTCCTGGACATAATCTTGTTCACTTCCACCCATGTGTGGTGAGGACAAATAAATTCTTTCAGTCATTGATGTAGGTTGGTCTGGAGGAGTCTCCAATTAAACGCATTTTCATTAGGAAATGGACACTAAATTCTCAATTTAACAAATCAAATCTAATTTAACCTCGTCTAAAAATCCAAAATCAAATGGGGGCTGGGGGGTGGCACAAAGTTAAAAATATTTGGAGTATAAAATAATTTAAGTGGAAAATAATAAAAAAATGAAGAATAACGAGTGATGCTCCCTTTTACTAAAGGTAAATTCCCCACTTTAAGGCACTTAGGTTTTCTCACCCCAGCGGATGATCTTCATAAAAGTTGCCCACAGAATTTTGAGATCCTCGCCGAATGATCGATTGTAATAGTATTCCAAATTCATGGTCACCTTATCGGGAAAAATCACCTCGTCATTGTAGCGTAGCGGGTCCTGTTGTTGCTGAAGCAAGGAATCTTCATTGATGTATTTCAAGGCTGTCCAGCTGCAGAGACCGGGTTTCAGTTCCAGGATTTTCCGTTCCTCACCCCTCAACTGGTCATAATAGCCCACCACATCCGGCCTTGGCCCTACAAAGCTCATTTCCCCTAGAAGGATATTCAGCAGTTGTGGGAGCTCATCGAGCTTTGAACGTCGTAAGAATCTCCCATATCGCGAGATTCTTCCCGAACGGAAATGCATGGAACGGATCTTAAAGATCTGGAACGGTTTGCCAAATTGCCCAACCCGCCACTGAAGAAAAACACCCTTGCCGGTGTCGAGATATGAGAGAAATATAAGAAGTAGAATAAACCAACCCAATAGAAACAACAATAGGAAAGCGAGCAGAAAATCGAAAAGTCGTTTTGAAGAGATCAAGGTCGTCTGGGGTCAGTATTCAATGTTCAGTGATCTTTGTTCAGTGGTCATGGGTTCAATATTCGCTAAAACTCCCTATGATCGGGAACGGGTTCAAATATACTATTATGGCGGAAGCTATAGCGGAAGAATGTATGAAAATCTCCATCACCAGCCTCGCATATTTTAAGCAAGCAGTGAAGAATGAAAAATGGAGGATAGGATTTTCAAAAAGATATTATATTTTTGACGCGCCACGCAGGAGGAGTCGCAGAGATGGGCAAACTAACCAAAACCTTAAGTAATTTTTATGTTCAAAAAAACTCTCCTAGCGGCGGCTCTTGGCTTTAGCTTCCAGATTGCAGTTGCACAAGATTCCATCAGAACATCGGGGATGTTCAATCCTCCACTACCTTTTGAAGGGGAAATTCCAATCGATAAAAAACCTTTTTTCCAAAGAGACGGCGTCAAAATGTCCGTGGCCCCCCTGGTATTGTTTGCGGCATCGGCAGCCACTTGGGGAGAACGCGAACAGATTCGGGAAATGAGGAACAGATACATCCCCAATTTCACGGTCCCCTATGATGATTACCTGCAATACGCACCCTCAGCCACGGTTTATGGCTTGAAACTGGCAGGCGTGAAGGGTCGCAATAACGTGGGGAGGGCGACCCTTTCCTATGCCACAAGTTTGGCAATTATGGGGATTTTGGTGAACACTATAAAATATACCGCAAAGGTAGGGCGCCCGGACGGCTCCAGTAATAACTCCTTTCCTTCCGGACATACTGCGATGGCCTTTACCAATGCCAGCTTTCTGCATAAGGAATATGGAATAGTGAACCCTGCATACAGCATTGGAGGATATGCTGCTTCTACCTTTACGGGCCTTGGCCGAAACCTCAACAACAGACATTGGATTTCCGATGTCCTTGCCGGCGCGGGAATCGGGATTCTGTCTGCGGAACTGGGCTATTTTTTCATCGATAAAATCTATAAGAACAAAGGTGATAATATGGGGATACTTTCAGGTTTTGAAGGAAACGGCAATCCGTCCTTCCTTTCCCTGAAATTCGCCTCGGCCCTTGCCACAAATGATTTTCTAAAACAATCGGGATTGGATGACAGAAAGGAAACCGGTTTTGAAGTCGGCCTGGAAGGGGCTTATTTTTTCTCGAAAAACTGGGGCGTGGGAGGGAATTTCAGTTTTAGCAGTTTTCCCATCCGCCCTATCCAGTTTCCCTTGGATGACGAATATTCCACCACATTTGATGTGGAAACCCAATCCCTGGGGTTTCTCAATGTGGGAGTTGGGCCTTATTATGCCTATGATATTTCCGACCGATGGCAACTGATGTTAAAAACCACTGCCGGGTATTCCTCGGGTTCAAACGGAAAAGTATTTCTCGAAAGTGAACTGATAGCATTGCCCGACAATAAATTCGAAGTGGCAGATTACCGACCTTCGAGCAGTTTCAGGTGGAACAGCGGTGCCTCCGTTACCTATAAGCTCAATGAGAAACTGGGAATCACTGCTTACGCAGATTTCACGCGTACCAACTCAAAAATAACTTACACATTCAATGAAATCCTTAAGGATGATGAAGAAATGAATATGGATTTCAACGACACCTATGCAAAGGAAAAAATAAATTACGTTTCCTTAGGACTTAAACTGACGGCTTATTTTTAGGAAAGTTTCCCTTTAATTGCCACCTCCAACCCATTAAAAAAGAATTTGGATTTCCCTAATTTTGGGGTCCCATTTACTAAAATGAAAAAAATCCTTCTCCATCCCGCCTATTTTCCCTCCATAGAGCAAATGGCGACCATTGCCCAAGCGGATGCAGTGGTATGGGAAGTGGAAGACAACTATCAAAAACAAACCTATAGAAACAGAGCATATATCGCCCATAGCAACGGAATTCTTTCACTGAACGTGCCCACAAAACACAAGAAAGAAGGGAAGCGTCAGAAATTCAGGGAGATAATTACGGAAAATGACTTCGGTTGGCAGAAACATCATTGGAAAAGTCTTCAGACTGCGTACCGCACTTCACCCTTTTTCGAATATTATGAAGATGATCTGGAACCTCTTTTTACCGAGCCGGTAACACGACTGATAGACCACAACCTTAAAATCCATAATATACTTGCAGATCTTATCGGCATTGAAATTGAAACCTCAAGATCCGTGGTCTATGAGGCAAACCCTGATTGTTTAGATGGGAGATATTTAATTGATCCGAAAAGAGAATCCCCGTTCAAAACCGAAAAATACGCCCAGGTATTGGAGGCAAACCATGGGTTTCTACCAAATCTTTCCGTGCTCGATCTCCTCTTCAATCAAGGACCGGGGACTTTGGAATATCTGGAAAATCAACTCCTGGAATGGGGTTAACCAAAGAAAAAACGGATAATTTCCATTTTTAAGCACAGGTTTACCACGCCAATGTGGAGGTAATGGCATAATGGTCTGAAAAGGTATTCTTCAGGGTTTTAAACGAAAGGACCTCCAGGTCCTCTGTCGCCAAAATATAATCTATCCGCAATGGAAAGCTATCAAACATAAAGGTGGCCCCAAACCCATTGCCCCGCTCCCTAAAGGCATCCTTCATTTCCCCCTTCATCTGCCTGTAGGTATAGGAGAAGGGAGTATTGTTAAAATCGCCGCATACTATGGTTGGATGGTGGGTTTTTTTCTGATGCGATTGGATGGCATTTATCTGGAATTCCTGTTTTTTAAAGGCTTCGGCCAGCTTGTTTCGCAGTCTTTTGTTTTCGGCATCTTCCAAAAATTTCACTTCGGGAAGAATACCTATGGACTGCAGATGTGCGTTGTAAATGCGCAGGGTGTCTTTGCCTTTCACCACATCTGCATAGATGGTATTATTGCCCGTGTTTTTAAAATCAAAGGCTCCTTTATTTATCAACGGATATTTTGAGAATATGGCATTGCCCAATTTGGTATGCCTGGATCTAAAATGTTCATAACGATAGGGAAAAGAAGATAGATCCAGATTGTTCGGTCTATAGTATTCCTGGATACAGATTATCTCCGGATTTTCTGTCTCAATATACTCCTTCAGTATCAGTGCCCCGTCCGTTAGAGGTTTCTTCTCATATTCATTGAACAGGCGGACATTGTAGGACATAACGGCCAAGGTATTTTCATATTCCGATTTATCTCCTTCGGCAGAAATCTTATAAAAGGCATTGAAATGAAAATAGGCCAAAACCAGGATGATGGTAGAGAGCAAAAACCTTAGGCGCAGTTGGAAGGCCCAATAGAGGACAAAGACAACATTGATTAGAATAAGCACCGGCACCAAAAGGCTGAGCAGGGATACCGTAGGAAATCGGCTCGGGGGGACATACGGAATCACAAAGGACAATAGAAGCAACAAGGCCAGTATCACATTGGCGGCGTAAACGACCCTATTGAAAAACTTGCCCATTTTAGCTTATTCTTCCTTTCCCGCTTTGAATAGAAAATCCTTTTCGGACTTGGTAAGACTTTCGTATCCACTCTGGCTGATCTTGTCCAGGATGGTATCTACCTTTTTCTGGTACTCCGACTTTTGGTCCTTTGTAGCATACGATTTTTGGGTGGAATGAGGCTGTCTATGGACTTTTCGAAATGGTTTTTTGGTCCTGGGTTTAAAGAAATTGGCCATCCAATCCATAAAGTTCTCGAACCATTTTCCGATATCATTCCCTTTGGCCAGTTGTACGGCATAGATGTAGCCAAAAATGCCCCCGCCCAAGTGGGCCATCAATCCACCTGCATTGCCCGAACTGGGAATACGGATCAGGTCCAGTACGAACAGAAGAACCGCAATGTGCCAGAGTTTGACGGTAAAGGTAAAAATCCTGAACTCGGTATTGGGAGTATAAGTAGCGATAAAAATCATTATGGCCGTAACAGCTCCGGAAGCCCCAATTAAGTAGCCTTTATGATTTTCAAAGACCGGGAAAAAATTATAGGACAGCACAAAGAGCAAACCGCCAAATAACGCCCCGAGCATATAGAGGGTCAGCAATCTTTTTCCAGTAAAAAGATTGAGGACAAACTGGCCAAACCAGTAAAGCCATAACATATTGAAGAGTATATGCATAAATCCGAAATGCAAGAATCCGTAGGTGATCATTGTCCAGGGCCGGAACAGCAACAGATCCAGATCATCGCTCAAGACAAACCACCGTGAAAAATACCCTGGAGCAATCCCAAGAAAAAACGAGCCCAGCCGAACTACCAAAAAGGCGATCACATTGATTACGATCAACTTGACCAGGATGTTTGCGGTTTTGTATTTATATGATAGACTTGTTGCTGCCATAATCAATTCCAACGATGGTTATCAAAACTATTCTTCTTCCAGTACCAGGCCATAATAAATCCAAAGAGTGCGCCCCCAATATGTGCCCAATGAGCCACTCCAGACGGGGTGCCGCTAAGACCAAAAATAAGGTCTCCCACTATAATGGCAGGGATAAAGTATTTCGCCTTAATGGGTATGGGCAGAAAAATAAGCATCAGTTCAATATTGGGGAACATCATCCCAAAGGCGACCAATACCCCATAAATAGCACCGGACGCCCCGACGGCAGGAGTATTGAAGGAATTGTACGTTTGCTGGATCACCTCAGAGGGTACTGCGCTAAGAATTCGCGTATCGTACTTGCCGGTGACTAGAATATCAAAAATTTGCGCTTTTTCCAGACCAGCGGCCATCAATGCGTCCATTCCAGCATTAACATGGTAGAGGTTTACCAAGGTATGGATAAGGGCGGCCCCAAAACCCGCGGAGAAATAAAAGAACAAAAACTTGTTTCTCCCCCAACGCATTTCCAGGGGAGATCCAAAGGCCCAGAGAGCATACATGTTAAAGAGAATATGCATAAACCCGCCATGCATAAACATATGCGTAAGGGGCTGCCAATATTGAAAATTGGGATTCTCGAAATAATACAGGGCGAACAATCGGTAAGCAACATCACCAATTACAAGTGTTCCCACAAAGAACAATACATTTATGACAATTAAAACCTTAATGGTCTCGGTTACTCTTCCCATAATTATTTTCCCACCTAATTGAATATAGGTTATTTACTCGTTAACTATTATTGTTGCCGATCCAAACGGACCGAATACGCCATTTATCCGAATCCTACACAAATTTTTTATCGATATCGCCCATTCCCAATATAACGAAAACGGGTTTGTTTTCCGGACTTACCGTAGGTTCTTTACAGGCGAACAATTGATTTATTAGATGTTCCTGCTCTTCCCGGTTCAAAGAGATCCCCGTTCGTATTGCCATGCTCGCAGCCAATGATTTGGCCAATCTATCGTTTTGACTGAACCCATCCTCCGGGATATCCTCACGGATACTATGGATCAGATCCTGCAGTAAATTTACAACATGGCTTTCCAATACCATCACCGGGATACCGCTAATCTCGATACATCCATCCTCCAATTTTGAAAAAACAAACCCGGTATTCTCCAGTTGCTCCCTTACTTTCCCGATAATATCTACATCAGGCCTCGAAAAGGATATTTCCAGGGGGAACAATAATTGTTGGCTCACCGCCTCTCTTACAGTTATATTCCTAAGCAGTTCTTCATAAAGAATACGTTGATGTGCCAAATTCTGATGGATCACCATTAGCCCAGTCTTTAAGGGACTGATAATATATTTGTTCTGAAGTTGGAACGTATGCTGCCCGGGCTCCGTAATTTCACTTTCAAAAAGGCTTCCCGTTACCTCCTCACTTTCAAACTCCATATCCATTTCCAAAGAACCCACTCCCGGAGAAAAAGAGGTCGAGGCCTGATTCGACCCCATAGTATTCCGACCATCTTGCAGGCCTACGTATAAGCTTTCCCAAGAAGCGCCAGTTCCATCGGAAGATCTTCGACGTTCAAAAGGAAAATTAATATTTCCCTGTTTGGGATTGTCCCTAAATGGATTAAAATCCCTATCCACTTCAATGGAAGGAGCAGTGGGTTTTTTTTTGCTATACCCGTACGGGGTATCAAACCCTTTATCCCTTTCAAAATCCAGGACGGGTGCTATGTTGAACTGTCCTAAACTGTGTTTTACGGTTGCGCGGAGCATGGCGTAAATGGTATGCTCGTCGTCAAATTTGATTTCCGTTTTGGTAGGATGTATATTGATGTCTATGGAATGCGGATCCACCTCCAGAAAGAGAAAGTACCCGGGATGAACGTCATTTTTAATGAGCCCCTCAAAAGCAGAGGCCACCGCATGATGGAGATACGGATTTCTGATAAACCTATCGTTCACAAAAAAGAATTGCTCTCCCCTACTCTTTTTTCCATATTCAGGCTTTAGGACAAATCCATTGATCTTCAGGATTTCTGTCTCCTCGTTTACGGGAACAAGTTTTTCATTCGTCTTGCTTCCAAAGATGTTAACTATGCGCTGGCGCGAATTTGAAGACGGAAGGTTGAAAACATCGCTGCCATTATGGATCATTTGAAACCCCACGTTTGGGTGCGCCAGGGCAACGCGATGAAATTCGTCAATAATATGGCGTGTTTCAACGGGATTGCTCTTTAAAAAATTTCTCCGTGCGGGAATATTATAAAATAGGTTCTTGACCGCTATTGTAGTTCCCTTTGGCACCACTGCAGGTTCTTGTGAAATGACCTTACTGCCTTCAATGGTCAGATGCGTACCGACCGCAATATGTTCCGTTCTGGTCTTTAGTTCCACATGGGCAATGGCCGCAATGGAAGCCAGCGCCTCCCCGCGAAATCCCTTGGTATGCAAATTGAATAGATCCTCGGCAGATTTAATTTTTGAGGTGGCATGCCGTTCAAAACTCAACCGGGCATCCGTCACGCTCATTCCAATGCCGTCATCGGTAACCTGTACCAAGGTTTTACCTGCATCCTTCACGACCAGGGTAATGGAAGTGGCCCCTGCATCAATGGCGTTCTCGAGTAACTCCTTTACCACGGAGGCCGGCCGCTGTACAACCTCTCCGGCTGCAATCTGATTGGCAACGTGATCTGGCAGTAACTGGATAATGTCGGTCATGGAAATTTATTGGTAGAATATGGACAGATCGAATTCTATGATTAGGAGAAACACCAGCACAAGCGCCGCTACGAGGATATACAGACGTAAGCGGGTGTTCCGATCCGACGTCTTCCTCATTTCTCCCCAAGCAGCCTTGAACTTTCCCCTTAGATCCTTGTTATCACCTACGGTAGTGCGAAACTTGTCAAATTTATGCTCTATGGAATACGGACTTCCCTCGCCTTCAAACTGATAGTAGCGGGGTTTATAATTGAACTTCTTGTTTTTTCTTTTACTTAATAGTCCCATAATTTCCGAGTCCAAAGATAACTTAAAATACCTGTTTTTTAAAGCCTTTTAAAGGGTGTTTTGAACAATTACCGTACCATGGTGCTGGAATCGTGTAGAAGGGTTGGGAGCTTGGAGTTGGGTGCCGGAGTTGGGTAGGGGGATCTTCTGGATCTGGGACTCCGATTGGTAAAAAGTGAAAGCTGATTATTGGCCCATTCTATTCTGAATGCTGAATTCCGAATATCAGGACCCGTCACCCAGGATCATAGCTTCTTGAGCTGTGCCATTTTTATGGCAGCGATCGCGGCTTCCGTACCCTTGTTTCCGTGTTTACCACCGCTTCTGTCTATGGCCTGTTGCGTGGTATTGTCGGTGAGGACGCAAAATATTACGGGAATCCTGCCCTGGACATTCAAATCCTTTATTCCTTGTGAGACGGCTTCACAGACATAGTCGAAGTGTTTTGTTTCGCCCTGGATCACACTTCCAATTGCGATAATGGCGTCCAGCATATCGTAGCTTTCAGCCATGCGCTTACTGCCATAGATAAGCTCAAAACTGCCTGGAACATTCCATCTTACAATGTTCTCTTTTCCGGCGCCACAATCAATGAGCGCATCGAAAGCACCCTGAAACATCCCCTCGGTTATTTGGTGGTTCCATTCGGAAACAACAATCCCAAACCGAAAATCTTTCGCATTTGGGATCAATGTCTTATCGTAAGCCGATAAATCCTTATTTTTCGTTGCCATTTATTTGGTCATTGCCTGTGTCCTGCCGGTATAGATTTCGGCCTTGGTCACTTCCGCTGATTTTGGATATTCTTCCTTGATCTTCATAAAATGCTTCAATGCCTTGTCATTTTGGTTCAAGGTCATGGCCGCAATCCCGGCTTTCAGCAGAAAACGGGGAGTTGTAAAATCATTGGTCCGCATTTTGGCGGCCTCCTCATAATATTTTAGAGCATCCTCTGTCTGGTTCAGTTGCACAAAGGCATCCCCGATGGCTCCTTTTGCCAAGGGGGCAAGCATTTCATCCTTACTGCGGAACTTGTCCAGATGTTCAATGGCTTCCGGATATTTTTTTAGGTTGAAGTATGCCATGCCCGCATAATAGTGGGCCAAATTGGCAGCATCCGTACTCCCGTAATTGTCGATAATATCGAGAAAACCAAATTTTCCTTCGCCCCCGTGGAGCGAAAGATTGAAAAGAGAATCCTTTGCAGGGGCCGTTAGAGCCTGTTCCCAATAATTCTGGGCCTGGAACATCTCGTTCATCGCTTCGGCTTCCTTTGGTTTTTGGATATATTGGCTATATACAAAGTACCCCAGAACACAAACCGCCACTACGGCAATGGCCCCAATGATCCCTTTTTGGTTTTTCTCTACCCAAGCTTCGGTTCTAGATGCCCCTTGGTCGAGACTGTTGAACACCCCAGCCGTGGTACTATTCTCCTCAATCTGGGCCTCTTTATCGGCCTTGGTTCTCGGTTTGCCCGCGCGTTTTTTATACGTTGCCATAGTTCTAGGTTAATGTGGCGCAAAAATAAAATTTTAAATGGAATTTGAAAGGATAAATATTTCTTATTTTTCTATAATTTGCAAGGCTAATTATATCTCATTCCGAAAAAATTAACGGAATGCAACCCTTTCATCCTTATGATTCTACAAAAACTCTCCTTACTGAATTACAAGAATTTTACGGCAGAGACCTTCGAATTTGATCCAAAAATCAATTGCTTTGTCGGAAATAACGGCGTGGGAAAGACAAATGTGCTGGATGCCATCTACCATCTTTCTTTCGGAAAAAGCTATTTTAATCCCATTACCACCCAAAACATCAAGCATGGAGAGGATTTTTTTGTGGTGGAGGGATCATACGCAAAAAATGGGGAAACCGAAAAAATTGTGGTCAGTGCTAAGAAAGGACTTAAGAAAATAATCAAACGCAATGGCAAGGCCTACGAAAAGTTCAGTGACCATATCGGGTTTTTGCCCTTGGTGATCATTTCCCCCGCAGATCGCGATTTGATTATTGAAGGCAGCGACACCCGAAGGAAATTTATCGACGGCGTGATCTCGCAAGGGGATGCCGATTATCTTAGGGTGCTTATCAACTACAACAAGGTGCTGGCCCAGCGCAATTCCCTCTTGAAATATTTTGAAGCCAACCGAACGTTCAGCCAGGACACCATCGACATCTATAATGAGCAACTTCATGCTTTTGGCACTTCCATTTTTGGAAAGCGCACCGCTTTTCTGGAAGAATTTCTTCCCATTTTCCTGAATCGCTATAAATCCATCAGCAGTGGGGATGAAGAAATCAATATGATTTACGAAAGCCAACTCCAACAGAATGACCTATATACCCTGCTCGAAAGGAATATAGCTCGGGACCGGATATCACAATATACCAACTACGGAGTCCATAAGGACGATCTGATCCTGGAAATTGACGGCCACCCCATCAAGAAATTCGGATCGCAGGGCCAACAAAAATCCTACCTGATCGCATTGAAATTGGCCCAATTCGACTTTATTAAAAGACATTCCAAAACCAATCCAATTTTATTGTTGGACGACATCTTCGACAAATTGGATGAAACACGGGTGGCACACTTAATCTCCCTGGTGGACGACGATAATTTTGGCCAGCTCTTTATCAGCGATACCCATGCCGAACGCACGGAAGAAGTGATCAAAAAAGTGAGGCAGAGTTATAGGATGTTTGCGTTGTGAATTCGGAATTAGGAATTAGGAATTAGGAATTAGGAATAGGAATTATGAGTTATGAGTTATGAGTTATGAGTTATGGATTAGGAATTCTGAATTCTGTATTCTACATTCTGAATTCTGAATTCTGAATTCTGCATTCTGCATTCTTAATTCTGAACGAGAACTTCTGCCATATGATCCTCTAACCAAGAGCAGTAGAAGAATATGAAGATAAAGTTTTAAGAATAAGACATTGATCATAGATCATTAAACATTAGGACATTCCACATGTTCC
>CAYXDM010000037.1:13794-15423 GCA_964463595.1 uncultured Aequorivita sp. | reverse complement strand
GCATCCAGGACAACGACAAACGGTTTGACGGGATTTTCTGCCGCCCCACCGGGCGTATTAGACAGTGCTGTGGTAAGTGTGAATAATAGGGCAATTGCAATATTAACTTTCATATAAATTTGAACGATTAACATTAATGATTATTACTTAAAACGCCCTTATCCTTTCGGTCTGCTCCCTCATAAATTTTTGCTGTGGTATTTTTAGGTGAAGGAGCCAAAAATTGTGGCGAAGAAACAAAATTCCAACTTCACTGTTGCTACTTTGTATTGCCAAAACCCCATTTGAGTAAAATTCCATTTTAAAAAAGATACCCGAGAAAATATGTTTATTTTTGAGCGTTTCAAATACTGAGCCAAATCTACAAAATAATCGTATCGGAGCATTGCGGACCCACGAGCTTTACTTAACAATCTTCTTAACAATGCTATTTTGCAATAGTAGTTTTTTGCATGCCCAGGATATACCGGTAAGGAAGGAAACCAATATTCCCATATCTGACACTTTGGACCGATACGTCGCACCTGAAAAGGATTCGGTTTCAATCAATTTGAATCCGGTTGTGGCAGAGTTGAACGAACGCAGCCAAGATACGGTGAAGACCGATACCATTAAGCCCCCGGAGGAAGTGCTTACCGACATGGTGGAATATTATGGAGAGGATTATGTGTATTTGAACAGAAAGGAAAAGAGGGTCTATATGTATAATAAGGCCTATGTAATTTATGAGGATATGCGCATAGATGCAGGTCTCATCATTTTGGATTACAACAAAAATGAAGTGTACGCCAAGGGGATAGACAGTGCGGGCACCTATAGTCAACGTCCTATTTTCGTTCAGGGACCTAATAAGGTGGAGCCGGATTCCATCCGGTACAATTTCAGATCGGAAAAGGCATTGGTGTTCAACAGCCGTACGGAACAGTCTGGGTTCAATGTGATCTCGGAAGTGACAAAGAAGGTGAACGATTCGGTAATTTACCTAAGAAATGTGAAGTTCACCACTTCAAAAAATATCGACGATCCGGAATATTTCTTTTATACCCGTAAGGCTAAGTTTATTCCAAGGAAGAAGATTGTTACCGGGCTCACCAATATGTATATCGCCGATGTGCCCACCCCTGTTGGGCTGCCTTTTGCATATTTTCCATTGTCTGAAGATCGGACCTCGGGGTTTATAATTCCCTCCATTGGGGAAAATAACAGTCGGGGCTTTTTCTTTCAGAATGGCGGATATTATTTTGCCATCAATGATTATTTGGATCTGAGTGTAATGGGCGACTACTATACCAATGGCAGTTATGCCCTTCGGGGGGAATCGAGCTATGTGAAGCGATATAAATTTAGGGGCAATGTCAGTCTGCGTTTTGAGAGCCTGATCGAGGGCGAACGTGGTTTTCCCGGCTATAGCGAATCCAGTATTTACAATATCCGTTGGTCCCACTCCCAGGATACCAAGAGCAGTCCGAATTCGCGATTCTCGGCTTCGGTAAATTTGGGGAGCAGCAAATATTTTACCGAATCGATCAACCAGACCAACAATGCCAGTGCCCTGGTAAACACTTTAAGTTCCTCGGTCTCCTATTCCAGAACATTTGAGGGCGATCCACAGGTGAATTTCACCTTGGC
>CAYXDM010000037.1:0-13694 GCA_964463595.1 uncultured Aequorivita sp. | reverse complement strand
AAACGATATGATGAGGAGGCTTTCCGAGGTCGGGGGGGCATTGTTCAGGATACGATCTCGGGATTCGATAGCTACCGGACATACGATTTTACCACGAGCCTGGGAACGACGATCTACGGCCAATTTAACTTTGGGCAGGACAAAAAAATCCAGGCACTTAGACACGTCATTAGGCCTTCGGTGGGATACAATGTAAATCCGGCTTTCGACAGATATTACGACGAATTCAGGATTCCCCCAACCGCAGAGGAGGCGGCCGGCGAAATTGTTCCGTATTCCAGGTTTGAAAACACTCTTTACGGACCGCCGAGCAGGATTTACTCGAGCAATATTTCCATGGGCGTCAGCAATACCTTCGAGGCAAAAATCCGCAATCGGGATACCTTGGCAACGGAGCCTAAAAAAGTGATCCTATTGAATAACCTGAACTTTAGAACCGCCTATAACCTTGCCGGCGATTCCCTTCAATGGAGCCCCGTGCAGTTTTCCGGCAGTGTTCCGGTAGTTCCAAGATTGGATTTCAACTTCAGTGGGACATTGGATCCCTATGCTTTGGATAACAACAATCGGAAAATCGATGTTTTCAACATTAACAATGGAGGAAGTCTGTTCCGATTGGCAAATGCCAACGTGAGTATCAATTATTCTTTTTCCAGCAAGGATTTTAGCAAACGCACTGTTGACCGAAGTAGAATGGACAACGAAACCTTTAGGAACGGAGGTCGGCCGGACGACCTCTTTGGGGAGCCCGCAGATATTTATGATGGTCAGATCTATGAGGAGGAAACCGAGGAAGAAGAGGCAGCCAGGACAACTGTGGATTGGTATAATTACTCCATCCCGTGGGATATGCGCCTTGCCTATACCATTACCTACGGGAATGACAGACGCCAGGATGAGATAAGTTCGCAGTCCATTATGTTCAGCACCAATTTGACCATAGCGCCAAGATGGACGGTGGGGGTTTCTTCTGGATATGATTTTAAAAATAAAGGGGTAACTTTAACGCAATTCCGTTTTCAGCGTGACCTTGAATCCTGGCAGATGAGCTTTAACTGGACACCCATTGGCAGTATCAATACCGCGTGGTATTTTTATATCGGAATAAAATCCTCGATGTTGAGTGATATTAAGTACGATAAACGAAGGGAGAGCGACAAGAGGCTTTAAGGTCGACGGAGGTGACATTTGGATATGGGGAAGTGAAATTGATTTGGGACCGGGAGGTGAAGATGAGGTCTGGGACATTAGGTATGTGCACTAGAACGTGAAACTTGTTATGAACCATTAAACATTGGACATTACCATTAATTATGAAAACAATAATAAACACCCACCACGCCCCTGCACCAATTGGGCCTTACAATCAAGCTACCTTAAAAAATGGAATGCTGTTTACTTCAGGCCAGATCGCCATCGATCCAAAAACAGGAGCTTTAGTTTTGGACGATATTGAAACTGAAACAAGATTGGTGATGGAAAATTTGAAGGCCATTCTCGTTCAAGCCGGAATGACCTTTGAAAATGTACTGAAAAGCACAATCTTCATAAGTGATATGAACAATTTTGGTGCGATCAACAAGGTGTATGGTTCCTATTTCCAAGAGGCCACTGCACCGGCCCGTGAAACCGTGGAAGTGGCACAATTACCTAAATCGGTCAACGTTGAGATTTCGATTATAGCTTCTGTTTAGTTTTTGAAGGTAACATCCCCTTTGTTTTCAATCGTCAAGGGGAACATACCTTTCTTTTACAACATTAAAATGATGAAGTTGATGGCCGATAATATTAAACCCCATGGCCAAAACGGACATGTGATTGTTGTTGAACCTACAGTCGGACTGAAGCATTTCGGAATTGAATGTGTCAAAAATGGCTATTGTGGCCAAACGAACGGCGCGAAATTCGGAAAGTAGTTGTTCTATTGATAATTCATCGGCATTTGAATGGTCGGCCATAAGGTTGTGGTCAAGGCCTACGGGAATTGTACCTTCTCTTCGCACTGCGAGAAGTGTCCGGTAGCACCAGATGCGTTCCCAATCCGACAGATGTTGTATTATTTTATGGACCGTCCATTTTCCGTCCGCATAGACTTTTAAACCAATGCGTTTTAGTTGCTCTTTGTCTATTTCATCAATTTGTCTTAAACCTTGGTCAAAAGCGACAGCAAGCTCTACATCATCATTTAAATTGATGTAGGCGTCATAATATTCCGGAAATTCTTTTATGTCTGATTTTTTCATCGATTTTTCGGTTTAATTTTCCGTTACTTATTTTGTTCGTTTTATTATAAAGCCAATTTCTATTTTTTCGAATCCAACTTTTGGATAATAACCCATGGCGGTTGTGGCGGAAAGAAGGATTAACACTGTTTGTCCACCTATTTTCTGTTTTGTCAATTCAATAAGTTTTTTTCCGATTCCACCTGCCTGATAATTTTTCCGGACGGCAAGGTCGGAGAGATAACAGCAATAACAGAAGTCCGTTAATGAACGAGAAATGCCAACCAACACATCATTGTCCCATGCCGTAACAATTAAGTTGGAGTTTGCATACATTTTTCCAATTCGGTCTAGGTCTGTCGTGGGCCGGTTTATGCCAGAACTGTTGTACACGTCAACAATCTGTCTCGGGCTTGGAGTTATGTCGGTTCTGTACGTTACTTTCATCTCGGATTGTTGGATTTTCAGATTCTAGATTCACATTCCCTTTCCAGTATACCAAGATACGACATACCGAGATACCAATATACCAAAATAAAAAAAGCCAGTACCTAACTGTGGGGGTTGTAGGTACTGGCAGGAAATGCCCTAGGTAAATCCATTAACTGGTTATCCTCGCGTTAGCCAACCTCTTTTGCTGGCGGTGGCTATGGCGTAGGGAGTAATCCAGAATAGGGCAAAAGTATATAGAATACTGTAGGCGTAGGCCCAAACGGATTCGGAGAGTTTATATCTTTTGGCGTAAAACAATACGGGGAAACTGGAGAGCACAAGAATGCCGAACAAGGTCGAGCTGAAAAACAGAATAGGATGCGTGGCAATAAAAAAGAGCATAAACAGTATAAAGGGATAGCTCATTATTATTTTGAGCGACTGGCTTAAAAACAACAGTCGCGTTCCACTTTTGGCGCCTACCCTGAAATTTTTAAATACGTATTTGGACATTTCAATATTCTCTCGCACGTTGCTGCGGCCCCAGCGGATAAACATCTTGTAGAGTCCCGTATAGTCTTCCGGTACGTTGGTATAAGCATAGGCGTTTCGCTGGAACAAAACTTTGTGTCCCTGTTTCAAAATCATATTTGTCATGGCCCGATCCTCTCCAATATCGGAAGGTTTTCCCATAAAGGTCTGGTTGATCCATTCGGGAAGACACGCAAATACCGCCGATCTTCTATAGGCCGCCAAGGCTCCGGGGGTACACAATACGGAATTCAAACTGCTTTCCGCCGAGCGTACAAATTCGAAGCTGAGTACAAAACTGACATCGAGCATCTTTGGCAACAATGCTTTTTTTGTATTCAATACCCGAATGTTTCCGGCCACGGCACCACAGTTTTCATCAACCATAAACGGACTTACCAGGTTGCGCAAGGTGTTTGGTTTTACCACGGAATCACTGTCCACGGTAACGAATATCTCCCCGGTGCCCAAATTGAAACCACGGTACAATGCATGGCGCTTGCCCTGGTTCTTTGGTTGTTGGAAAATGGTTACCCGATCGCCCAAGGTTCTTTTTGCCTCCTGCATCCATTCCCAAGTGTCGTCCTTACTGCCATCGTCTATGGCGAGCAACTGCAGTTTGCCTTCGGGATAATCGCTATTGGCCAAACTCTTCAGGGTTTCCCAAACTTGTTTCCCTTCATTGTATGCTGGAACAATTACGGTACAGGTCGGTAGATCCGCATCGCTCACGGAAGGAATAGACTTGTATTGAAAATATCTGATAAGGGTATAAACAAAAAAGCTCGCCTTAAAAATGAGCAGACCAATTGCCATCAACAGAAAAGGATATCCCCAAGTGGAGTTGAGCCGTTCCTCGTGAAAAGTGGTAAAGTCATTGTTCAAATAGAAAAACAGATACGTTGCCAATACCATCAATACAAAACAACTGCCCAAAACAAAAATTCCCCAAGGATTAGTTTTTTCCTTGGAAGACTTTTCAGGATTTTCCGTAAAGGATTCAGAAGTAATGGAAGGTGTTTCGTACGACTCGTTGGCTAAAGTTAACGTTTCAAAATTTTGGTCTGTGTTGTTATCGCTAAGGTTCCCCACTGGAAGAATTTCTTTCATTCTAGATTCTTTATTAAATTACAATCGAGCTAAAAGCCCAGATTTTGCAGTTAAACTGTAACCCCCTAAGCAAGCGCCGTACCATTACGTATATAGCGCGGTATCAGCGGTTTTTTTTATGTGAATGGGTAAAAAGTGTGTAATTTTTACACGGTTGGAGAGGGATTATACAGTTGGGGGGGTCGAAGAATGCAAAGATTTTCAGGGGAAAGTAGTTCTTACATGCTGAGGATGGAGTTTTTTTGGCTTAAGAATCTGGAAAGAGGCAGACTGAAAACCTAGTGGCAATTCGGTCAAAATCCCAAAAAATATCCTCTTTCAGAATCAAGAAACTCCAGATTGTCGGCCGCTAAAAAGATGAACCTCCATTACCGCTCAGGTGATATATAATTGTACGCCTCGCCTAATTGCTGAAGGATATCCCCGGCCATTAGGGATTCGAGTCCCAATTCCTTCGCTGCCAGATCTCCGGCCAGGCCGTGGATGTACACCCCGAAAATGGCGGCAGCTAACATATCATATCCCTGTGAACGCAAACCTGTAATGATCCCGGTGAGCACGTCCCCGCTTCCCGCTGTTCCCATTCCGGGATTGCCAGTGGTGTTCACGTACACTTGGTCCTTATAGACTGTTAGGGTATCCGGTCCCTTTATTATTACGGTCACATTGTATCTCTTGGAGAACCGTTTGGTTTTTTCAAGTTTTTCATAATCGTCTTTCCAGGTACCGATCAGTCTCCTCAATTCGCCAATATGTGGCGTAAGTATGGAATGTGCCGGAAGCAAAGTCAACAGGTCCTGGTTTTCGGAAAGATTGTTCAGGGCGTCCGCATCAATCACAAAAGGACCTTTGTACTGGATGAACAACTCTTTCATAGCCTTCACCGTGGCTCTGTTTTTTCCCATTCCAATCCCTATCCCAATGGCCGAAGGTTTAAAATCCAGGGTGATTTCTGTAATGAAATCTTGCTCCTTATCGGTGATGGTCATGGCCTCGGGCACGGCGGTTTGGAGAATTTGATACCCGCATTTGGGAACAAAGGTCGTTACCATCCCTGCCCCAATTCTAAAGGCCGATTTAGTGGAAAGTACGGCCGCCCCAATTTTCCCATGACTGCCGCCCACAATAAGGCAATGTCCATACGTACCTTTGTAGCCAAATCTATTCCTGGGCCTGTATATTTCCTGTATGTCAGCCTTTGAAACCAGGGTGGCCAAAGGTTGGACTTTTTCAATGTAATCCGTATCCAAGCCGATATCCAGACATTCAAACCGGGAGACAAAAGAAGCCGTATCCGGAAGGACAAAAGCCATTTTTGGAAGTTGGAAAGTGAGGGTATAATCCGCTTTTATGACTGCTGCATTGTCGTTTATTGGGGTATTGGCAAACAGGCCACTGGGAATATCCAGTGAAAGAACATACGCTCCGCTTTTATTTAGATGATCAATCAATTGTTTTATCCAACCATTAGTCGACCTATTCAGGCCTATTCCAAAAATGGCATCGATAATAATATCGCCCTTCCCTATTTCGGGGAAATTCCTCTCCACGCCTATACATATTGACTCCACATTCTCCTTTTGGAGGTTTTGATAATTCGAGACGAATTCCGTTGAAGGGCTGTCACTGAATTGGACGATATAAATTTTGACCCGGTAACCAGATTTGTGCAGCAGCCTCCCTACTACCAGACCATCGCCCCCATTGTTGCCCACCCCACAAAAAATATGGAAAAGCAAATTGTCGGGTTCAAAATGGCCGGTTATCCAATCAAAAACCATTTTGCCGGCCCGTTCCATCAATTCCGATGGCGCCAAATTTTGTCTGTTGATCGTTATTTTGTCCAGCTCGTATAGTTGATCTACCGATAATATTTTCATACAAATGGTATTCAGATTAATTCCCAATTTTCGAACCGGAAAAGACGATGATCCTATTCGTCGAAAAAAAGGCCATTCCCAAAGATAGGAACAACTTTCGTTGTTGAAAAGAGGTTTATAACTTCTTGGAAAACCTTGGGGAACGCCCTCTATAATCCCTAATTTTAGAAAAAAGCCTATTATGGAAACTCGAGATAGCATATTATTGGGAATGCGACCAGAAATTCCCTCCGCACATATCCGTCCAGACATGACCCCGGATGAATGTTTTCAAAATTGCACATTGAGACCAATTGTAAGGTTACAGAACGACCTTTTATTGGCTTCTTTTAGAAATTATGTGGTGAAACACAAGAATGTCTTTTACGATCTCACCCTGGAAAAACGTTTGGATTATATCGAAAACGCCATCCAAAAGGATATGAAGTTCAGGAATTCGATAAAAGGAATTATTATTGGGCAGTTCACTTTGGAGGAGTTCGACACCTATATCCAAAATTCATCTGCGCTGAACAAACGAATGATGGATATTGTAAAGGAAAGATTAAAGAGCAACATCCAACTCTTGGAGCCGGAATTCGAACTCTACTGATCCAGAAGGGAAATTCCGTTTAAATCGGTGGTGAGCACACTGCTCATATAATCAAGAAAAGGACGAAGCAACAAGAAATGGTACAGGAGATTTTCGCCAAAATTTTCCGATTGCACCTCCTTATCTGTGAAAGGATGCCTTACCACAAAGCTTCTTAACTTTATCAGGTCCATGTTTTCGTGCTGTTTGTCAAAACCCTTTGGCGCAGACTTAACGGCATCAGCCTGTAAAAGGCCTCCGAATGCTTTTTTGAAATTTTCTTCCTCCAGGATGGCCCGGATTTCGGTGGCATCAGTTTCAAACTCCTTGCGAATCCGAAATAGGTCTTCCCGTTCGGGCCCGAAAAATCCTCCTGACATATAACAGTTACCCGGATCCACTCTAAAATAATACCCTCCACGGCGGTGTGCCCCTGCCCGTGTGAAACTGACGCTCCTATGCGAATTATAGGGAGTTTTGTCCTTTCTAAAACGGAGATCCCTATTTATCCTATATATTTTCACCTCGGCAATTTCGTCGGTTGCCCCCAGTCCCTGTTCAACTTCCGCATAGAAATCCCTCAAAATAGCCTCATTCTTCAAATATTCAGTCTTGTGGTCCTGCATCCATTCGCGATTGTTATTTTGCCTCAAAGCCAGTAAAAAGTCGAATATGGATTTTGGTATGGAATTGTTCATCGTGGTTAAGTTTTCCTGTAAAGGTAAAATTTTAAAAAGCGATTGTCTTATCCCATAACATCGGGATCTGGATTATTTCCTGACCATCTTTATGAACAGTTCATTTCCCGCACGGGGTGAAATTGAATTATACGCAGTCTCCATTGTATCGATTGCAAATTTCTCCTCAAAAAGATCGCGGTATTCCCTCTCATGTCCACCAAACGGCGGTCTGTCTTCATTTAAGGGAATATTGAACAATAGCCCGACCAATTTCCCATTGGCTCTTAATAAGTCGTGCATTTTTGAAACATACTTTTCCCGAAGTCGTGGGTCCAGGGCACAAAAAAAGGTCTGTTCCAAAATGAGATCAAATCTTTCCTCAAGTTCGAAAAAGTCTTTACAGATCAAGTTTTCCTTTGGAAAGGAAGGAACCCGCCCTGAAAAATTTTCCAGGGGAATATTTGAAAAATCGATGACGAAGACATTTTTAAAACCGTTTTCAAATAGATATTCAGCTTCGTAGGAATTTCCCCCGCCTGGAATCAATATCTTCAGTTTCTTGTCTGAAAGTTGGTCTATATATTCCTTTAATGGCGTAGAAACATATCCAATATCCCAGCCTATTTCACCGCTTTTATACTTTGAGCTCCAAAAATTTTCGTTGGGATAAAGTGAATCCATTGCCTTAATTTTTAAAATCTTATTTGTCAACTGGTTTAATCTACGGTGTACCTGAAGTCTAAAGTAAAATAAATATCCCTCTTCCAGCAAGCTAAAAAGTCTTATCAAAGAGCAATACGCCCGAGAGATTCCAATAACTGAAACTATTTCCTTCCGGAGCCCCTTGCGGAATATCTATTTCAAGGGTATGTTTTCCCGCTGGCAGATCTCCCAAGTCTATGTACTCCGGTGGGGTGATTGTGGCTGGGCACCAGTTGGTCCGGCTTAAATCGGATGAGGACAGGCCATTTTGGAAATTTCCGGAAACGGGATTGTACAATCGGTAAGACCCACAATCCACGCGCCAGGGAATGAATTTAAATATCTCCTTTCCGTTTAAATAAAGAGTGTTGGTCTTTTGATTGAACTCATCTCCCCCGCCCCAACCTCCATGGCCCGTTGCTATATATCTCAATCTCACATTTTTGGAATCCCTCCTTAACTCAAAGTCCACCTTCAGACCCTTGGGAGTATCAAACATAGTGGGATATCCTTGGCCACCCATTTCCATCACACTGGTAGTATTGAACAAGGGCAAGGCTTCGATTTTGGGCGAATCTCCATACCAACCCGGATGGAAGGTGAGCTCCAGGCTCAACTCATGACCACCTGCGTCATAATTGCCGATAAACGCACCTATATACACTTCGTCTCCAGACAGTAGGTCAACAAATTCCGAAATGTCCTGCCTATACAGCACGGAATCTTGCCATTCCTTTCCTTTCAACTTTACCCTCCCATTAAAATGATCCACTCCAAACGGGGTGAAAAACCGCATCAGCTCTATACTGGGCTCGAAATTTTCGTTTGCCACCATTCCTTTATAAACGGTTCCATTGCCATTTTCATAAGTTGCAAACTCTTCCATGCCCTTTTGCATTCCAACCAAAAAATTTTTCTTTTCACTTTTTCGGATAAGAAAAATAGATGCTGTCCGGTCATAGGCATCGCCCAAGGAACGTTGGGTCGCCTGAATAAAGCCTTGGGTTCCAGCTTTGAGTTCCGGAATCCTGATTTTCCTTAAAATCACCGTGCCACTTCCAAACCGCATTACCTCATCCGAAGCTTTTGGTTCCTTGACAAAGTTGATCTGTTCCTCTTTAAAAATCGGAATTTGGATAAACCTGCTTTTCCATAGTTCATCCTCATACGTTAAGGGGTCTATCGGTTCCAGGTTCGGTATTTCAATGGATCCGTTGAATACTTCCACTTCCGAAGCCGTTATGGAGGTATTGCCGTTGCGAACATATTCCAGCACCAATCCAAGTTCCATCCCCATGGCCACAGGCGAAGCATTAAAAGGCACATCCTTGGTGTACCATAGCTCAATGGTGTTTGAGTTGACCGTGGTAATGGCTTTATGGCAGGTATATCCCAAGATCGTTTTTGTATGATCCGTCAATTGGTATTTGTACCGATCGACAAAATTTGTATCTACCGTTCTGATAGCTTTTACATCTGAAAAATGGGCCACCTTTATATATTCCGGAGGTGTGGACTTCCAGTTTATATAAACTTCCTCATAGGGAAATTCCACCTGTCCTTCCAGCTTTTTCTGTGAACTGCCTAGTACCAGGGCTTCATCTAGCAACAAAATCCAAGGATCCTGATCAGCATCTATCTTCCCATGGTTACTGGTTAAATAGGTTATTTTAATCCTGGGTTTTTGGCCGTGGACCGAATGGGAAATGACTATTGCAAACATTAAAAGGAAAAAAGGTCTCATAAAATTAGGAGTTCAGGAAATTCAAAACTACGGTTTTATGATGGTCTTCAAATAAAAAAATTGGCAATTCGGTATAATATTTCCAAGGGATATTTTGTTCAACACTTTCCCGGATAAACTAAACAGATCTGGCTTCTTTTTTGTACTTTCACAAAAAACACGGCAGTGGTAAAAACGGAATTCAGCATAAAAGACCTGGAGAATCTTTCAAACGTAAAGGCGCATACGATACGAATCTGGGAGAAGAGATATAATCTTCTGGAGCCAAATCGCACGGACACCAATATCCGGAGGTACGATATGGAAAACCTCAAAAAACTGCTCAATATTGCCTTACTCTATAACTCTGGACATAAAATTTCCAACCTTGCTCACATGGATCACGGTGAAATCCAGTCCTTGATGGAAAAGGAAACCGGGGCTGGCGCTACCACTTTTGCTCTGGAATCATTTAGATCTGCCATGCTCACTTTCGACGGGGAAAAATTTGAGGTTACCCTGAAGGATCTTTTGAAGAAAACGAGTTTTAGCAATATCTATTCCAAGGTTTTCGTTCCTCTTCTCACCCATGCAGGCCTTCTATGGCAATCAGGTACCGTGGACCCCTCGCACGAACATTTTGTGTCCCAAAAGATCAAACACGGACTTATAGTACAGACGGACAAGGCGAAAAAGACTTCACCTGTCAAGGATACCCCGGAATTTGTTCTATTTCTTCCCTGGGGGGAATTGCATGAAATAGGTCTTTTGTACGCCTATTATGAATTGGTACAGCACGGCTTCAAAACGCTCTATTTGGGAGCAAATATGCCCACTGAAAGTCTTCTGCCCCTTTTAAAGCAAAAATCGCAGGTTGTTTTCGTTACTTATTTTACCACACATCCCAAAATGGAGGACCATGAGGCTTACCAAAGGAATTTTCGGAAACTCTTGGGCACGGAAAACGAACTCTGGATTTTGGGAAACCGAAATTTTCAAGGGGAATCCGACAACATCCATCAGAAAAAATTCCAGGATATCGAATCATTTAAGGACTACCTCCAAAAAATAAAAACAAGAAGTTAATTTAAATTAAAATTCCGCCATGTCGAATTATATTAACTACTTTTGTTTAACTAATTTTAGTTTTCATTAAACAATATGGGGAAGAACATAGCCGTAATCGGAGCCGGATTTTCAGCGTTGGCTGCCTCCTGTTACCTTGCCCGGGAGGGGCACGGGGTGACGATCTATGAAAAGAGTCCCTACATTGGCGGCCGTGCGAGGCAACTAAAAGCTGATGGGTTTACTTTTGATATGGGCCCGACCTGGTACTGGATGCCCGATGTCTTTGAACGTTTTTTTGCCGATTTCGAAAAAAAGCCTTCCCATTATTATTCCTTGATTAAGCTCAACCCCGCGTACAAAGTCTATTTTTGGAAAAACGATTCTATCACCATCGAGGATACCTTGGAAAAAATATGTTCGGCCTTTGAGGCGGAAGAGCCGGGAAGTTCGGTGAAATTGAAGAAGTTTATCGCGCACGCCCAGGACAATTACAATATTGCCATAAAAGATCTGGTCTATCGTCCGGGAGTGTCCCCACTGGAATTGGTCACCTTAAAAACCGCCAAAAAAATAGACCAGTTTTTCAGTACAATAAGCAAGGAAGTTCGGGCCGAATTCAACAATCCGCGGTTGGTTTCAATATTGGAGTTCCCAGTTTTATTTTTAGGGGCCAAACCCTCGCGGACCCCGGCTTTTTACAATTTTATGAACTATGCCGATTTTGGCCTTGGCACCTTCCATCCCAAAAAAGGAATGTTTTCGGTAGTGGAAGGAATAGTGAAACTGGCTAGGGAGCTGGGTGTGCAAATCAAGACAGACCAGAATGTAGACCGGATTATTGTTGAAAAAAATAAAGCTATTGGCCTTGTTGTAAACGGAAGGATTATCGACGCCGAGTACATTTTGAGCGGCGCCGATTACCATCATACTGAAACATTATTGAATCCAGAACACCGCCAATATTCAGAGGAATATTGGGAGAAGAAAACCTTAGCACCCTCCGCCCTTTTATTTTATGTGGGTTTTAATAAAAAAGTGGAAAGGGTAGCCCATCACACTCTTTTTTTTGACGTGGATTTCGAAGCGCACTCAAGGGCCATTTACGATTTTCCAGAGTGGCCCGAGGATCCGTTGTTCTATGCCAGCTTTCCCTCAAAAACGGAAGATGGCTTTGCGCCCCCCGATCATGAAGCCGGGACTTTTCTTATACCCCTCGCCCCGGGTTTGGATGATACGCCAGGATTGCGCGAGAAATATTTCGATAAAATCATGGATCGTTTGGAAAAAAATACGGGTCAAGAGCTCAAAAAAAATATTATATTTAAAAAATCCTTTTGCCTAAAAGACTTCATCACGGAATACAACAGTTATAAGGGAAATGCGTACGGCCTTGCAAATACCTTGCTCCAAACCGCTTTTCTGAGACCCAAATTGAAAAGTGGAAAAGTGAAACATCTATTTTTTGCTGGGCAACTTACGGTACCTGGCCCCGGTGTACCACCAGCACTTATTTCGGGAAAATTGGCCGCCGGTTTAATTGAAAAACAAATTAGCGTATGAAAGAGCTTTTCGATACAGTTTCCCAGAAATGCAGTAGGGAAGTTACCCAGACCTATAGCACCTCCTTTTCCCTGGCCACCCGAATGTTGGGACCTTCCATCAGGCAGGATATCCATAATGTGTATGGTTTTGTGAGATTCGCCGATGAAATCGTGGATTCCTTTCACGACTATAACAAGGAATTACTGTTTCACCGATTTGAAAATGAACTGAACCAATCGTTAACCGATCGCATCAGCTTGAATCCCATTTTAAATTCCTTTCAGCATACCGTCCATAAATATAATATCGACAGGGAGTTGATCCGTACATTTATGGATAGCATGAGGCAGGATCTTTCGAAAAGCGTCTATACTTCCGTCGAGGAATTCAACGATTATATCTACGGCTCTGCCGATGTAGTGGGATTGATATGCCTACAGGTTTTTGTAAAGGGCGATATGGAGAAATACAACAGCCTAAAGGATGCGGCCATGAGTTTGGGTTCTGCCTTTCAAAAAGTGAATTTTCTTCGGGATATTAAGGACGACGAGGAGATTTTAAGCCGAACCTACTTCCCAAATAGAAATCTGGATACTTTGGACGAAATTTCAAAGCAGGAAATAATTTCAGAAATCGAGGATAACTTCAAAAAAGCATATACCGGGATTCTCCATCTGCCGCACGACGCAAGGTTGGGGGTCTTTGTGGCCTATAAATATTACAAAAGACTCTTGAAAAAATTACAGCAAACTCCCGCTTCGGAAATAAAGAGATCCCGCGTCCGTGTGCCGAACTATGAGAAATTCGGTCTTTTGACGGAAAGCTATTTAAAATATCAATTAAATTTGGTTAGGAATTTTTAAAAGATTCCAGATAAAATATTTAAAAATGAACACCCTCCTTTGGATATCGATCTTTGTCGGCACCTTTTGCACCATGGAATTTATGGCCTGGTTTACGCATAAATACGTAATGCACGGGTTTTTATGGCATCTTCATAAAGACCATCACCGCAAGGATCACGACAGCTGGTGGGAACGCAACGACTATTTTTTTCTCTTCTACGCGCTTGTAAGCATAGGATGTTTTATTGGCTGGAGCTATTATGGTTTCTGGGCGGGGCTGCCCATCGGTTTGGGTATATTTGCCTATGGCCTGGCCTATTTCCTTGTCCACGATATTTTTATACATCAACGTTTCAAAATATTCAGGAATGCGAACAACCGGTACGCA
>CAYXDM010000036.1:13205-15776 GCA_964463595.1 uncultured Aequorivita sp. | reverse complement strand
AGAACACGGGCCCGGAATAATAATAGTTGCGAATAAGAGGAGCATAACGGGATCTGCGATTCAAACCTCCTTTATCAATTCCCGGAACAGCGTTATCATATTGGGCTCTGCCTTTGCGGCCATTGCCAGAATTTCCTCGATATTCACAGGTTTTAAATTATCCGGATCACATTCATCCGTTAATGCAGAAATGGCGACCACGGGCAATTTGAGATGGTTCGCGACAATTACCTCGGGCACGGTGCTCATCCCCACTGCGTCCGCACCGATAATTTTGAGATAGCGATATTCTGCTCTGGTTTCCAACTGGGGACCCACCACGCTCGCATAAACACCTTGGTGAAGGGTGATGTTATTTCCATTCGCTATTCGCCTCAGTTTTTCGATCATTTCAGTATCGTAAGGTGCGCTCATATCCACAAATCGTTCCCCTAAATGTTCCACACCTTTAAAGGCTAGCGGTGAGCCTCCCTGAAGGTTAATATGGTCGTCTATGAGCATCAATTCCCCTTTTTTAAATTTGGGGTTAATGGCTCCTGCGGCATTGCTGATCAATAGTTTTTTGATTCCCAACAATTTCATCACCCTAACCGGGAAAGTGATATCCAACGGGCTATAGCCTTCATAAAGATGGAATCTGCCCTGCATCACCACAACTTTTTTGCCTTCCAAAGTGCCATAAATAAGCTTGCCACGATGAAATTCTACCGTTGCGGTCGGGAAATTGGGTATGAGATTATACCGGACTTCCTTTTCAATGTGCATAAATTCCAGGATTCTTCCCAATCCACTGCCCAGTATTATCCCCAGTTCGGGATCGTGAAATCCACGTTGTTGCAGATATTGCGTTGTAGCTTCAATGTATTTTAAATAATTCATAGATTCTTGCGCTATGTTTAATCTTAAAGGAAGAAATCCATAAAAACAGGATTATCCTTGATGTCTTCAAAATGATCAATGTCATTTCGCCTTTTTAGCAAAATGTAATTTTCATCTTTAATATCCTCCAGGGTATCGATAAGGACGGAATCCGAACCCCAGTCTTTATTGATAAACAATTCGGGGTTGCTCTGCTTCATGCCCAATAAATAATAGCCGCCATCTGTGGCGGGGCCAATTACAAAACTACTGGTATGAAGGCTTTCAAAAGCAATTTCCAAATCTTTCTTATCCATTTCAAACATATCACAACCGATGATGATTGCGGTGTGATAGCCCATTTTGAAAATTTCCTCAAAGGCATTGTGCATCCGCATGCCCAGATCGCTTCCGGACTGTACCCTTTTCCGGAATACGTTGCTGTCCCATGCATCGTCCTTTCGGATCTCTTCAGAATAAAACACAAATTTATCCACTTTCAGATCCTTGGTGATTTCAATAGTATGGTTAACGAGAAATTCATAAATCCTCAGGGCACTTTCATTACCTACGGTTTTTGCCAACCGGGTTTTTACTTTTCCGAGCTCAGGATTCCTGGTAAAAATAATCAAGGCTTTTTTGGAAGTGGGAAAATGGAAGTCGAAGGCCATTTCCTTATCGCTATTCGTGTCTTTTGAAGTTAATAATGCCATTTTTTCGATATAATAAACTCTGAACTCTTATAAAAATTAATTAACCCGTTCCAACTCTGGGAAGTCTCCCGGCTCTATTATGTTTTTTACAATGATTTTACACCCTTACCTCTTTTTTGTTCAATAAATATTCCTCTAAAATATCCGCCTCATACCTTTTGAAAAATTCGGGATCAAAATTAGCTTCTCCTAGGTTTTTCACCACGTAATCCACACTTCTCTTTTCGTGCAACCATCTATCAAACACCTCGTGCCTCATCCGGATTCCGAAAGTATTTATCCCCAAAAATTCCGCTGTTTCCTTGTTATAGGAAAGGGTGAGAGCCCTTAGATCACTTTCGCATTTCCAGTGGAACTGTCCTTCATATTCCCTCAATCTCGCCTGGGGAAAGACCCATCCGTAGGTTTGGTATTCAATATCAAAAAACTTGGCGCTGTTGAACCAATGGCCAGGACTGTAAACCAAAGGATTGCCGCAGATGGTTTGTGCCACGGTTTCCCCCATTATTTTACCAGTGTACCAAACCGCCTCCACAGGCGGACGTAGGCCAATGGGCTCACGGTGTTGCGCACAATCACCTATGGCATACACATCGGGGATATTGGTTTCCAGGTTTCGATCGACCAAAATCCCCATTCCCGTTTCAATCTTGGAATTCTTTAAAAATTCAATATTGGGCTTTACTCCCGTAGCAATGCCAACAACTTGGCACGGAATTTCCTCACCGGAAGTGGTAAGAACGCCATAGACATTTCCATTTTCATCTCCCAGTATCCTATCGAGATGTGCTTGATGCCTTAAATCCACGCCATGCGATTCTATATGGCGCGAAAGCATTTCAGAATTTGATAGCGGAAGGGCATTTTCCCAAAATGCGGGTTCGCGAACGAGGAGCGTGACCTTAATGTCCCTGGACCGGAGCATCTCGGCCATTTCGATCCCGATCAGTCCACCGCCAACTATTACGGCTCCGGGACACACTTTATTGTTCGGCGCATT
>CAYXDM010000036.1:0-13105 GCA_964463595.1 uncultured Aequorivita sp. | reverse complement strand
TGGCCCATGTACACATACATAAGGGCCGTACGCGAGAAGAAATAATCCGATTCCGCAGAAACAATGGTTATTCTTTTATCAGATAATTTCCGAATGTGCCTGGCAGCTGTGGTGCCCGCAATTCCATTTCCGATGATGACGATGTGCTCCATTGTCGATAAAATTCCCAAAGTTGAAGAATTTTAAATGTAAACAATTTCTCTGTGTAATTTGATTGGGAGAGCCCTTTAAGTTCAGTAGCTATTCTATTCCACAAATTAAAGGCACCCAAATATTGTACGATTTGGGTTCACATTATGCAGGCGCTCCTATTTTAAATCAGGCCTGACCCAAAAACAGGTGACTAACAAAAATCCACATCTATCGAAAGACTGTGCAATAGAATAGAACTACAATCCATCCTTATATCCAAACCGTCTTATCTTTTATAGGAGTTTTCCGTGTGCCCTGGGGTAGTTCCTCGTCGTATTTTCCGAGGTAAAAAAATCCGAGGCAACGTTCACCTTGTGCAAGATCCACAAAATGGCCCAAATAATCCTTTACCCCCGGAGATGACCAATACGCTCCAATTTTCATTTCTGAGGCCGTAAGCCACATATTTTGTACGGCCATGGCGGTAGAGGCTATTTCTTCCCATTCCGGAACACTTTCCTTTGGATCTCTCTGCATACAAATAGCAATAACGCATCCTGCCTTTACTGGATTGGCCTTCATCTTTTCATAACTTCTTTCGGAAAATTTATCGGTGGTTTCCTTATAGGTTTCAGCCATAAAATGGGCCAACCTTTGTTGGGATTTCCCATAAAAAACCTTGAAACGCCAAGGCTCGGTGCGTCTATGGGTAGGAGCCCAATTGGCAGATTCCAATATGCTCTCAATTTCCTCGGGTGAGATTTTCCGGTCGTTGTATTGAACAGGATAAACTGCACGGCGATTTTGAATTATTTCGCTGATCATTTCCATTTTTTAATCACGGAATATAGTGAATATTAATGTCTGAAAAAAGTTTTAAGTTTATAGGAATAGCTATCGCAGTGTTCCATCGGGGAATTGCACCTCCTCCGGCCTGGCGTTCATCAATGGCAAGGAATGTTTCAAGATCCGATTACGCCGACCGGTAGTATCCGCTGGCTCGACCGGATACGAAATAACCGCTTCCATCCAAGCGAAGGAGTTATTCCTGAAATATACAGCCGGTGCCCAGAGCGTGGGATTATCCTTGGCGAGGTTTGGATACTTTTCCCGAAAATCCTTTAGGGCCGCTTCCAGAAGACAATCTTCCACAAATTGTAGATTGCTGGTATAGGCAATTTGGATTGCGGTTTCATTCCAAATGAATGGCACTTCGGGCCCCGAATAATTGATGATTTCTTCCCTTAAAATCAAACTATTGGGAAACCTGATAATGCGTCCACTTCTTCGGTCATTTCCGAGATAATCGCCACTACATTCCAAAATTGATGTGTCCAAATAACTTATTTCCACCACATCTCCACGAAATCCTTTTATCTGGATCCTGTCCCCGACCAAATATGAACGACGGAAAACCAAATAAACCCAGGCAATAAACGATGTAATGGGCGATTGAAGAGCAAAGCCCAAAACCAGTGAGAGCAAGCCGAAAGTTGCGGCAGCAGTATAAAGGTTCTGGAATAAAAAGGAAGCCAGGACAATAAGACTGAAAACGATGGAAAGAAAACGGGTAATCCGCAATAAGTTATAACGATCTCCTTCATTGTGAATCTGGGTCTCTATTATCTTGGAGATTATCTTACTCGCCAAAAAGATCATGGAAATCACGAACAAACTCAGACTAAGCCTTTGTATAAAGGGAACATAAGCTCTGATGGATGAAAAAAACTGAAGGCTAACCAGATAATAAATCGCGATCAAGAGAACTGCAATTATTCCGTAATAGGTAATCCAATAAGTTGTTTGATGTTTTTTCATAAACCGAAGTCCTTTTCAATGCAAATTAGTATTTCTGAACAAGATAATGATCAAAAAACCGGCACTTTTGCTCTCCAGAAGGATTTTATATGATGATGCGCTTTAAGTCCACGGCATCGAAAGCGAAAATTCGGGAAAGTGCAGATGCAATGATAGAAAGGGAATCAAATAAAAAATCCCCGTACAGAACTGCACGGGGATTTAACTAACCAACCAAATTATGAAAAATCATCACTTTCTCACGTCTAGTTTGTCGCAGTACTTCCCGATCACTTACACTGCATTTTACTGATTTTGTGTTAAATGTTTCCCTACAAAACCATAAGGTTACATCCGCGGATATCACTGGAGTCAAATCGTCCCAAAACCTCGAATTCACCCGTGGGGTGGACTTTCCCCAAATCCTGGGTGGCAACAAAGGAACACGAGTAGATATTTGCAAGATCTACAACATTTATTCCACCCGCCTTTCCGAAGAGATAAGTTTGGGGATCTTCCGGGTCGCGTATCAGAACCTTCATCCACGGCGGACAGGAAAAGAGACCATCACCAGCTGAATAAGCTTGGGAAAGCAGTTCGGTCATGCCGTATTCACTGTGGATTTTTTCAATTCCGAAACCTTTCTGTAGTACCGCGTGCAGTTCCTGTTTTATCATTTCCTTCCTTTTCCCCTTCATACCACCGGTTTCCATTACGATGGTATTTTTAAGTTTAATATTTCCTTTTTGGACCAGGTCCAACAGGGCATAGGAAACGCCAATAAGAATAGACTTCTGTCCCCTGAGTTCGAGATACTCGACCTTCTCAATTAGGGCCTCCATTTCATACAGATAAAATCCACTGTGGGGATTTTTACTTTTCTTGATAAGACCTTCCACCATATAGATCAAGGAAGACCCCTCCCTTTCCAAATAAGAAGGCAATAGAGCCAGAATAGCATAGTTCCCGGGCAATCCATATTTCCTTTGAAATCCCTCCATCATACTTTCTTCATAAATTTCTTTATCGGCAACCAGATGCTTACTGGCTGTCGCTCCCGTGGTGCCGCTACTGGTAAATGTGATTTGCGGTTCCAGCCCCTCCCTGATTATGGAATGGGTTTTAAAGAATTCTATCGGAAGAAAGGGGATTTCCTCCAATGATTTTACCTCATGGGGTTTACATCCCAACAAATCACAGAATTTCCGATATACCTGAACGTTTTCGTATTGAAAACGGAATATTTTGATAGCCAGATCCAGAAATTCCGAAGAGGAATTGATCTTAAAAATCTCATTTTTATACATTGGAAACGGATATAGATAGGATTCAAAAATAAAAAAACCCCTGATGAACGAGGGGTTTTAAAAATTATTTCAAATAGAACGGTTATTCAATAACCAATTTTTTCGTTGTCGAAACTTCTCCTTGTTCAATCTTCAGGATATATAAACCACTGTTCAAGGCAGAAACATCTAACCTTTCTCCATTTATAGTTGTGTTGAGGACCTGTTTTCCAAGAACATCAAACACAGAGATCTGTTTTGCTCCCATTACCTTTGATGAAATATTTACATATCCGGAACTGGTTGGATTTGGATAAATTGAAAACTGACCGGAAGTTTGATCATCAATACCAATTGCTCCATCAAAAACAATATTGTCAAACCAAAAATTCTCGGCACTGGCATTGGTTCTTCCTTCAAGAACCAACTGTACGGTAGTATCCGGCACAAGAGATGCCGATGTATTTTGCCATTCAAGTTGATATTCCCCGCCGCTCATAGGCACCAAATCATCAAGATCGGTACCGGTTGAATTGAAAAGATCAATCTCGGTGTTATTGGTAATGTCCTTAATATAAATTCTCAACCTGTCATTATCGGGATTGTTTTGGGTACCATCACCTTCATAGTTTCCGTTAGCAGGGTTGTCCTGGTTTATGGATAATAGGAAATCCAGTGATACGGTAGGATTAGAAACTCCATTAAGATCAACCTGATCAAATTCCACAATCATATTCCCATCAATATCGTTCATTTGATAGCCATTGGCTCCATCCGTAAATTCTAAGGTTGGAGAAGGAGTAAAACTCGTTACACCTACAAAATCCCCATCGGTTAGACCTACATCAGGGGAATCATAAGGTACATAAAAGGCGGAAAAACCCAATTCCCCTCCCGTAGATACAAAATTGACAAGGGGTTCTCCAGCATTGTTCAATAGGGGATGGGCTACGGCAGGGTTTCCGGTATCGGTATATCTGCCGGAGAAAGCCTGGGGCTCCTCAAAGCTGGTTCCCGCCACTTGCGCAAAAGAAACGACACCGATCAAAAGGGCCGCAAGGAAGGTAATTTTCTTCATAAAAAGTTGTTTTTACAGGTTGCAAAGATAAAAAATGTTTGTAAAACTTTATAAGGCTTTAAATATTATGTTTATGTTATCAATTGCCCCAATGATGGTGATTTACTAAAGTTTGAAAGATTATATTTTATCTTTGCTAGACAAGAATTGAACCAAACTTTTCGAAATAAATTAAATCGCGATCCTTCGACGAAATAAAATTTCCTATTATCGACTTATGAGCGAATCAAAAACAAAAAGAGAATTGCAGCCTAACAACAATAGTGAGATAACCATACTGTTGGTCGATGATGAACCGCACATCCTCGAGATTATCCGATACAATCTTACGGCGGAAGGTTACAGGGTAAAAATGGCCAAAAATGGAATAGAGGCCATTGCTGCCGCTAAGAAACACAAGCCACAATTGATATTGCTGGATGTAATGATGCCAAAAATGGGTGGTATCGAAACCTGTAAGGAAATACGACAAATCCCCGATCTAGCAGACACGGTAATTGCCTTTTTAACCGCTCGTGGAGACGATTATTCTGAACTGGCGGGCTTTGGCGCAGGAGCGGATGATTATATCACCAAGCCCATAAAACCCAAGGTATTAATGGGAAGGGTAAGAGGTCTGCTCAGGAGATTGAAAGTCCCCGAGGATAATAAAATATTGAAATTTGGAGAACTAACTATCAACCGTGAAGAATACAAGGTCCTTTTGAAAAATGTGGAAATCCCTTTACCTCGCAAGGAATTTGAACTTCTTTCCCTATTGACCTCACAGCCCGGAAAGGTGTTTAAACGGGAAGACATACTTAACCAGATATGGGGAACGGAGGTTATTGTGGGAGACAGAACCATAGATGTGCATATTCGCAAGCTCAGGGAAAAAATTGGTGACGACAAATTCAAGACGGTAAAGGGTGTAGGCTATAAATTTGTGGGATAAAACGGATGGGGAGTTTTAAAAAATATAAATTGGCTCTCTATTCATCGCTGTTTATTGCCCTCTGCAATACATTTGTGGCGGCCATCTTCCTTTATTTTTTTACTGATTCCCTATTTGGATGGTTGCTTATTATTTATTGCCTGATAATTTTTCTTATCTCCTTTTTTATCCTTCAGTACCAAATTGAGAAATTTGTTAACGGACGAATCAAAAAAATCTACCAGGATGTCCGACTTTTGGATGAAAACAGTCTTGCCCAACCCCCTATCACTACCGATATGGACATGCTAACGCAGGAAGTGGAGCGGTTTGCCCACGGTAAAAAACTGGAAATTGAAGCCCTGAACATAAAGGAAAACTATCGAAAGGAATTTATGGGCAATATCTCCCATGAGCTCAAAACCCCACTTTTTATGGTTCAAGGTTATATTCTGACGCTGTTGGACGGGGCGATGAAAGACAAAAAAGTGCGAAAAAAATATTTACAGGGCGCCAACAAAGGGGTGGAAAGATTGGTGCACATTGTTAGCGATTTGGATATGATAACCCAACTGGAATCTGGCGGTTTAAACCTAAACCGCAGTAACTTCAACGTTGTAACGCTTATTCAGAGCGTGCTCCAATTATTGGAGATGAAAGCCGCCAAAAAAAACATCACCCTTACCCCAGACAGAATTTACGACCAACCAATTTTTGTTAATGCCGATAGAGACCGCATTGAACAGGTGCTGATAAATCTAATAGTAAATTCAATAAAATATGGAAAACAGGACGGCACCACCGAAATTACCATTGAACAAATTTTGAGGAATAAGATTCTGATAAGAATAACCGATAATGGTGAGGGCATCGCCAAAGAAAATCTATCCAGGATTTTTGAGAGATTCTATCGGGTAGACAAAAGTGGTTCCCGAAAGGAAGGCGGCAGCGGTCTGGGGCTATCCATTGTTAAGCATATAGTGGAGGCCCACTCCGAAAAAATATACCTGGAGAGTCAACTGGGGGTGGGCTCGGAATTTTCATTCACCATGGAATATGGAGAATAATTTCGACAGCGCCTCCCCCGTATGGGTGTACGGTTTCAGGCCACTATAAACAGGAACCGCATTCAACTTATCCAATTGAAATTCTTTTTGGATACAAAATGGGGCAATACCAAGATCGTATAATCTCTTGGCCAGATATTCCTGTTCGTATTGTCCCGGAGTAGGAATAAAAAAAGCCTTTTTCTCCAAAATTGTCAGATCCATTATTGTGGAATATCCTGATCGGGAAATTACCACATCGCTCCTGTTCAAGGTTTCTTGTAATTCCTCGGTTTTCATGAAATTAACGACGTCAATATTTTTATATCGGCTCCAGGTTTGTTCCGTCTCCACTACGCCCCGAACAAGTAGTATTCTTTTGTCACTTTTGGCCAACTCTTCCTTTAGCTTGTTTTCAAGCAAGGTCCGCTGTGGCTCCGGACCGGAAAGCAACGCCAAAATATCCAGGTCAATTGGGCTTTCCATTTTTTTCAACCTACTTACAATTCCAAAATATCGCAATGGAAACGACGGTGCCGGCAGGTGCCCAAGTATCCCGCTATGGTTAAGTGCAATATCCCTTACGTCCGGTACCCAACAGCTATCAAATCTTCTAATTATCCTCTGGTGGGCTATGGTGCTCAAGGTGGAAGTACTGCCCGACAAAACATTGAGCTGATGGGTGATATAAATCGATGGAACCTCCGGGTTTCTTACCCCAAACCGGCTATCACTGATAATCCCATCCACCGCTCCTTCTGTCACCAATCCATCTATAACCTTTTCTTCAGAAATCATGGTTTTGTATATGTGCGGAAGGGATGCCAGCATTTTTATTTTAAAAAAACGACCGTGGGTGGCATATCTAATATTGTAAGACGGAAGCTCGATAGAATCCAAATTTGGGAATTCGAATTTTAAAAGCTCAAGCGCAGGACCATCCGAGGCCATTAAAACCCGGAAATCGAGATCCAACAAGGAACGGATAATAGGGATGCATCGTGTGGCATGCCCTAGGCCCCAATTGAGGGGTGCCACCATAATAGTCTTCATAATCTGCCCATTTAGTAAAAAACCATATAGCGAAGAATTTTCCACATAGGGATTGGAATATCAAAGATATGATGTTTAAATTTCCGAAAACTTTGGGGAAATACCAATTCTAAAATCCGCCGGTCTGAAAGTTAGAATGATTTCAAAAAATAGCCGGAGAGGGAGGACCTTCTTCCAAAAGAATATTTCATTAGTTTTGCCACTCGAAAACGAAACGCCGCCATAATCGAAATCGGTGCATTATTGGAGAGAAATAATGGTTATGATATATTTTTCAAATTCAACTTCAAAAAGTGGGAAGCAAGAACAAATTAAGACGATTTAAGGAAAATGAAGCTTTTTCGAATGTTATACAACCAACCAGGGAGGAAGTTTTTGGGGATTCCCTAAACCTAAAAGGAAATTGGCGCAAAAATTTCTTTGCCAATGAAAACCCTTTGGTGCTGGAGCTCGGTTGTGGAAAAGGGGAATATACCGTTAATCTCGCCAAGAAGTTTCCCCAAACTAATTTTTTGGGAGTGGATATTAAGGGAGCCCGTTTCTGGCGGGGCGCCAAAACGGCCTTAGAGGAAAACCTGGGCAATGTGGGTTTTCTCCGCACACAAATAGAATTGGTGGACCAAGTTTTTGAAGAGGATGAAGTAGATGAAATTTGGATAACGTTTCCGGATCCCCAAATCAAATACAAAAGGACTAAACACAGATTGACCAACCTTGAATTTCTCCGGAAGTATAAAAAAATTCTAAAACCCGATGGGGTCGTGCATTTAAAGACCGACAGTGAATTTATGCACGGATATACTTTGGGGCTCCTCCATGGATTAGGAAAACATATTGAATTTGCGAACCACGATATCTATGGCAGTCACGGCTCGCCACAGGAAGTCACGGCGATCCAAACCTTTTATGAAAACCAGTACCTGCAGCAAGGCAAGAAAATCACCTACATCCGATTTAAACTGAAATAGGTTAAATATTATTATATTCACAAAAACAATGGCCCTTTATGACGATTTTCTACAACTTCCTTATTGGGTTCATTGGAGCGGTAATTGGAGTGGTACCTCCCGGGTTGCTCAATATGTATGCGGCCAAGATCAGTAGGATAGAAGGCCGGAAAAAAGGTATGCTTTTTTCGATCGGTGTATGTGTAACCGTTATGGTCCAGACCTATGTTGCACTTCTATTTGCCCGCTATATAGAAATGCATCCCGAAATTGTGAACGTGCTTCAAAAGGTGGCACTTGGAATCTTTATAAGTCTTACCATTTATTTTTTCTTTATTGCAAAGGATACCAGAAGAGAAATCCGCGATAGCGAATCCTACTCCAAGACCAATAGGTTTTTCTCCGGGATGTTTCTCGCACTTTTGAATCTGTTGCCTCTCCCCTATTGGATTTATCTGGGCATTACCTTCTCGGTTTTCGGATTGTTTTCCTTCTCCCAACCCGAACTATGGGTGGCAGTGGTAGGTTCAGGTCTTGGCACCTTGAGTATTTTGGCTCTCTATATTCAGTTTTTTAGGGCCCGCAATGAAACGCGGAATTTCAAAATAAATATGAACTATGTAATTGGAGCGGTAACCGCAATAGTCGCTCTATTTACATTCCTTAAGATCCTCCAAGAATTCTAATATGGCTGAAGAAGGATTTTTTTCAAAAGTTTTTTGGATAGCGGCAAAGATCCCCTTTGGAAGGGTTACATCCTATGGTGCCATTGCCAGTTACCTGGGATCCCCAGGCAGTGCACGGATGGTGGGTTGGGCCTTAAATGGTTGTGATAAGGAAAATGTGCCAGCCCATAGAGTAGTAAACAGAAACGGTCTCCTTACCGGAAAACATCACTTTCAAGGCACCAATTTGATGCAACAACTCCTGGAAAGTGAAGGGGTTGAAGTGGAGGACAATAAGGTAAAGCATTTCAATGCACTTTTTTGGGACCCCGGAAAGGATCTGTAGGCCGAAAATCAAATTTTAAATTTTGCTTCCAAGATTTAATACAGTTCTTCCAAATAATATATTTGTCGGCCAAAAAGAACCTTCCTTTTTTTCACTGCACCTCGCCCCTCATTACAGCCAACTAATTTTACTATATTTGCACTTTAGAATGAATCTAAATATCACGATGTAATATGAGCATTTCAAAACAGAATATACTGGCGGCCCTCGAATCAATTTCGGCTCCTGGGGATGGTAAAAATATGGTAGAGAGTGGCGTGGTTCAAAATGTCGTCACTTTTGCGGATGAAGTAATTGTAGATTTAAAACTTGCTACACCAGCATTGCACATAAAAAAACGTGCCGAGGCAGATGTTATTAAAACCATCCACGAAAAGGTAGATCCTGATGCCAAGGTCCAGGTCAACATAAAGATTGAAGCCCCTCAGAAACCACAAAATCCGAATTTAATAAAAGGAAAACCCATTCCGGGCATCACCAATATTATTGCCGTGGCCTCCGGAAAAGGCGGCGTGGGCAAAAGCACGGTAACCGCCAATATCGCGGTTTCTCTGGCCAAAATGGGGTTTAAGGTGGGTATTTTGGACGCAGATATTTACGGTCCTTCCATCCCAATGATGTTTGATGTGGAGATGGAAAAACCGTTATCGGTAAATGTGGGCGGAAAGAGCAAAATGAAACCCATTGAAAACTATGGAGTAAAGGTTTTGAGTATTGGCTTCTTTACCCAACCGGGCCAGGCAGTAATTTGGCGTGGCCCTATGGCCGCCAAGGCCTTGAACCAATTAATCTTTGATGCAGATTGGGGCAAATTGGATTTTTTGCTTTTGGACCTGCCTCCAGGTACAGGAGATATCCACTTGAGTATCATGCAATCCTTGCCCATAACCGGAGCGGTGGTGGTAAGTACGCCGCAGAATGTGGCCCTTGCTGATGCCCGAAGAGGTGTGGGAATGTTCCGACAAGAAAATATAGACGTCCCCGTTCTGGGCCTTGTTGAAAATATGTCCTACTTTACCCCTGCCGAACTTCCCAATAACAAATATTTTATTTTTGGAAAGGAAGGCGCCAAAAATTTGGCCGAAGACCTGAACGTTCCATTCCTAGGTGAGGTACCATTGATCCAGAGTATCCGCGAATCAGGAGATGTGGGAAGACCGGCGGCATTGCAGACCGCTACCCTAACCGAAGAGGCCTTTGAGAATATTACGAGAAATGTGGTTGAGGAAACGGTGAGAAGAAACGAAAATCTCCCTGCTACCGAAGCTATAAAAATTACAACAATGGCGGGTTGCAGCGCCGTAAAAAAACACTGATGACAACCGAGGAATTAACATCGAAAGTACAACTGGCATTGCAGGAGATACGTCCCTTTTTACAAAATGACGGCGGCGATATTACCTTGATTTCCATTGATGAGGATAGAATCGTAAACGTCCAGTTGCTGGGAGCTTGTGTGGGGTGTTCCATAAACCAAATGACCCTGAAGATGGGAGTGGAATTGACCATTAAAAAATACGCGCCACAAATTGAGAAAGTGATCAGCGTTTCCCATTGATGACCCCTGTCATATTTATATCTTTATTTTACAGTTATTTTTGAACCCAAATTAAGAGAAAGTTTTTCATGATACATACAGATATTCTCATTATTGGCGCGGGCCCAACGGGCCTTTTCGCCGTTTTTGAGGCTGGATTGTTAAAACTAAAATGTCATTTAATAGATGCACTGCCACAACCCGGTGGGCAATGTGCCGAAATATATCCCAAAAAACCGATCTATGATATTCCCGCCTATCCAGAAATCCTGGCGGGCGATCTGGTTGCCAATCTTATGAAACAGATAGAGCCGTTCCAGCCAGGGTTCACTTTGGGAGAACGGGCAGAAACCATTGACAAACTGGACGACGGAACCTTTATTGTAACTACCGATAAGGGTACCTTGCATCACGCAAAAGTTGTTGCTATTGCCGGAGGCCTCGGCAGCTTTGAGCCACGGAAACCTCCCATCACAAATATTGCACAATTTGAAAATTCCGGCGTGGAATATATTATCCGGGATCCTGAAATATACCGCGATAAAAATGTGATCATTTCTGGAGGAGGAGACTCTGCATTGGACTGGAGTATTTTCTTGACAAACATTGCCCGGAGTGTAACCTTGATTCACCGTAGAAATGAATTCCGGGGCGCACTGGATAGCGTCGAAAAAGTGCAGGAACTGAAAAATTTGGGTAAAATCGAATTGATTACCCCTGCCGAAGTTATTGGCCTTGTGGGCGAAGACAAATTGAAGGAAGTGGTCATTGAACGTGGAGAAGAAATCTTCCAACGCGAATGCGACCATTTCGTTCCATTGTTCGGGTTATCCCCAAAATTGGGTCCTATCGCAGATTGGGGCCTCGAAATCGAGAAAAATGCGATCAAAGTAAACAATTCCTTGGATTATCAAACCAATATCCCAGGGATCTACGCAATAGGCGATGTAAACACCTATCCGGGAAAACTGAAGTTGATACTTTGTGGATTTCACGAGGCCACCTTAATGTGCCAAAGTGCTTATCAACGAATTTATCCAGACAAACGCTATGTGCTAAAATACACTACCGTTGGCGGCGTGGAAGGTTTTGATGGCAGTAAGAAAGAAGCACCAAAGGCCATCGTGAAATCCATTGATTGATTTTTAGAACGCGACACCTTAAGATGATTGCCCATCTGGGAATTTTCCCGGTCATATCATCCAGAACAAATAGCACTTTTATCGAATTTTCCATGAAAGATATTACCATTCGAATCATTGATCGTCAAGGTGTAAAGCACGAAGTGGAAGCCCCTACAGATATGAACATGAACTTGATGGAAGTTGTTCGTTCCTATGAATTGGCTCCGGAAGGAACCATCGGTATTTGTGGCGGAATGGCAATGTGTGCTTCGTGTCATTGTTACGTCATCAGCCCGCATGAACTGCCTGAAATGAGCGCTGATGAGGATTTAATGCTTTCCGAAGCTTTTTATGTTAAGGACAACAGCCGTCTGAGCTGCCAGATTTTTATAAAGGAAGACCTGGAGGGCCTGGAAGTGGAACTGGCTCCCGAAGTATAATCGATGCCTTCCGAGGGAATAACAAATCTTCGGATAAAAAAATCTTCACAGTCCTTCTTCATTCCTAATGATAAAAATGGCGAAAGGATCTATGAAGATTAGCTAAAGGGGTGGATCAAACTTTACGAAAAAGCGTTTAGCCCCGTAATATCCAGCCCCGTAATCAATAAATGAATATCGTGTGTGCCTTCATAAGTAATAACACTTTCAAGATTCATGGAGTGCCGCATAATGCTGTATTCCCCGGTAATTCCCATTCCTCCTAGCATTTGTCTCGCCTCGCGCGCGATGGTTATGGCCATTTCAACATTGTTGCGTTTGGCCATAGAAATTTGGGCCGAAGTGGCTTTTCCTTCATTTCGCAATACACCAACCCGCCACGCCAATAGTTGGGCCTTGGTTATTTCCGTAATCATTTCGGCCAATTTTTTCTGCTGGAGTTGGAATTGGCCAATTGGTTTTCCAAATTGTATTCTTTCCTTTGAATACCGAAGTGCCGTGTCATAACAATCCATGGCCGCCCCGATTGCTCCCCAGGCAATGCCATAACGTGCAGAGTCCAGGCAGCCTAGCGGAGCGCCCAAACCTGATTTATTGGGCAACAAATTTTCCTTTGGAACTCTTACGTTGTCAAAAATGAGCTCACCGGTTGCCGAAGCGCGCAGGGACCATTTGTTATGTGTTTCAGGAGTTGTGAATCCTTCCATTCCCCGCTCCACAATCAATCCGTGGATTCTTCCC
>CAYXDM010000035.1:0-15983 GCA_964463595.1 uncultured Aequorivita sp. | reverse complement strand
TTCGCTTATCCGGAAAGAGCATCCGGCTTCGGCATCGTAGTGGATTGAGGGTTTCTGATGTGAACCGTGCACAACCTCCTTTTTTCAAAATAAAAACTAAACCCCATCTCTCATTAAGCAATTTTAAGCGCTGCTTAGTTATAGTTCCTGTTCAAAACCATTAAAATTATCGTAGCTTAAAAGGCGTAATTGCTGTATTTGGTACTTGTGGTTCGGCCGTAAGAAGTATTGGATTGCCTGGTGTTGGTACTGTTGTAGGAAGTTTTACAGATGCTGCCACAGAATCTATGTAAACCGAAAAATTAAACTACATATGTACGATTGGGCCTTAATACTTATGAATCTTAATCAAGAAGGAATAGTCTATTTTAAAAATAAAAACAGTATTGATGGTATTGGATATCGACTTCTGAATACACGACTATTATTAGAGTGAATGATTTTCGACGAAAGAAGAGCTTCCCAAATTCTTGAGCTTCACATTCGCCAACTTCCTGGACCAAACCCTAATACCGCACCAAATTTTCCTTTTTCATGGATTTAACTTCCTTCCTGGCCTCCTTTTCGTGGTAATTGCCCCCAAGATGTGGGCATTCGGAAAGTTCTTTCACACTGTTAAAGGGCACCGTGCATTTGTGGTACATAAAGGATTGTGCCAAGGTTTTTATGAGGTTCTTATCCCCAACGGCCAGATCAACATCGTCCATTGTAAATTGGCATGGATGGGCATAGCCACAGGCGTGGGTCATTTCTATCAATTCTTTCCTGAAATTTTTGAAATAGAAATGGGCCCTGATCGACTTGTCCTCAACATTTATCCCGCGCTCCAACCATTTGTTCTGGGTCGCAATACCCGTGGGGCATCGGTTGGTATGGCACAATTGTGCCTGGATACACCCTATGGACATCATTGCCTCCCGAGCGACGTTTATGATATCTACGCCCATAGAAAAAGCCATGGCCGCCGATGCGGGAAAACCCAACTTGCCGCTGCCTACAAAAACTATCCGGTCGCAGAGATCGTGTTTTTTGAAAATCTTATAGACCTCGGCAAATCCAAAAATCCAGGGCAGCGATACGTGATCCGCAAAACTTGGTGGGGCGGCGCCCGTTCCACCCTCGCCGCCGTCTATGGTTATAAAATCCGGGCCAGAATCTGTTTCCCTCATGATCTTAGCCAATTCCGTCCATTCGTTCATACGGCCCACTGCCGATTTTATGCCTACTGGCAAGCCGGTGGCCTCACCTATACTTTCCACGAATTCCACTAAGCCTCTAATTCCCGAAAATGCCGTGTGTACGGGAGGGGAAAGAACATCCTTGCCAATGGGAACGTGCCTTATGTCCGAAATTTCCTGGGTAATCTTTGACCCCGGAAGAACCCCGCCCTTCCCAGGTTTCGCTCCCTGGGACAATTTGATCTCAATGGCCCGGACCTGTGGGTTTTCATTTACTAGTTTCACCAACTTTTCCATTGAAAAATTCCCATCATCATCCCTTATTCCAAAATATCCGGTTCCAAAATGAAAAACCACGTCAGCACCGTGTTTGTGGTAGGGAGACAATCCGCCCTCGCCGGTATTGTGATAACAGTATGCCATGGCACAACCCTTGTTCAATGCGGTAACGGCCCGGGCAGAAAGGGAGCCAAAGCTCATGGCCGAAACATTGATTACGGACGTAGGGCGGTAAGGTCTTTTCCTTTTGTTATAACTGCCCATCAACTTGGCACACGGCAGAAAATAGGGGTTTTTATAATTTGGATTGTCCTTCTCAATTTTATAGGGTAGCAAGGAATTGTTTATGAACACATAATTCGGCTTAAATATATCGCGATCCGTGCCAAAACCCTTGTAATTGTTTTCGTTTTTTGCCGAAGCGTAGATCCAACTCCGTTCTATACGATTGAACGGAAGCTCCTCCCTGTTGTTTGCCACAATGTATTGACGCAGTTCCGGGCCGATGCTTTCCAGCATGTATCGAATATGCCCGATGACGGGAAAATTGCGACTTACCGTATGGTATTTGTTGAAAAATCGATCCCGAATGGCCACAGTAACCAGGAAAACAAGTATCCAGCCCCACCAAGGAATCTGGCTCAAGAATGATAAAATCCCGTCCATAAATTAATTTTTTCCATAAAGATATTTAAAATTAAATGGAATTTGAGGGGAGTTATACTAAGAAAGCATTAAAATATCTACAAACCTGAAGTGAAACACCACCAGTTTCGTAAATTTTCATTGAAAAAAAATCAAAAACTGCCCTTGGCGATCCAAAAAAATAACTTACTTTTGCACCCTTGTAAAAACCGAATGTCCTAGACTTCGAGTTTCCAAGGAATCCCCAGGGTGGGGAGGTGTTATAGTGAAGCTGTCCGTTTTTTATATGTCCAGTCGCTTCCCATTAGCACGCATATATAAAATACATACAAATAACAATGACAGCATTTAAAGCACTCGGCTTGGAAGAGAACCTTCTAAAAGCCATCGCCGACATGGGTTTTGAAACCCCCTCGGAAGTTCAGGAAAAATCAATCCCTATCCTTTTGGACCGCGAAACCGATATGGTTGCGCTTGCCCAGACGGGAACGGGAAAAACAGCGGCATTCGGCTTCCCCATGCTGCAAAAAATCAATGTCGATAGTAGGACCACACAGGGTCTTATCCTTTCCCCAACACGGGAACTCTGTCTTCAGATAACAAATGAAATGATAGCTTACGGCAAGTACATGCCGGGCTTAAATGTTACGGCAATCTATGGCGGCGCAAGCATAACCGATCAAGCGCGCCAAATAAAAAGAGGTTCCCAGATTATCGTGGCCACCCCCGGCCGTATGAAGGATATGATAGGTCGTGGCCTGGTGGATATCTCCAAAATTGAATACTGTGTGCTCGACGAAGCTGATGAAATGCTCAATATGGGCTTTTATGAAGACATCACCGAGATCCTTTCACATTCTCCCCGCGACAAAAGCACTTGGCTCTTTAGCGCAACTATGCCCAAGGAAGTCTCGATGATCGCCAAAAAATTTATGCACACTCCCGTGGAAATAACGGTGGGCACCAAAAATAAAGGAGCCGATAATGTAACCCACGAATATTATCTGGTAAATGCCAGGGATAGGTACGATGCCTTAAAAAGATTGGCCGATGCAAATCCTGATATCTTCTCCGTAGTCTTTTGCCGGACCAAACGCGATACCCAAAAAGTTGCAGAACAATTGATAGAGGATGGGTACAATGCAGCAGCTCTCCATGGCGATTTAAGCCAGAGCCAAAGGGACCTTGTAATGAAATCGTTCAGAAACCGCCAGATCCAGATGCTGGTCGCAACCGACGTAGCCGCGCGTGGAATTGATGTAGAGGATATTACCCACGTTATAAACTACCAATTGCCCGATGAGGTGGAGGTTTATACCCACCGAAGTGGGCGAACAGGTCGAGCGGGCAAAACGGGGATATCAATGGTGATTGTTTCCAAAAGTGAGGTCAGAAAAATCAAGACCATTGAAAAAATAATCCAGAAAAAGTTTATCCCCAAGGAAATCCCATCCGGAATGGAGATCTGTGAGGTCCAATTATTTCACCTGGCAAACACCATCAAAAATACCGAGATCAATAATGAGATCGATCCTTATCTTCCAAATATCAACGAGGTATTGGCTGATTTTTCAAAGGAAGAGTTGATCAAAAAAGTGTTCTCGGTGGAGTTTACCCGTTTCTTCAACTATTACAAAAACTCGAAGAACCTCAATGTTTCCGGAGATCGCAGTTCTTCCGATGCTGAAGGAAAAGATACTACACGGTACTTCATCAATATTGGGGGAAAGGACGATTTTGACTGGATGAGCCTAAAGGATTTTCTTCGCGACCTGCTGGAGCTCGGCAGGGATGATGTTTACAAAGTGGATGTAAAGGACAGTTTTTCGTTTTTTAATACCGATGAAAAGCACCAGGAACTGGTTTTGGGAATCTTTAAGGATTTCAAATTGGAGGGCAGACAGATAAATATTGAGATAAGCCAGGACACAGGCCGTCAAAAGGATAGAAATCGCGGAAAACGAAGTGGTGGACACGGCAGGAATGATGATGCAGGCCGTACGGGTGACTTCAAAAAGCGCCGTGGCGGTTTTGATGGCGCCTCCAAATCGAAGTTTAAGGGCAAGAGCCGCAGAACCAATGAACGGCCACAAACTGCCGGCACAGGTGGAAAACGCCGAAGAAAAGTGTAAGAAATACTATTTTTTGGACGAATGTAATTTTGGGAGAGCCGAATAAACCTAATGGTCTATTTTGGCTCTCTTTCTTTAGTGTTTGGCCATCATGCGATTTATTGTCGATTTTTCGGTCCGCAACCATAGTGCAGTTAGCACAAATTCGTTCGTGTTTCTTGCTTATTTTATTTAATTTTCCCGCTCCAATGATATAATTCCTACTATGCAGCTTTCTTTCAAAAAGTTCCTCCCGCATCTCATTGTACTCCTTCTATTTGTAATAGCTGCCTTGGCTTATTTCAATCCCGTTTTGCAAGGGAAGAAAATTTTCCAAAGTGATATTGTGCAATATACCGGGATGGCCAAACAGCAAAACGACTTTCGCAGGGCCACAGGCGAGGAAACTTATTGGACCGATGCCGCCTTTGGAGGCATGCCTACTTATCAGTTGGGCGCAAAATATCCAAATAATTATATAAAAGAACTCGATTTGGCAATCCGGTTTTTGCCTAGGCCCGCAGATTATCTGTTTTTATATTTTGTTGGAATGTACGTTCTGCTGCTGGTTATGAGGGTAGATTACAAACTGGCATTTCTGGGAGCTCTTGCTTTTGGGTTCTCCACCTATCTGATAATTATATTGGGAGTGGGCCATAATGCAAAAGCACACGCAATAGCCTATATGCCCTTTGTTTTGAGCGGATTATTTTTAACGTTCCGCGGAAAATATCTCTGGGGATTTTTATTGCTAACGGTTTCCATGGCGTTGGAATTGGTAGCAAATCACTTCCAAATGACATATTATTTAATGCTTTTGGTCATCATAATCGGTATCGTTTATTTGATAGATGCTTTCAAAAAGAAAATATTGCCACATTATTTTAAGGCTGTGGGAATTATGATTGGCGCAGTAATGATTTCTATAGGACTAAACGCCACAAACATTCTTGCCACAAAAGAATACGCCGATACCTCAACCCGTGGAAAAACTGAACTTACTATTAATGCAGATGGAACTCCAAAAGACAATAAAACGGGGCTTGATTTCGATTATATCACGGAATACAGCTACGGAAAATTGGAAAGTTTCAACTTATTTATCCCCAGGTTTATGGGAGGTAGCTCTTCGGAAGCATTTCCAGAAGATTCGAAAACGGTGGAAGAGTTGATGCGAATGGGGGCCTCTCCCCAGGAAGCGAGACAGTTCCTGGAACAGATACCGATGTATTGGGGCGATCAGACCTTTGTGGGAGCTCCTGCCTATGTGGGCGCAATCGTCATTTTTCTTTCGGTTTTAGCACTTTTCTTGGTCCGTGACAGATTCAAATGGTGGGTGGTCTCTGCGTTTATCCTCACGCTTCTTCTGTCCTGGGGAAAAAACTTTAGCGGCCTTACCGAATTTTTTATCGACTACGTTCCGTTGTACAATAAATTCCGAGCCGTTTCGTCCATACAGGTCATCATTGAATTGATCCTTCCCATTCTGGCCGTCATTGGTCTCCACAAATTCTTTGACAAATCCTTGGAGAAAGAAAAGCGCACGGAATCGCTCCTTTGGTCCATGGGTATTGTGGGTGGGGTTACCTTGTTGTTTATAATGTTTAAAACCACCCTCTTCAACTTTGCCAGTCCTTATGATAGCTATTTTAGGGAGGAAATTGGTCTTCCCTTTGTGGATGCCATCCGAGAGGACAGGATGTCGCTTTTTACTTCAGACGCCTGGAGGTCGTTGATCTTTGTTCTTTTAACGGCGGGGGTTTTATGGGCTTTTGCAAAGGGAAGCTTGAAAAAGGGAATGGCTGTTGCGGCTCTTTCCCTTCTGGTAGTGATTGATCTGGTGGGCGTTGACCGAAGATATGTAGATGAAGAAGCTTTTGTACAGGCAAGAGTGATGGATGAGCCTTTTCAAATGAATGGGGCAGATATTCAAATACTGGAAGACGAAGACCATTTCCGAGTTTATGATGCAACCACAAATGCCTTCAACAGCGGTAGGGCCAGTTATTATCACAATGCCTTGGGGGGTTATCACGCTGCCAAGCCAGGCCGGATGCAGGATCTGTTCGAGTTTTATATCACTCAGGGCCATATCGGAATTTTGAATATGATGAATGTCCGGTACATCATTATCCAAAATAAAAATGGAGACCCCGTGGCACAACGAAATCCTTATGCCAATGGAAATGCATGGTTCGTGGAAAATGTACTTCCGGCAGATAATGCCAATGAGGAAATAGCCCTCCTGGACAGTTTGAATACCAAACGCACTGCCGTGGTCCATAAGGACTTCCTTTCGTCGATCCCTGCACAGAAGGTTGAAAGAGACAGTGCTGCTACCATCGATCTTTTTAAATATCAACCAAACCACCTGGTATATGAAACCTCGTCAAAATCGGAGCAACTTGCAATATTTTCGGAAGTTTATTATCCCAACGGATGGAATGCCTACATCAATGGAAAACCGGCCGAATATTTTAGAGCCGATTATTTATTGAGGGCTATGGTGATCCCCCCTGGGAATAATAAAATCGAATTTAAATTCGAACCAAAAGTAATTCAGACAGGATCGATGATTTCCTTAACGAGCACCATCATTTTCGTCCTGATTTTGATCAGTGGACTTTATTTCGTTTTTCGCAAGAAAGAAACTGACAATCAATGAAACGCGTATTGATCATCACATATTATTGGCCTCCGGCAGGAGGACCCGGCGTACAGCGATGGTTGAAGTTCGTAAAATATTTTCGCGATTTTGGGATTGAGCCCGTAGTGTATATTCCGGAAAATCCGAATTATCCTTTGGTGGACGATGCCTTTCTCGGTGAAATTCCTACAGATATTGAAATAATTAAATTTCCTATTAGGGAACCGTACAGCTTTGCAAACTTATTCTCAAAAGAGAAGACGAAAAAGATGAGCAGTGGAATTATTTCAAAAAGCAAAAGTTCAGCTTTTGAGAAACTATTGCTGTACGTGAGGGGGAATTTCTTTATTCCCGATGCGCGTGTGGGATGGGTGAAGCCTTCCGGCAATTTTCTGTCGGAGTATATTTCTAAAAATCCCGTGCATACAATTATAACAACCGGTCCACCGCACAGTCTTCACTTGATTGGATTAAGGTTGAAAAGGGAGCTTGGCGTTAATTGGATTGCCGATTTCCGTGATCCCTGGACAACTATTCACTATCATAAATTGCTTAGACTGAACAAGTTTTCCAGGAAAAAGCACAAGGAATTGGAAGCCGAGGTCTTAAACAATGCCGATACTGTTGTGGTAACCAGCCCTACAACAAAAAGGGAATTCGCAGCCATAACCTCGAAACCGATTGAAATTGTGACCAATGGTTTTGATGTTTCGGAAGAAAAGGAAACAACCCTGGACAGGAATTTTTCCATATCCCATATTGGATCGCTTTTAAGTGGCCGTAACCCGGAAGTGCTATGGGAAATTTTGGAGGAAATTTCAGCGGTGAACCCTGTATTCAAAAAGAAACTCCACCTGCAATTTGCTGGGGCCGTAAGTGAGGAGGTCAAAGAAAGCCTCCAAAAATATGGGTTGATGGAACGATCGGACTTCAAGGGCTATGTATCGCATTCCGAAGCACTGGAATTGCAGAAAAAAAGCCAAGTCCTTCTTTTGGTTGAAATGGATACCCCTGAAACCAACGCCATTATCCCCGGAAAACTTTTTGAATATTTGGCTTCACGTCGTCCCATAGTTGCGCTGGGGCCCGAGCATAGCGATATAAGGGACGTTATCGAGGATGCTAAAGCGGGGGAATTCTTCCATTATTCCGAAAAGGCAAGGTTGAAAAGCCAAATCCTTATTTATTTCTCCGACTTTTTAAAAGGAGGACTAAAGGTTCCAACACAGGATATTGAAAAATACAGTAGGAGGGAGCTGACCAGAAAAATGGCTGAACTAATCCATAATTCACTTTAAACCTTCAACAAAAAACCTCCGCTTTCATTCAGAATGAATTGCGGAGGTTCAACCAACCAACCAAAAATATATTTTGTTTATCCTCTTGTTCGGGCGCTATTGCCTTGTCTGGAGGAATTTTCCCTAGAGGAGTTTATTCCCGCACTGTTTCGGGTGGGAGAATTCGTTTGTCTTACTGTACTTGCATTGGAGCTGTTTCTTGTGGGAACCGCTTGGCGGTCTCGTGTTACCGAAGCAGGGGAACTGGTTCTGGGATTCCTGATATTTTTAGTATTTGAAACCGAACTGTTTTGGTTGACAGTGGTTCGAGGCGTGGAACTTCGCGTGGGAGCAGCCTGGACGGGCGCATCGGTATTGGTTCTCACATTTGAGGAGGAAGTCCTGATTCCGGAGTGCGATCCGATAATTTTATTGTCATTAACTCTCGTTCCTCTAATGGTGTTTGTATTTCCATCGGTGCGCGAAGTGCGTACCGGCTGATCGTTCCGTACAGTGTTGGCAATCATTGTATTGCTGAGATTTGGATCGAAATCAGTGTTTTTAACCACCCGGCCATCATTGTGGTGTATTCTGCTTCCGGGTCTATAAAATTCCCGTCTTGCATTTGGATAGGCAACCCGTCCTCGGTTCCGATAATGCCGGATATGGTCCTGATAACTGTACCGTACGGGCGTGTAATATCTTCTGTAGGGAACATCATATACAATTACGTGAGTGTACAAAGGCCTTGCATAATAAACATGCCAGGGCCGATATACATAATAGGGATTATAATAATTTATGGCACCCGTGCAATGGGAAAAATAACCGTGGTGGTTATAAATCACGTGCATGCCGCCGATACGGACAATCCTTCTATCATTATATCTGATATCCACATTTCCAGCTCTAACTATGCGCCCGTATTCGTCGTAATAAATAGGAACATTCTCAATTTGGATAACTGCCCCATAATCATCGTACTGGACATACGCATCATAGTTATAGCCCGAATTGAAACTTATATTTGTATTCGGTGAACTTATGGTAATCTGCGTTCCTCTTTGTGGGCCCACATATATAAAATCGAATTGACCGTCCGGGAATACTGAAAATTCCACATCGCCCTCTATGAAGATATAGGCATTGCCGTCGTAACCTCTTCTGAAATTATTTTCACTCTCCAGAGGGGCGGCAACCGCAGACCCCACTGTGAGCATACTGAGGATAATCAATAGATTTTTCATAATTATGGATTTTTGAGATTCCTTAGGTAAGAAACAACGACCGTGCCAAGTTCTGTGGAGTGGCTGCAATCCCTTGATTATAGGGGCAAAATCAAAAAAGTCCGCTGGGCATATCCCCAGCGGACTTTAAACTAACCAACCAAAAACTAATGTTTAATGGTTAATGGATATTCAAATAGTGTGCCGAACCTTTACAGAAAATATATTCGTTTTTACGTAGTCTTTTATTTTCTCTTCAAATAAAAAACCCTGAAAAGCTAATCCCAGGGTTTTTCCAAAGTTTAGTTAAGAAGCGCTTCAAACTTCTTATTTTGGTAATCTATAACACTTAAAGCCATCGAATAATCCAGAAGAAATCGAATGGTTTCTTCCTTTGGAACAAGTTTTTTATTCACGCCGTCCACACGTGGGGTATCAGGGTAAATTTTTTGCATAGAGTATCGATTTAAAGTTAATACTCTGAAAGAACGTTATAAAAAATACTTTATTGCATCAATTGGTTAATATAATATTGTGTTTATCAATTACTTTTCGCAAATTGATCAGCGCGTACCGCATTCTCCCCAGGGCCGTATTGATGCTAACCCCTGTTCGCTCACTGATTTCCTTGAAGCTCATGTCCTTATACATCCGCATAATCAGAACCTCTTTTTGGTCCTCGGGCAATTCTTGGATCAACCGACGCACATCGTCTTCCACCTGGCCTTTTATTATTTGTTTTTCAATGTTAAGGGCATTATCACTTAAAACGGAGAAAATGTTGAAGTCGTTATTGTTCTCAAATTTGGGCATACGGTTGTTTCTCCGAAAATGGTCTATAACCAAATTATGGGCAATCCGCATCACCCATGGCAGGAATTTCCCTTCCTCGTTATAGGCGCCTTTTTTCAACGTTTTGATTACTTTGATAAAGGTATCCTGAAAAATATCCTCGGATACGTCCCTGTCAAATACTTTGGAATAAATAAAACTGTAGATCCTTTGCTTGTGGCGCTCAATAAGCTCACAAAGTGCAGATTCATTACCATTCATATAGGCGTTTACCAAAAACGCATCAGAGCTTGTGCTTTGCTTCATATCAGGCATCTTTAAGAAATAAACAACTCAATATTGTTGCTTGGTTATATGTTTATTTGTTTAAGAGTAATGATATGCTATAGGCAATAAATTTTTTATTGTTGTTTGAGAGCGGTAAATATAACAAGAAAGAATCCACATAAGCAAAAATAAAGTTAAATTTTGTCCATAATTATTTAAGAGGGCGTTAGGTAACATCTTAAAGTTGATGTGGTATCTTTGAAAAAAAAATTAAACAAGATATAAAGATTGGAATTCGATACCATTGACATCAAAAAAAACATCCTCATCCAAGGTGCTAAACTCCACAACTTAAAAAACATTTCGGTTGCCATTCCCCGTAACAAACTGGTAGTAATTACCGGTCTTTCCGGGAGCGGAAAATCCAGTCTTGCCTTCGATACCCTTTATGCCGAAGGACAAAGGCGCTATGTGGAAAGTCTGTCCAGTTACGCGCGTCAATTTTTGGGCCGGTTGGATAAGCCCAAGGTCGATTCCATCAAGGGGATTTCTCCAGCCATTGCGATTGAACAAAAAGTAAACGCCACCAACCCGCGTTCCACTGTTGGAACTTCCACGGAAATTTATGATTACCTCAAACTGATGTACACAAGGATTGGCAAGACCATATCCCCGGTGTCTGGCAGGGAGGTAAAAAAGGACACAACCACAGATGTTATAAACTACATAAGGGATTTTTCAGAAGGCGAAAAATTACTGCTGTTGGCCCCGGTCCATTTGGAAGAAGGAAGGACCATGGAGAACAAGATCAAAATTCTCGCCCAACAAGGGTATTCCAGAATCAAGGCTGAAGGAGAAGTGATAAGGATAGATGAGCTCAAAAATGGATCAATTCCTTCCCAAATTGAATTGGTCATCGATAGGATAATCACCAGAAATGATGAGGATTTCTACCACAGACTCGCCGATGCGATTGAAATTGCTTTCTTTGAGGGAAAGGGCGAATTGTACATAGAACAGCTCTCTTCCAATAATCTAGTTGGCTTCAACAATCGTTTCGAGGCAGACGGCATGGTTTTTTTGGAACCCAATGTCCATCTGTTCAATTTCAACAATCCCTATGGAGCCTGCCCCGTGTGCGAGGGATATGGCGATGTGATAGGAATTGATGAGGATTTGGTGATTCCCAACACGGCATTATCGATTTTTGAAAATGCCATTTTTCCCTGGAGAGGGGAGAGCATGGGATGGTACAGAGACCAATTGGTCAACAATGCTTATAAATTTGATTTTCCAATCCACAAGCCTTGGTTTCAGCTGAGCGAACAGCAAAAACAATTGGTGTGGGAAGGCAATAGATATTTTGAAGGACTAAATTCCTTTTTTTCCTTTTTGGAATCGAAAAGCTATAAGATCCAAAACCGGGTCATGCTTTCCAGATATCGCGGAAAAACCAAATGCAATGTCTGCAAGGGAAAGCGGCTCCGCCCCGAAGCGGGATACGTAAAGGTTAATGGGGCGACAATCCAGGAATTGGTAGAGCTCCCACTGGATAGGCTGGCTGGATTCTTTGAGAATCTTAAACTTTCGGAATATGATGCGAAGGTCGCAAAACGCCTGTTGGTGGAGATCAATAACAGGATTGGATTTTTAAGGGATGTAGGTCTGGGATATTTAACGCTCAACCGAAAATCCAATACGCTCTCCGGAGGCGAATCGCAGCGGATAAACCTGGCCACCTCCTTGGGGAGTAGTTTGGTGGGATCCATGTACATTTTGGATGAACCGAGTATTGGACTCCATCCAAAGGACACGGAACGGCTTATCGGTGTTTTGAAATCCCTTCGGGATCTGGGAAATACGGTCATTGTCGTGGAGCACGACGAGGATATAATGAAGGCCGCAGATGAGATCATAGACATTGGCCCAGAAGCGGGAAGTTTTGGGGGGGAAGTGGTGGCCCAAGGTTCTTTCGCCGGGATTTTGAATTCCAGTTCGCTTACTGCCCAGTACCTGAATGGAGCATTGGAAATTGAAATACCCAAGAGACGCCCGATTGATGGGGATAAAATCTCCATACTGGGAGCACGGCAGAATAACCTGAAAAACATCGATGTTTCCTTTCCCCTGAATGCCTTTACGGCAGTAACCGGTGTTTCGGGAAGCGGGAAGAGTACTTTGGTGCGAAAAATCCTTTTCCCGGCCCTTCTCAGGGAAATCGGTGGCTATGGTGAAAAGCCAGGTCAGTTTTCTGAAATAAGTGGGGATTTCAAAAAGATTAAAAGTATTGAGTTTATAGACCAAAATCCCATTGGCCGGTCCAGTAGGAGCAATCCCGTGACCTATATTAAGGCTTACGACGATATTAGAAATCTGTTCGCCCTCCAAAAGCTTTCGGATATACGCGGCTATAAACCGAAGCATTTCAGTTTTAATGTAGATGGCGGACGTTGTGAGACCTGTAAGGGCGATGGGGAGGTAACCATTGAAATGCAGTTTATGGCAGATGTTCATTTGGTGTGCGATGTCTGTAATGGAAAACGGTTTAAAAAGGAAATTCTCGAGGTCACCTTTCAAGACAAAAACATTGACGATATATTGACTATGACGGTGGATGACGCCGTTGCGTTTTTTAATGAACATAAACAGGATAAAATAGCGGCAAAACTGCAGCCCCTACAGGATGTGGGTTTGGGTTATGTGCAATTGGGCCAGAGTTCCTCAACCCTGTCTGGCGGAGAGGCCCAGCGAATTAAATTGGCCTCGTTTTTGGTTAAGGGAACCTCAAAGGAAAAAACTCTCTTTATTTTTGATGAACCCACAACCGGACTACATTTTCACGACATCAATAAACTTCTTGCTTCTTTTTATGCTCTTCTTCATCACGGTCATACGTTGATAGTTGTGGAGCACAATTTGGATCTGATAAAATGTGCTGATTACGTCATAGATCTCGGGCCGGAAGGAGGAGAGAATGGCGGAAATTTAGTGGTGGAAGGCACCCCGGAAGAAGTGGCCAGGTCCAAAAAATCCCTTACGGGAATGTATCTCAAGGAGAAACTGTGACATCTTAAAGTGCTTTGATTTCCTTTTCAATTTTCATCGGTGTTCGGGAAAGGACCGATTAATTGTTGATGTCCTATTTATCCAAAATGGGAGTTCCTTTTATTTTTGGCATTTAGATTTCTGGCCATTGGTTCTTTAGGAAATCTTGTTTATAATTTCCCACTTATATTCTTATTAAAAAGTCCTATAATGGCTATTTTCACACCTTGAAGAAAATGGATGGTTTGGAAACATATTTAGAACAACTCAACGAGGCCCAGCTTGCACCGGTACTGCAAAAAGATGGTGCCATGATCGTAATTGCCGGTGCCGGATCCGGAAAAACAAGGGTGCTCACCTATAGAATTGCACACTTGATGGCACAGGGCGTTGATCCCTTCAATATACTGGCGCTCACCTTTACCAACAAGGCAGCCCGTGAAATGAAGAACCGGATTTCAAAGATCGTTGGCTCCAGTGAAGCCAAAAATCTTTGGATGGGCACATTCCACAGTATTTTTGCAAAGATACTTCGGTTTGAAGCTGATAAATTGGGATATCCTTCCAATTTCACTATTTACGACACTCAGGATTCACATAGTGTAATCCGTGCGGTTATTAAAGAAATGCATCTGGACAAGGACGTTTATAAATACAAACAGGTCTATTCCCGGATCTCTTCCTATAAAAATAGTTTGATAACGGTAAAGGCATATTTCAAGAATCCGGAATTAATGGAAGCCGATGCCATGGCCAAAATGCCCCGCCTAGGTGATATTTATAAAGCCTATGTCGATAAATGCTTTAAGGCAGGGGCCATGGATTTTGATGATCTTTTGTTAAAGACAAACGAACTGTTGACGAAATTTCCGGAGGTGCTGGCAAAATACCAAAACAGATTCCGTTATATTTTGGTGGATGAGTACCAGGACACCAATCACAGCCAATATTTAATCGTTCGTGCCCTCTCGGACAAATTCCAGAATATATGTGTGGTGGGGGATGATGCACAAAGTATCTATGCCTTTAGAGGGGCCAACATCAATAATATATTGAATTTCCAGAAGGATTATGACGATGTAAAGGTATATAGGCTGGAACAGAATTACCGCTCAACAAAAAACATCGTAAATGCCGCCAACAGCATTATTGAAAAAAACAAGACCCGGTTGGACAAGGTGGTCTGGACGGCCAACGATGAGGGCAATAAAATTATTATCAATCGCACCATGACCGATGGCGATGAGGGCAGGTATGTTGCGAGCTCCATTTTTGAAAACAAGATGAACCACCAATTGGGAAATGGCGATTTCGCAATTTTATATAGAACCAATGCACAAAGCAGGGCCATGGAGGACGCCCTTCGGAAAAGGGATATTCCTTATCGTATCTACGGAGGTGTTAGCTTTTATCAGCGGAAGGAAATAAAGGACGTTCTGGCATATCTAAGGTTGGTCTTAAATCCCAAGGATGAGGAAGCGCTCCGCCGAGTTATCAATTATCCCGCCAGGGGAATCGGTGAGACCACAATGGAGCGGTTGGTGGTGGCGGCCAACCATTACAACAGATCGATCTTTGAGATCATGAAGCATATAGATAAGGTTGTCCTAAAAATTAATTCCGCAACCAGGAACAAGCTGTTGAACTTTACAACCATGGTAGAAAGTTTTCAGGTTGTCAATCAAAATTACGATGCCTTCCAGATTGCCGAACACATAACAAAAAAAACGGGCCTATACCAGGAACTCAAAAAGGATGGTACTCCGGAAGGAATTGCCCGAATCGAAAACATCGAGGAGTTGTTGAACGGGATGCGCGACTTTGTGGAAGAACAAAAGGAAATTTCGGGGGCAACCGGTTCTCTTGCAGAATTTATGGAGGATGTTGCCTTGGCCACCGATATGGATAACGACAAGGGCGATGCCGATCGGGTAGCGCTGATGACCGTGCACTTGGCCAAGGGACTTGAATTTCCCATTGTTTATATCGTGGGAATGGAGGAAGATCTTTTCCCCAGTGGAATGAGCATGAACACCAGGAGCGAATTGGAAGAGGAGCGGAGATTGTTTTATGTGGCCCTCACCCGGGCTGAAAAACAAGCCTATCTCACCTACACCCAATCCCGCTACCGTTGGGGAAAATTGATCGATGCGGAACCAAGCCGTTTTATCGGGGAGATAGATGACAGTTTTTTGGAATACCTGACCCCAATCAATGAAAACAGGTATAAACCCTTGCTCGATGCCGATATTTTTGACGACATAGACCACAGCAAGCTTCGCCTTAAAAAACCAGTGGCCGGGAGCCCACCAAAAGGACCCACGGAGGAACAACTCCGAAAATTGAGAAAGCTAAGGCCAGCAAACAGTAAAGCCGAAAAAAGCTTTAATCCCTCCGAGTTAAATCTTTCCGTCGGAGCCCTTGTGAACCATGCCCGATTTGGAAGAGGTAAAGTCTTGAGTATAGAAGGGGCAGGGGCCGACACAAAAGCAGAAATAGATTTTGAGAACGGGGGA
>CAYXDM010000034.1:5114-17289 GCA_964463595.1 uncultured Aequorivita sp. | reverse complement strand
CTCAATATTCCGGCTATGATCAATGCTCTCGGCCAAAGATTTTAGCCTTTCCACGAGGTTATCTGCCTGTTTTTTATCCAATTCTGCCAGTAACCGGGTTTCGGCATCCTTGATAAGGTTTTTTAGTTGTAGGCTGTCCTTCAAATAATCAGGTTTGGTCCGGTGGGTGGTCATGATAATTGTAACACAATTTTCCTTGTGGATTGCCTTAAGTCTCTTTAATTTTTCTCTCATAATATATTGTTTTTGATTAAGATTCTTACTTGATTTGATGTTTGGGAATTCCAAATCCAGCTAAATTCCATCTTGCTGGGTTCTTGGGCCTTTCCCAAAGATAGGAAATACGCCAGAATAGACAATATAATGAGTTATGGGGAATGGGTTCTGAATTGTTAATTGGAGAATTTACAAAGCAAATCCAGGAATCGAGAACCAGGAACCAAAGGCTATGGATTGGACCTTGAACCGTTGTAACAATCCCCTCCAATATTCTACTAATGTTGTGAAAACATTTTCAAAATGATTAAAAAAATACTATCCCTGGAGTGGAAATCCTTCACGCGTTCCGCGTCGTTCAAAGCCAATATAGTCCTTAAAATTTTTATGGCACTGGGAGCGCTTTATTTTATAGGCGTCTTTTTAATGGTGGGCGTGGGCAGCTATTTCATCATTGAAGAAATGGGCCTGGAACCCTTTCAGACCATCAACCGGTTTTTCATCTATTACATCCTTTTAGATTTAATAGTTCGGTTTGTGTTGCAAAAAATGCCGGTGATGAACATTAGGCAAATGCTCACACTCCCCATCCCCAAAAGTACGATCGTGAAATTTGCCTTGGGGAAAACGTTGCTGTCCTTCTTTAATTTGGTGCATTTGTTTTTCCTTGTGCCGTTTTCGGTGGTACTAGTGTACAAAGGCTTTGATGCCCTTGGGGTAATGGCCTGGTTCTTTGGGGCGTTGATGCTCATTTTCTTCAACAACTTTTTAAATATCCTGATAAACAACAAAAATTACCTATTGTTTACGGTAGCTGGCGCGTTAATTATTACCGGGGTACTTCACTATTATGGAATATTCGACCCTACCCCATACACCTGGCCTTTATTTTCCAAGCTTTATGAACAACCTATTTTCGCCCTAATCCCATTGCTAATGTGTGCCGTTGTTGCTTATGGCACTTACATCTTTTTTTATGGAAACCTGTACCTGGACTCGGGACTATCGGTCAAGCAGAAAGAGGCCAATACCGAACAGCTTACCTGGTTGGATCGGTTTGGGTTGATGGGCACTTTCCTGAAAAACGACATCCGGCTTCTCCGAAGGAACAAGCGTTCCAAGACGACCTTGCTCGTCAGTGTCCTTTTTATTTTTTACGGACTGCTCTTTTTTACTGGATCCATAGAGGCATACGATGGGCCGGTCTGGCGCATCTTTGCAGGCCTGTTTGTTACCGGTGGTTTCCTCTTTACTTTCGGACAGTTTGTGCCAAGTTGGGACAGTTCCTATTATCCGCTGATGATGAGCCAAAACATAAAATACATAGACTACCTAAACTCCAAATGGTGGCTGATGGTCGTGGCTACGGTAACCTCCACTGTCCTAAGTTCCTTTTATCTTTATTTTGGGTGGGAAGTCTATCTCGCAGTTGTGGTAGGGGGCATATACAACCTCGGGGTAAATTCCCACGTGGTGTTATGGGCAGGAGCCTATATAAAAACCCCGATCGATTTGACTCAGAACAAAAACGTATTTGGCGATAAGCAGGCTTTCAACGTAAAGAGTATGTTGCTAATGACGCCCAAACTACTTCTTCCGATGGGAATTTACGCCCTTGGGCACTATACCGTTGGACCGGAAATGGGCTATATCTTTGTGGCGGTGGCGGGAATATTGGGCTTCGCTTTTAAGAAAAAGGTGTTTACCATCATTGAAAATCTATATAAAACCCAGAAGTATAAGGCCATAGAGGCCTTTAACCAGAAAAATTGATAAAGTTTTACAGCCCAACCATTAAAGTAGAATTTTCAAAATATTATAACAAATGATAAGAGTAGAAAACATAACAAAAACCTACGGGCAAACCACTGTCCTGAATATCCCTGAACTTGAAATCCCAAAGGGTCAGAGCTTCGGATTGGTAGGCAACAATGGTGCCGGGAAGACCACCTTTTTCAGTCTGTTATTGGACCTTATCCAACCAACGACTGGCAGTATTTTCAGCAATGGGATTGAAATCAGCAAAAGTGAAGGTTGGAAACCCTTTACTTCCGCATTTATCGATGAAACATTTTTAATCGGATACCTCACGCCCGAGGAATATTTCTACTTTATTGGCGAACTGCGGGGCTGGAATAAGGCCGATGTGGACGGATTCCTAAAGGATTTTTCCGATTTCTTTAACGACGAAATCCTCAACAAACGCAAGTACCTTCGCGATCTTTCCAAAGGCAACTCAAAGAAAGTGGGCATTGTGGGCGCCCTGATCGGAAATCCGGAAGTCATCATCCTCGATGAGCCCTTTGCCAATCTTGATCCCACCACGCAAATCCGTTTAAAACGTATTTTGATAAAACTCGCCGAAAACCCCGAAATTACCATTCTGGTATCGAGCCACGACCTACAACACACCGTTGAGGTTTCCAACCGGATCGTGGCCCTGGAAAAAGGAATGATCGTAAAAGACTTGATCACATCTTCCGAAACCATGAAGGAACTGGAAGCATTCTTTAGCGGTGCTGCGGTTATTACGGAAGAGTCTATTAAATAAATACGGGCAGGTTGTTCCGAATTCAAAAAATTGGTGAGCTCCGCATAAATTTTCGTGATTACGGAACTTTTCAGGGATCCCCAAATTTGATTTTATCCAAATGGGCAGCTCTATCGTCTTAAAATGAGCACCTGGTTGCTAAGCGTTTATAAGGCACCTTCGGTTGGGATCGGGTACAGAAAAAACTTCTGAATATTAAATTAACTGTCTTAAAAATGAAAACTGTTATCATCGTCTTTCCTTTATACTTGGAAACCGGGCCGGGGTAAGCAATAAAATTGTAAGGGTTACCAAGGCCGCGAGGACCATTCCCCCGTAGACACTTTGGGTGGCATCAAAAAAAGCCTGGCGCAAATACAGGCTCACCTCAGAAACCGAGGAATGCGATTGCAGCACTTCTACCACTTTGTTTACCCCTGGCAATCCCGGTTGAAGCTGGGGCGGGGCATTATGGATTTTATTTGAAATCACCGAGTTAAAGATTGCTGCAAAAACCGCTGCCCCAATGCTTTGTCCAAAATAGCGGGAGAACATGCTGGTGCCCGTTACCACGCCCCGTTGTCCCCACTCAACAGTAGATTGGATCCCGACCAACAAAGGGGTGGTTATCAATCCGAATCCCGCGCCCAGGGTCATTTGTACCGCTACCAAAACCCATACTGGCCCGGGAAAAGGCAAAAGCAAAAAGCTGGACGCGCCAATTATCACAATGATAATACCGACAAGGGCCGTGTTGCGGAAGCCGATCCGAAGATAAAGTTTTCCGGACATAGCCGAGGAAAGCGGCCAGGTAATGCTCATGCTCGCCAAAATAAAACCCGCGGCCATCGCCCCAACGCCAGTAACGGACTGTGCAAAAACGGGCAGGAACATACTGGGGCCCATAGTTGCAATTCCCATGCCCATGGTGGCCAAATTCGATCCCAAAATAACACGCTTTTTCCATACCCAACTTGGGAGAATGGGCTCTTCCGCACGGCGTTCGATCAGGATAGTAATATAGACCATCGCAACTGCGAATAGGACAATCGTTAAAGTCTGAATCGAAAACCACGGCCATGACTGCCCTCCCTGAAGAACCCCGAACATTACAATGCTTCCGGTAACGAGCATGGCCATAGCTCCGGCCCAGTCTATTTTATGGCGTTTGGCCAATTTTTCCTCGTGAAGAAAATAGGCGATCAGGGCTATAGACCCTGCGCCCAATGGAATATTTATCAAAAATATCCATCGCCACGAGGCATAATCGGCCAGGGCTCCGCCAATTGCGGGTCCGAGAATTGCGGAAATCCCCCACACGCTGGAGAGCCAGCCTTGGATTTTTGCCCGTTCCCTGATTGTATAAATATCACCGGCAATAGTGTTCACAGTGGCCATTATCGCCCCGGCCCCAATGGCCTGGACTCCACGAAAGGCAATCAGGGAATACATATTCCATGCGGCAGCACAAGTGGCCGATCCAATTACGAAAACAACGATTCCAAATATCAAAATCGGTTTTCGACCGTAAATATCGGCCAATTTCCCATAAACGGGAATGGTGATGGTCTGCAAAAGCAAATAGATAGAAAACAACCAACTGAACAAAGAAAAACCACCGAGGTCCCCGACAATTTGGGGAATGGCCGTTGCCACGATGGTTCCGTCCATGGCGGCGAGGCTCATGGTGAGCATCAATGCAATCAGGATATAATCCCGGCGCATCTTTCTTGCGGGTCCTTCAGCCATTTTTCTTCTTCTGGATTTTTTGGGTAAAGGTATTGGTTTGTTCAAAAAGAAGCTTGTTTTTTAGGACAAAAGGACGAAGGGTAAAAGATGCATGGTCAAAAAAAACTTAAACTCCACGCACAGGTCCACTGGGGAATTCTTAAGAATTAGGGGCAATTAAATGGACAGCCTAAGAGTTTATCGGTTCCTATATTTTGAAATACAATGTCTTTAATTATTTCCCATTTGTATGGGTCTTCAAGACTCGTTGCCGAAAATATTACCGCAGAGGCACAGAGTTTTATTCACTTACATATTTCGGTTCCGACCCAACCCTTCTTGTCTCCTTCAGGGCTACACATAAAAAAACCCACTAATCAATCATTTGAAAAGTGGGTTTTGCCGGATTAAATGGCCTGAAAATATTGGCTTATTTCACCAAGGTCAATTCATCGATAATATGACCGGCGCCGGCCAATTTATCTATTAAAAACAGTACATATCGGATATCGACGTTGATGCATCGCTGTAACTCATCGTCAAAAATAACATCGCCCGCCATGGCTTCAATGTTCCCGTCAAAGGCTATTCCTATCAGTTCCCCGTTTCCGTTCAGGACAGGGGAACCGGAATTGCCTCCGGTGATATCGTTGTCGGTCAGGAAATTTACAGGTAAATGTCCATCCTTATCAGCATACTGGCCGAAATCCTTTTTCTCATACAGTTCCAAAAGCTTTTTGGGCATATCAAACTCATGGTCGCCAGGCTGGTATTTTGCAACTGTTCCTTTTAATGTTGTGTAATAGTTTTCCTTTGCATCATTGCGCTCATCGGCGGGGAGGGAATTTACTTTACCATAGGTTAGTCTCAAGGTACTATTTGCATCGGGATAATATTTGGTGTTGGGATTTTGAATCCGCATTCCCTCAACCATCAATCTGTATGCACGTTGAAAATCCTGGCCCCATTGTTTTTCCTCTTCAGATTTAAACCGGTATCTGTCAAGAAGATCTACCGAAAGCTGATAAAGTGGATCCCGGTTCAAAACGTCGGAATCCGGATTGGCAAAAAATGCATTGAACTTTTCCTTGGAGGCAAAAATACTGGAATTGAAGGCAGTTTCCAGATATTCCTGCCATCCCTTTACAGTGTTGCCATTTTTATCGGCAAGCTCGGCGACAAGTGGGGCGGGATTTTTTGATTTCTCAACATACAATTTCAATTGGGTGGCAAGCATATCCCGCTCCAGGGGAAGATAAAGTCCGCTGTACATATTATTTATTTCCTCTTCCAACCTCGGGCGAAGTTCGGCCTTTTTGGCCTCGTTTTGTTCCCCATAATATTCAAATGCCTTGCCCAATCGATAAGGCAGGACAGCGGAACGGGTGCGGAGCAATAGGCGCAAATAATTATCATGTCGGCTTATTTCACTCGTCTTTTTATAATAATCATTGATAATGGGCATAACATTGGCAAACTTCTCATTGCCTTTTTGGGAAGCCCACTTTTGGAAACTTTCCTCGTCCTTATATTTGGATTGCGCAGTTTCGTGCTGTTTTAGGGCATCGATCATTCCCTGGCGGTTTTTCCAATAATTGGCAATACTCGCATAGCTCGAGGCGTAATCGAGGTTTACCTGTTGGTCCTGTTTCATATATCTTTCCATCACATCCATAGCGGTTCGCGAAGCCTCTACCCAGGCTGGATAGGCATAGTTCACGTTTTGGTCAATTCCCCCACCGGGCATCCAGCGGTTGGTGCGCCCCGGATAGCCCAAGATCATCGCAAAGTCGTTATCTTGAAAACCTTTCAGACTTGTGGTAAGATGGTATTTAGGTTTCAAGGGAACGTTATCCTCTGAATATTCAGCCGGATTGCCGTCCTTATCGCCATAAACCCTGAAAAGGGCAAAGTCGCCCGTATGTCTTGGCCACTCCCAGTTATCAGTATCGCCACCGAATTTTCCGATACTCTTTGGCGGGGTCCCTACCAACCGCACATCGGTATAATCCTGATAAACGAAGTAGTAGAATTCATTGCCGTTGTAAAACGACTTCACGGAAACGGTGTATTTGCCGTCCCCATTGTTCTCCATTTCTATTTTGGCGATTTCCTGATTGATGGCGACCTCGCGTTCGGCCTCTGTCATAGTATCGTTTACACGGGACAAGATACGTTTCGAAACGTCATCCATACGTACGAAAAAACGGACGGAAAGGTTCTTAGGTTTTAGTTCTTCCTTATGGTTCTTTGCCCAAAACCCATTGGTTAAATAGTCGTTTTCGGCAGTTGACAACTCCGCGATCTGGCCATAACCACAATGATGGTTTGTCAATACCAGGCCCTGATCTGAAATGATCTCGGCCGTACATCCCCCACCAAATTGCACTATGGCATCTTTAAGGCTGGCCTGATTTACGCTATAAATTTCTTCAGGCGTAAGTTGCAATCCCATTTTTTGCATATCCACATAATTCAGTCGTTTTATATGCATCAAGAACCACATGCCTTCATTCGCATGGACAGGAATGGCGAATACGGCAACAATTAAACAAATAATAAATTTTTTCATTAAAAAAGAGTTTGTGTTAAAAATGATTTCAGGAGACACTGATGGATCAGTGAAATTTTGAAGGGCTAAATATACTGGATATCTTCTTAAAGTTAAAGCAAGATTGCAGATTATGGTCAAAGGAAGACCGAAGCAAAGTAGAAGGGAGACACGAACAGCACGGAGGACCTTGTAACCCAATTTCCCAAACCTTCCTGTTCGCCTCCAGAAAGTTTTGAAATCCTGTCTTTCTTTTCTTTTAGAAACTGCTTTATATAAAAAACAATATCTGTTCTTATTTTCCCCGAATCGGTAATTGCCGCCCATCAAAAGCCATCATTTCGCCCTTGAGCCGTCTTCATTTATAATCATGGCCACAGGCAATCTTGGTAATCTGTTAGTAGATGTAGCACCAAACCTAAGCCCACAATTCTGGTTTTCCTAAAAAACAGCAGCAATACATAGGTTCCAAATGCCCAATAGGTATGCAAAGGATGAAAATTGATACTGCATCTGTGCGGATCGAAGATGGGTGTGGCAAGAAGATGGTCCAGATCAATAAGCATGGTTGCAAGCATGAGGAGCCAAGCCCTGATCCAATATTTGCGAAAAAAAATATATGCCAGCAGTCCAGGAAAGGCAAAATGGAGACTATAATGGACTAACGTTTGCAGCATAATTGGTTCAGGCAACTATTATTCTACAACCATTTTGATGGTTTGCGCCGAAGTTCCGTTGTCCAAATTCAACAAATATATTCCCCTGTCCAAATTGTGGGGCCACTCAATTTGATGATCAGGCTGGTCCCATTTTCGTTCCATCAACTTTTTTCCTGTAACATCAAAAACGGCAGTCGTCACACCTCGCAAGGAACCATCCTTTAAAATCGAGATTTTTATGGTGTTCCTTACCGGATTCTGGATCAACAGAAGACCTTTTTCCTCTTGGTTTTCTGAAATTCCGACCACTCCACTGCGGATTTCATCAAGAGCAAATTGAACCTTGGCCGCATTCATGGTCACGTGCGGTTCATTTTGATCTGAGATGGAAAAGGCATCAAAAGGGGAATCACCCAGGTTGGGGAGTGCAAACCAATCCGGATTATTTATGGCCAAGGAGCTCATCGTGGGAACAAAGGAGTATAACTCCTGTTGTAAAGCATTAATAAAATCGATCAATACCGGATTGCCATCGCCATCACCCAGTGCATCCGCTATACTACCAGTTCCACCCGGAGCACTGTCCACCCCCGCAGATGTGGGCAAGGACGTATTTTGTGCCAGGTAATTCGCCACCGGGATTCCCAAAAACCTCGTAGTTACATCCGTAGCATTGTTTGTCTGGCCAGCCTCAGGACCAAAATTTAGTGCTACGTCCAGACTAATGGTACTATCAACCGAGAGATTGGTATCAACAATGGAAGTCCCTGGGCTTCCAGTTGTCATTCCCGTTGCATTTCCATTTGCCAGGACTACGTTTCTCACATTCTGCGGAAACCCAAAGGCATCCAGTTCACCCTGAAACTCATCCCTGAAACCGACCGCCCCAAAAGGCAATAATTTGTCGGGATCCTGCTGGTAGGTCGACCCTGCGAGCAGATGGCTACTATAGTGGTCCACCAGCATTTCCTTGGCAGCCGGAGAGTTTAATACCTGGTCCACAATTTCCTGTGCCGACGCATCTCCTACTTCTTCAGCAATGTAATTGATCAAATATTGTAGGCTTATGGGAATATTTGCACCTCTATGGGGGGCATCAAAGGAAACAAAGAGTCTCGTCTGGGCATTGAGGCCATCATTTTCCATATAACCCAAGGCGTATTGTGCAACGAGACCACCCATGCTCGTTCCTATAACTACCAGTTCCTCCTCTCCTATCTTATCCTGGTTCAGCTTCTGGATAAGAGCTATCAGTACCATTGCATTTCTTTGGATATAATCGCCGCCGCCATCGATCAATTTGCCTCCTGTGGAATAAACTGGATTGTCGAGAACGACGATATCAAAGCCTTCAGCTCGAAGGATATCGGCGAAATTTAGGCCGTCATAACTCAAACTGGCGTAGATATCACCGATTCCACTGGAATTTCCAGGGTCAAAACCATCCAGAATTATAATGGGTTTGTTGAGAACCCCGTTATAGGTATCTAAAAAAATCTCATATTCCCCCCGGCCAAAATAAGATTGTGTTTCGTCATAACCCTGATACGGAATATCGGCGGCAATAGTTTGGGCAAAAGTCCTTTCGGGAAATGGGGCATCTTTTGGAGTGTTTTGAAATCGAACTTGGGCCAGCCCCACTTGTACGGTAAGTAGTAAGGCGAAAATGGAAATGTTTTTCATTGGAGTGTTGTTTTATTTGGCTAAAGGAGTCAAAAAAATTAAGTCCGTGAATTTACATGAAAAGTGAACTTCTTTAGCTCAAACTCGTAATTAAATTGAAAAAATGAAAAAAACAACCTACGGGAACTTACTTTCCGTTGTGGACTTCCTGAGATGAAAAACCAGAAAAGTCTATTTTTTTCGATTCAGGATTTTATATTCCTCATAGCAATTGCCAATGGCATCCAAGATCTGGAGATCATTGGCCGTACGGATGAAGTCTTTGGAATAGTTGCATTTATTCAATATTTCATCTATATCCACCCGTTCAAGTTGTAGCACTGCCATTAAGGTCTCACGGTCAAATTTACTCTGAAGCAAATTTCGGATCTCGTCGTCCTCCTTCATTTTTTGCACCTTCCTCATTTGTTGGGGACGTTTGCCAAAAACGTTGTAAAGAAAATCGGCTGGGTTAAATATGGAACTTATCACCTTTCCCACAGCGCCGGGTTGATTGCTGCCCCCTTCGTATCCAGTATTAAGGCCGGCAATCCTATATCTATAATTGTCGTAAACCGGGATCAGTTTTGCGTCTATCTCTACGTAACCCGTCAATTGGACAGGTCTTACCACAACTTCCTCGAGAGCAATTCCCAATTCCGTCATTTTCACTTTTATGTCGCCAAATTTTAACCAGTCGTTGGTTACGCGTACCCTGAGGGATTTAAAACCCAAATAAGAGAAAAACAGCGTATCGTTCACCTTGGCGGCAATGGCAAATTCACCTTTCTCATTGGTGGTGGTCCCAATTACCTGGTTCAGGTTTACGATGTTTACGTTTTCCAATAGATTGTCATTGGCATCGTTCATTACCGTTCCTTTTACCGTATGCGTTTGTTGCGCAAACAAACTCACCGCTATGAGGACAAAGGCCAAAGACAGGATAAAATTCTTCATAAGTTATTTCAATATAATCAAATAATCAGGAGAATAAATTTGTTTTACCTTACAATTTCTTCAAATCCGGGATTCTCCCGCCCTTGCCATCACTATTGCAAGTAGTATTCCATTTTAAATATTTACCGTCTTGCCCTTCAAGCCCACGGGATATTCCTTCCAAAAAATAAAATATGGGCATAAAAAGGTATGTCCGGCAGCTTATAGTTCGTTCGCAAATATACTTATATAGCCTATATGTTTTTCCGAAAATTTTTCTTCGGAAGCGGGAATTTAAAGGAAATCGGAAATCAAAGTGTGCTTTTTCGGAAGAAGGGCCGTGGAAAAGAAATGAAATTAATCCACTTCCTCATATTCTACATACTCCCCCACTTTTTTCCCGGTGGAGCGACGTTTTGGTGGAATGTTGTCCAATGTGATCTTCCCTTCTTTTTGTGCAGAATGATCCGTATTGGAAGGATTTCCGAAGAACTGTTCAAACTGCTGACTTGCTTTTTTGGAGATATATCGCAGAATATAGGGGGTGGCAAACCTAATCAGAAGCTTAAGTCCATAATATACAAGAAGTACGATTAGGATCGTTTTGAGAAACGTCATCATATAAATTCAAATTCTGTCCAAAAATAAAGATTGGGAATTGAAAAACACCAATATTCTCTATTAAATTAATCGTAAAATCCTATATCTTTGGGCGAAACCCAACGATCTATGAGTACTTCCTCGCGCTTGCTGCTTTTTCTATGCATGATTTCCTGTCCAGAAGTTTTTGCCCAATATACCGATTTGATCAACGCCAATAGACCCGGGGCATCCCAAGGTTCATTTGCCGTGGGCAGAAATGTGCTACAGCTTGAAACCGGTTTTAGTTACGGAAAAGAAAGCCACTCGCTCCTTAATACAGATACCAGGGGCTATGGAATAGATTATTCACTCCGGTACGGGGTTTTCAGGGAGCAACTGGAATTCAGCATTATAGGTGAATACCAGTCCTTTGAGATCACCGATAATAGTGGGAACATAAGGAAAATAGCCAACTTTAGAAGTAATACGATTGGTTTCAAGCATTTGCTTTACGACCCATATAAAGAAATGTACCACAAAAAGCCAAATCTTTATAGCTGGAGAAAAAACAATAGGTGGCAATGGGCAGACCTCGTTCCCGCGGTTTCAGTTTATATAGGTATAAATGTTGGTTTTCCGGACAATCCCCTAACGCAAAAACAGGGCAGCACCACCAGCCCTAAATTTATGGTTACCACCCAGAACAACTGGGTTGGCGGCTGGGTGTTTGTCACCAATCTTATAGCCGACTGGGGCACTACAAATTTGCCAACCTATGGATATATAGTTACACTCACCCATGCCACAAACCGATACTTCTCCCTTTTTGTCGAAAATCAGGGATTTAAAAATGAATGGTACGCCGATCAGATTATCAGGGGCGGGGCGGCCACCCTGATCAACTCAGACTGGCAAGTGGATCTGTCTATGGCGGTTAGCCTTAAGGATACGCCCTCAAAACTTTATGCCCGTTTGGGAACCGCCTATCGCTTTGACATGCACAAACAGGAGGAATATATTTATGATGACGTGCCCGAAGGCGAGGAAAAGGACCAGACCAAAAAACAAAGGGAGGCCCAAAGGAAAAAGGAAAGAATGGAACGAAGAAAAGCACGCAAGGCGAGAATTGAGGAAAGAGCCAGGGCAGCACAGGAAAAGGACTAATACTATTTTGGAAATGATCACAATAAAAGAAGTTAGCGGCGATAAGGATCTCAAAAAGTTCGTCAGCTTTCCTTTCGATCTTTATAAGGACAGTAAATACTGGGTTCCATCGCTCATTAAGGATGAAATGGAAACCCTTAACTCAAA
>CAYXDM010000034.1:0-5014 GCA_964463595.1 uncultured Aequorivita sp. | reverse complement strand
GTAAATACTGGGTTCCATCGCTCATTAAGGATGAAATGGAAACCCTTAACTCAAAAAAAAACCCGGTTTTTAAAAATGCGGAGGCGTTTTATTATCTCGCCTATAAAGGAAAAGAAATCGTCGGGCGGATTGCAGTTATCATAAACCATCTAGAAATAAGGGAACAAGGAAAGAAAAAAGTACGGTTCGGGTGGTTGGACATGATAGACGACATTCAGGTAACCAGAGCACTGTTGGAGAAAGCCTATGAAAAAGGGCGGGAGCACAACCTGGAGTACGCTGAGGGACCGATGGGTTTCAGCAATATGGAAAAAGCAGGCATACTGACCCAGGGCTTTGAGGAAATGAACACCATGATTACTTGGTACCACTATCCATATTATATGGAACATCTGCAGAAACTCGGTTTTGAAAAGCAGGCAACCTGGGTGGAATACCGTCTAAAAATTCCGGAAACCGTTTTTGAAAAAGTAGCTAAGTTTTCCAGGATTGTCCGGGAGCGATATAAACTTTCCGTTATCCGTTTTAAGAACAAGAAGGAAATACTTCCCTACGTAAATGAAATGTTCGGGTTGCTCAACAAGACATACAACACCCTGCAAACCTTTGTGCCTATCCAACAATACCAAATCGATTACTACAAAAACAAATATTTCAGCTTTATACATCCGGACTATATCTGCTGTATTAAGGATGAGAGAGGGAAACTTATTGCGTTTTCCATCGTTATGCCTTCCTTTTCCAAGGCGTTAAAAAAGGCAAACGGAAAATTAATGCCTTTTGGATGGAGTTATATCCTGTCCGCCCAACGAAAAAATGACACCGCTGCTTTTTATCTTATCGGGATCGACCCGGAATACCAAGGAAAAGGTGTCACGGCCATTATCTTTGAGGAAATGCAACATCTCTTTAATTCCAAAGGTATCCAGACGGTGGAAACCAATCCGGAATTAAAGGAAAATACCGCTGTTCAATTGCTCTGGAAGGACTACAACCCCCAACAGCACAAAGAACGCAGTACCTTCAGGAAGGATTTATAGTAGAAATCATGCTCGTTTATCCAAGGACCGGCTGCTGGAAAAAAAATGAAGGTTAGCAGTAATGGCTTTTGACAATGAAAAAACCGTTCCAAATTAGATTTTGAAACGGTTTTGCATCATTAAGGTTTATAAGAGTTATTCCTTGTGCATAAAGGCCTGTTTGGCCAACAACTCTTCCTCGGTTTCCACATTGTCCTCGTCCGGTACGCAACAATCCACTGGGCACACCGCGGCGCATTGCGGCTCATCGTGAAAGCCCATGCACTCCGTACATTTATCCGGAACAATAAAATATATTTCATCACTGATCGGCTCCTGAACCTCATCTGCATCCACATCATTTCCATTGGGCAATACAACCCTTCCCCTTAGGTCGGTTCCTTCGGAATAACGCCAATCATCCGCGCCTTCATAAATGGCATTGTTCGGGCATTCCGGTTCGCAAGCACCACAGTTGATACATTCATCTGTTATAATAATTGCCATAGCTTATACTTTTTCTAACTTTGCGCAAAGTTAACCCAGATGAAGGGCAACTCCAAAAATAAGTATGGATTTAAAAACAAGAACCAAGGCCCTGGCAAAGCTGGGTGAAACCCTCGGCAACCTCAGTGTAAGCTGGCGTCGAGGTGAAAAGAGGGAGGAATTGGAAACTGTTCTTAGAAGGGCCTCTTCAGAAAACGGATGGTTTACTCCTGAAAACATTCTATTCTCATTCCAAAAATGGGCCGAGGCCCTTACGCGTGAGAACCTGGATGAATGGATTTCAAAATATAATGACAATGACTTTTCCCAAGAACCCGGCAAAATAAAAACCGTTGCCATCGTTATGGCAGGCAATATCCCTTTGGTGGGCCTCCACGATTTTCTTGCTGTTTTGATTACCGGAAATAAGGTACTGGCCAAACTTTCCTCCAAAGACAAAATCCTCCTGCCCTTCCTGTCGGAAAAATTAATCGGGATAGAGCCTGATTTCAATCGATATATAGAATTCACCGAAGGCAAACTGGAAAATTTCGATGCGGTGATTGCTACTGGTAGCGACAACACTTCCCGATATTTTGATTATTACTTCGGAAAATATCCACACATCATTCGAAGGAACAGAAACTCCGTTGCCATCCTAACCGGGAAGGAAAAACAAGAGGAACTCGAAGGCCTGGCAGATGATATTTTCAGATATTTCGGTCTGGGGTGCCGCAATGTTTCAAAATTATATGTGCCCGAAGGGTATGATTTCAAGAATTTCTTCGAAGCGGTTTACCGTTGGAAGGAAATCATCCATAATCACAAATACATAAACAATTATGATTACAATAAGGCGGTATATTTGATGGACAGTCTTCCACTTCTGGACAACGAATTTGTTTTGCTAAAGGAAGACAGTGGGTTCTCAACTCCCATAGGCGTGGTTTTTTATGAAAAATACACTTCGCTGGAGGATGTGAAAACCTCTTTGGAGAAACGGTCGGACCATATTCAGTGCATCGTTTCGCAAGGCGAATCGTTTTGGGGAATTCCATTTGGGGAAACACAACAACCCAGACTGTGGGATTATGCGGACGGCGTGGATACGTTAGAATTTTTATTGGGGCTGGATTAATGGTTCTTTTGGCTTGTCGGAATTAATTTGTTTTTAAATTTCCCGAAAGGAACTTTATATTTAGTGCCATAATGCTGAACTTTACATTCTAAATGCCTCCAAGATGAAAAAACATAACTTTAGCGCCGGCCCCTGTATCCTGCCGCAATCCGTTTTAAAACAAGCATCGGAAGCTGTTTTAAATTTTAATGGATTAAATCTTTCGCTGCTTGAAATCTCTCACCGCAGCAAGGATTTTGTCGAAGTTATGGAAACGGCGCGCAGTTTGGCGTTAGAGCATTTGAACCTTCAGGATCAAGGGTATAAAGCACTTTTCCTCCAAGGGGGCGCCAGCCTTCAATTTATAATGACCGCATATAATCTGCTGGAAAGGAAGGCCGCATATCTGAATACGGGAACGTGGAGCGACAAAGCGATCAAAGAAGCAAAACTATTTGGGGAAGTTATGGTAGTGGCAACTTCAAAAAGTGATAACTTCAATTTTATACCAAAAAATTATTCTGTTCCCGAGGATGTGGATTATTTTCATTGCACCAGCAACAACACAATCTATGGAACACAGATGCGGGAGTTCCCCACTACCGATGTACCCATAATTTGTGATATGAGCAGTGATATCTTTTCACGACAACTCGATTTCTCGAAATTCAGTCTCATTTACGCGGGCGCACAAAAAAACATGGGCCCCGCAGGAGCTACTCTGGTGGTGGTAAGAGAGGATATCTTGGGAAAGGTGAAACGCGCAATTCCTTCCATGTTAAGCTATCAAATACAAATTGAAAAGGAAAGCATGTTCAATACACCTCCTGTTTTTTCTGTTTATGTGTCTTTGTTGACCTTACAGTGGCTAAAGGAAATAGGTGGCATTGCTAAAATCGAAAAAACAAACAACCAAAAAGCCGATTTACTTTATAACGAAATAGATAGAAACCCCTTGTTTCAAGGGTATGTGGCCAATAAGGAGGATCGATCAAAGATGAACGCCACATTTAACCTCAAGAATGACCGATTAAAGGAAACTTTCGATTTGCATTTAAAGTCCGCTGGCGTCAGTGGTATCAATGGCCACAGAAGCGTTGGCGGCTATCGTGCCTCCATGTACAACGCCCTGCCGATCGAGAGTGTACAGGTTTTGGTGGAGGTGATGCAGGAAGTGGAACGCGGAGCTTAAAAAGTAGAAATTGAAAATTATATATTAAAAAATGACGAAAGTATTGGCAAATGACGACCTTTCGAAAAGTGGCATTGCCACCTTGGAAGAGGCTGGGTTAGAGGTTTTGAACGTGCATGTGGCACAGGAACAGCTTCAGAAATACATTAATGACCATCAAATAGAGGTGCTGCTGGTTCGAAGTGCTACCAAGGTGGGGCGTGATATCATCGACAACTGCCCCACCTTAAAAATAATCGGCCGTGGTGGTGTGGGTATGGATAATATTGATGTGGATTATGCCAGAAAAAATGGCATAGAAGTAATCAATACCCCGCAAGCTTCAGCCATCTCGGTTGCGGAACTTGTGTTTGCGCACTTGTTTGGTGGGGTTCGTTTCTTGCACGACTCCAACCGAAATATGCCGTTGGAAGGAGATTCAAGGTTCAAGGATTTAAAAAAGAGATACAGCGCGGGCACAGAACTGCGTGGAAAAACCTTGGGGATCATCGGTTTTGGAAAAATTGGACGCGAAGTCGCCAAAATTGCGTTGGGTTGTGGAATGAAGGTACTAATAGGCACACGGAAATCGGGCAAAACAAAGGTACAACTACATTTTTTTGACGGCCAGACCGTGGACTTCGAACTGAAAACCGAACCGGTAGAGAAAATATTTGCACACTGCGATTTTATTTCTTTGCACGTCCCGGCACAGTCGGGCTATCTTATAGGAAAGGACGAAATATGCAAAATGAAGGATGGGGTGGGAATAATAAACGCCTCCCGCGGAGGGCTCATCCATGAAGTGGCCCTTTTGGAAGCCATTGAAAGTGGGAAGGTATCCTTTGCCGCACTGGACGTATTTGAGGGTGAACCCGCGCCATCCGTACAGGTTTTAATGAACGAAGGAGTATCGCTAAGTCCACATATTGGGGGCAGTACCGTTGAAGCCCAAGACAGGATCGGCAATGAGCTGGCCGAACAGATTATTAAGTTCTTTAAAGGGAATTGAGGCCGATCCCAGCTTTTCGGGGTCGTATTACAAGGTTAAGGACGACCACTTCGGCTACTTTTGTTATCTTTGACAAAATATCCTTTGCATGAAAACCATTCTGATAATTTTGGGGCTATCAATGGCCATATATGGTTGTGGCTCGGCAAATTCGGGAAGTGGAGGCGGTTCTATTTCTTCGAATGCAGATACCATTCGGGTTGCAAACG
>CAYXDM010000033.1:13546-17334 GCA_964463595.1 uncultured Aequorivita sp. | reverse complement strand
CAGGGCAATTGTTTTCACGATTTTTTTGGAAGGATTGAAATCTGCCTCGAGGGAAAAGTCCAACAGAGAAAATCCGATAGCCGGGATCCCCAAAGTGCCGGCTTCTACGGCGGCGCTCATGGTGCCGCTGTAGATCACATTTATGGAGGAATTGCTGCCGTGATTGATACCGCTTACGCAAAGGTCCGGTTTTCGCTTCAATACTTCATTTACGGCCAATTTTACACAATCTACGGGAGTGCCGCTGCAACTATATTCGGAGTGGGAGCTATCACTGCCCATTTTTATATGGTTATAATATACCGCATCATTGATCGTAATGGCATGCCCCATGCCGCTTTGGGGTGAATCAGGGGCAACTACGCAGACATCGCCTATTTCCTTCATTACTTCTATCAATGTTCTTATGCCAGGGGCATTGATGCCGTCGTCATTGGTTACGAGAATAAGAGGTCGCTTTTTCATCAAAGTTTTTTGCGTTTTATTACTACTGCTAAAATACATTTATTATATTGTTCAAAATCCCTTTTCGGGATTAAGAATGACCACCTAATTTTCAGGAAAATGGTTTAACAAAAGATTATTATCATTGTATCTTTATGGCACGGTTTTTTGTATAATTTAGGCGTTCCCAAAAATTTAAGAATAAGAGAAGTATGCGGATTTTAAAGAAGAATTTTAAGGTGTTGTTTCTTGCTGTTTTCGTGGCTGTGGCCTCCTGCAGTTTTACTACGAAGGAATTCCAGGATCCAGACAAGGATAAATTGTTGTTGGATCTCGTTACCTACGTAATCGATAAAGGGCATTACGACCCAAAGGCTGTGGATGATGCTTTTTCGGCAGATGTATATGATAATTTTATTAAAGGTCTTGATCCCCTAAAACGCTATTTTTTAGCCTCGGATATAGAGGAATTTAGTCAGTATAGATTGGAAATAGACAATCAGATAAATGAAAAGGATCTTTCCTTTTTCAATTTGGTACATGGTCGGTTCCTGGAGCGGATGGACGAGGTCAGAAAAATCTACCCCCGTATTCTCGAGAGACCTTTTGATTTTTCCAAAAAGGAAACCCTGAATGTTGATTATGATAATTTGGCTTATGCAAATGATGCCAAGGAGTTGGAGGATCGGTGGAAGAAGCAGTTGAAGTTCAACAGCCTTTCCGCATATTACGATCTGGTGGAAGAACAGAACAATCGTGATAAGGGTGAGGGTGAATCCGATAAGAATGCGGAAGACGGCGAGAGTGACCTCGATGTGGAGCTGCCGCAAAACCAGGAAACGAAATCTACCGAGCCTTTTGTTCCCAAAACCCTCGTCGAACTGGAAGTTCAGGCAAGGGAGACTACGAAAAAATCCCTCGATGAGTATTTCGATTTCACCCAGGATCTGGAACGAAAGGATTATTTCGCCATATACCTGAATACCATTGTCACCGAATTTGATCCTCACAGCAATTATTTTGCCCCGCCGGATAAAGATCGATTCGATCTTCAAATGTCCGGAAAACTGGAAGGGATCGGAGCCCGGCTTCAAAAGAAGAATGATTATATCACCGTTATCGAGGTGATCAGTGGTGGCCCCGCCTGGAGAAGTGAGAAAATAGAGGTAGGTGATGTGATCCTTAAGGTAAAACAGGACAAAGAAGAAGAGGCGGTAAGTATAGTTGGCATGCGGATAGATGATGCGGTAAAGCTCATTAAAGGCCCTAAGGGGACCACAGTTACCCTTACGATAAAAAATGTGGATGGAACAATCTCCGATAAGGTATTGACCCGCGATGTGGTCGAGTTGGAGGAGACCTACGCCAAATCCTCCATCATTGAGAAAGATGATCATAAATTCGGCCTTATAAATCTCCCGCAATTTTATTTTAATATGCAGGATTACAAGGAGCGCAATGCTGCCTCAGATGTAAAAAAGGAGATCCTTCGATTAAAGGAGATGGGTATGGAAGGCCTTGTATTGGACCTTCGGAACAATGGGGGTGGATCCTTGCGTACGGCCGTGGATATAACAGGTCTTTTTGTAAAGCGGGGTCCCGTGGTGCAGGTAGCCTCTACCAACAAAAAAGAAGTTTTGCAAAATGATGGTGGGGAAGTGGTATGGGACGGCCCTTTGGTAATTTTGGTCAACGAGCTTTCTGCATCCGCATCCGAAATTCTGGCCGCCGCCATGCAGGATTATAACCGGGCAATTGTTATTGGGAGTAAGCAAACGTATGGGAAGGGAACTGTCCAGAATGTGGTGGACCTGAATCAGTGGCTGCGCAATAACGATATGGGCGATATGGGCGCCCTGAAAATCACTTCCCAAAAATTCTACCGGATAAATGGTGGTTCCACTCAATTGGAAGGGGTTAAAAGCGATGTTGTAATGCCAGACCGTTATAGTTATATAGACATTGGCGAAAAGGATTATGACAATCCGCTGCCCTATGATAAGATTGCTCCTGCAAAATACTCGCCTTGGAAGGGGTATCTTGATTATGAGGAAACCATCAAGAATAGCAAGGCTCGAATGGCCAAAAACAAGCAATTGCAATTGATTGATGACAATGCCAAGTGGATAAAGATGCGTCGGGATGAAAAGGTAGTCAATTTGAATTTTGACGAGTACAGTAAGGAAATCGAAATCAGAAAAAAGGAAACCAAACGATTTGATTCCATCGATAAATATAACAATAACCTAAAGTTCGAATCCTTGCCTTACGAGATCGCTCTTATGGTTGAAGATAGCACTCTCGTTGAAAAACGCAGGCGTTGGCATAAAAATTTGGCAAAGGATATATACGTGGAAGAAGCCGTGAATGTGCTTGGAGACCTAAAAATGAGCAATATCAACCCTGATAAAGTGGCGGATGTAAAGCCGTAAAACATCACTAAGAACGTCAAGACTCATGGGGAGCTAGGTTTTTCAATATATTATTAAGGGCGGCAATTGATGATATAGGATGTGAGCCCTTTGTTTTGAAATAAAGTTTCCTTAAAATACCCATGATTCAATTTGGTTCTCCGTTCCCTGTTCGGTTATGTTTCAGTAAATTTGAAATGTGAAAACCTCCACTTCATTGACAGCCTTGGCGCTCCAGAAGTTCAAAAGAAACTTTTGGGGCGTTCTTAGTTTTGGGTTTTTATCACTCTGTATTTTATTGGCCCTTTTTGCTTATGCCCTGGCTCCGGATAACTCGCGAAATGCGAACCAAATGCATCTTTCCATACATTCCAAGAATCCAGGGTTTCAGGTGGAGATGTTAACTATACCTGCCGAAATAAAGGATCAGGACGCTTTTTCCGTTTTCTTCTTCGGAAAAGAAAATGTAGATACCGAAATTCCCATTTCCCGGTATGCCTTAAAAAACAACAGTATTGAAATCACTGAATATACCCCTGGGGGATATGACGGGTTACAGAGGGAAATTCCGCTTTCACTCTTTCCCGGGTTGACTACCGCACAGGAGATTCCTTCAACATATATTTCAACCAAAAAATTCTTGTTGGGTACCGACAAATACGGACGCGATCTGTTGAGCAGAATGTTGATTGGAATCAGAATCTCCCTCGCCATTGGATTTGTAGCCGTCTTCATTTCCTTGGTTATTGGAATTTCCCTCGGAGCCTTGGCCGGATATTACGGTGGAAAGGTGGACGCTGCCATTATGTGGTTGATCAATGTTACCTGGTCCATTCCAACCTTGCTTTTGGTAATAGCCATTACCTTGGCACTGGGGAAGGGATTCTGGCAGGTATTTATTGCCGTGGGACTAACCATGTGGGTAGAGGTGGC
>CAYXDM010000033.1:0-13446 GCA_964463595.1 uncultured Aequorivita sp. | reverse complement strand
TTGGCGATTATGAGTTTGGTAACGGCCTTTATGCTAATGGGCAATGCACTAAGGGATGCGATGGACGTGAGGGGGTAGGGGGAAAAATCTGCGCATCTTACGAATGGTGGTAATTGGCCGCATCCAATTTCACAAAAATGAAGAGTAGGATAGTAAAACCCCAGAGTGCCGAGCCCCCATAGCTGAAAAAGGGTAGGGGGATACCCACCGTTGGGAAAATTCCTAAAACCATTCCGATATTGACAAAAAAGTGGAGGAAAAGAATAGCGGCTACACCATAGCCATATACCCTTCCAAATTGGCTTTTTTGCTTTTCCGCCTTATAGATAATTCGAGTGATCAAGCCTATGAACAACAAAATAACCATCATGCTTCCCACAAAGCCCCATTCTTCCCCTACGGTGCTAAAAATATAGTCGGTATGCTGTTCCGGAACAAAATTGCCTTTTGTCTGGGTTCCCTGGGTCCATCCCTTTCCGAGCCAGCCACCATTGCTGATCGCAATCTCACTTTGGTGGGTGTTGTATCCAATTCCCCGAGCATCAACTTCCTTCCCCAATACAATGTTGAAACGATCCCGGTGGTGCTGCTTAAAAACATTGTCAAAGATATAATCCACCGATAGGGAAAAGGCAGAACACATTATAAGAACAGAAAAATATTTGAGAACGTTTGGTTTTCTTTTGCGATTCTTAAAAAATATAAATCCGGCAATTATCCATAGACCCGATATGACCCAGAATGGATCAAAAGCAAGCGTAGCCACAAACAGCACGGCGGCAAAGAGGCCCAAAAGAAGGTATGAACCATGGAGACCCTCTCGATAAAGAGGGAAAACAAAGGCGAGATATACCAGTACGCTCCCTGGGTCCGGTTGCAGCAATATTAGAATGGAAGGAATTGTGAGGATCAAAAATGCCCCCATTTGATATTTGAATTCGTGCATATTTGTTTGGATATCACTTACGAATTTGGCTAGGGCCAGGGCGGTGGTCGCCTTTACAAATTCACTTGGCTGGAGGCTGAACCCGCCAAAGTCGTACCAAGCGGTGGTGCCTGCAATTGTTTTCCCGAAGACAAACAATCCCAATAAGGAAAGGAGGGAAACTATGTAAATAATGCTTGCAAACCGTTCGTAAAATTTTGCTTCTATGGCAAGCACAAAAATAATGAGAAGAACGCTCAGTCCAATCCATGTCATCTGTTTGCCGTAGATCTGGTTGAAATCGAAATATCCATTGGCTGTATCGCTGAGGGATGCGGAATAAATATTAATCCACCCCATGGCTACTAGGGCGATATAAAGAAATATTATTAGCCAGTCAAAGCGTAAATATGTCCTTTCCCTAGTCATTAACGATTTATACTGAACGGTTGGCCGCTATAAGGTTTGGCATATTCGGCTTCCAAACTGCCCTCTAGTACGAATTTCTCCATATCCTTTCGCGTAATCTCTCCCTTGAGGTATTTTTCGATCATCAGCCCGGCAATCCTTCCGGCCCAACGTGAGCCCCAATAACCATTTTCCACAAACACCGCAATGGCAATCTTTGGGTCATCTTTTGGAGCGAAGGCCACGAATATGGAATGATCTGTAAGTTGCATGCGTTTTCCATTGATCCGGGTATAATTTTCGGCGGTACCTGTCTTTCCGCACATTTCTATTCCTGGAATCCGGATCGAGGCTGCAGTGCCACGTTCATAAACCTGATGCATGCCTTCTACCACTGGTTCAAAATGTTCGGGCCGTACAGTGGTTTTATGTTTCACTTTAAACTTATTAGGAATGGTATCGGGGCCAATGATGTTTTTGATAATATGCGGCGTATAATAATAGCCCCTATTGGCGATAATGGCAGTAAAGTTCGCCATCTGGATGGGAGTCAACAAAACTTCTCCTTGACCTATTGCATTTGAAATAGTGGCAAGGGAGGACCAACGATGTTCGGGATAATGGTGGATCTTGTTATAATATGACGAGGAGGGTATATTTCCCCGTCGTCCACTAGGTAAATCATATCCCAAAAAGTCACCAAGGCCAAAGCTGGCCAAATGTGCCTTCCAATGATCTATGCCTTCTTGAGGGGTCGGATATTTATCCATTATACTTTTGTAAACCACACAAAAATAAGTGTTACAGGAATTGGCAATCCCATTGATCATCGCTACCGGGCCTCGGTGGTGGCATCTTAGCACCCTTCTTCCAAAATGATATCCCCCATGACAGCTTACGATTTCATCGATGCCAATCGCATTTTCTTCCAGACCGATAAGGCCGGTAAGGGTTTTGAACGGGGATCCCGGCGGGTATTCGCCCATTAGTACCCGGTCGTACAATGGTTTTGCAATCGTGTCGTACCATAATTTGGTAAAGTTTTTGGATCTATCCCTGCCGACCAATAAGGCTGGATCATAACTGGGGGCGGTAATTAGCGCAAGGATTTCGCCAGTAGCCGGTTCAATGGCAACGATTCCACCGCGTTTGTGAACCATTAATTCCTGCCCATATTTCTGTAAGGTGGCATCAATGGTGAGTTGAATATCGTGTCCCGCTGTGGGAAGGGTATCGTATATTCCATCTTTATAGGGTCCAATGTCGCGGTTGAAGCGGTCCTTTTGAATATATTTCACGCCTTTTTTCCCCCGCAAAACAGCTTCATATTCCTTTTCAACTCCGGCGGTACCTATCAACTCTCCCATTTGGTAATAGGGATTTGCGGCAATGGTCGCATTGTTTACCTCGGCGATATAACCCATCACATTGGCCGAATGGTCAACTTGATATTCTCTCAGGGAGCGTCTCTGGATATAAAATCCTTGATATTTGTACATTTTTTCCGAGAGCGATGCGTAATCTGCCTTGTTCAATTGGGGTACTACCACCGAGGGTAGCCTTGGGGAATACACCTTTGCTTTATGAAGTATTTCCTTAAACTCATCTTTGGTGATCTTTAGGAGACTGCAGAATTCCACGGTATCCAATGGTTTCACATCCTTTGGAATTACCATAACGTCATAGGAGGGCTGATTGGATACCAATAATTTATCATTCCGATCGAACATATACCCCCTTTGTGGGTAATCGTACACGATTTTGATGGCATTGTTTTCATAGAGAGAATCGGAGGCCCCATCGTATATCTGCAAATAGAAAAGCCTAGCGGTAAAAACAATACCGCTTATCAGCACAACCATAAGAAGCACAAGTTTTCTCACAGGCTTTTTTTATCGAACAGGATCAAACTTCCAAGGATAAGTACGAGAGTAAATATGCCCGAAAATAATGTGGATTTCATCAACAACATGAAATGCCCAAAACTAAAAATTTCCAGTGCGAACAACACAAAGTGATGCAGGAAAATTATGGATATCACATATATGAACCGTTCGGTAGGAGCGGCCTTTTTCAATTTCACACTGTTATACTCATAGCTTATCCCGAAGGAATATTTTAGGATTACGGGTCTTACATATGCCACAAAAGCGGATGCACCCGCATGCACGCCCCCCGAGTCCTCAAAAATATCGACCGAAAGACCCAGGAGAAAACTGAAAAATATCAAAGCGGTCTGGTTCGCGTCCGAAGGGTACAACATGATGAACAGTATGTACAGGTATGGATTGATATAACCTGCCAAATTTATATTGTTCAACAAAAAGACCTGCAACAATACAAGGAGTATAAACCGGGCTATGTTGATCAGGATTTCCTTAGTCTGCATCTTCCACTCCTTTCTCTAATTTTAAAATCTCTGCCGCCTCATTGTTTTTTATTAGATATACAAATTGAATGCTGGTCATATCATTAAATAACTTAACGTCAATATAATAATAGTTGTCATCCTTATCCAAATGGAAGTCCTGGATGCTGCCTATGGGAATCCCTTCGGGAAAAATCGTGGATCTTCCGCCGGTTATGACAGTATCGCCTTTCTCTATCCGTGCAAGCCTGGGGACATCTATCAACTGGACCACGTTCGGGTCTTTCGTGTTCCAGATCAATGTTCCAAAATGGTTGGACTTCTTTAGTTTTGCGTTGATCCTGCTTTTTGTATTTAAAATGGACTGGACCGTAGAATAATTCTGGGAAATATCACTGACAATTCCCACCAGTCCGTTGGTTGAGATTACACCCATATCCCTCTCTACGCCGGTTTTTTCACCTTTATCCAGGGTAATTTGATTTTTTGTCTTCGAGTAGTTGTTATTGATAATGGCAGCAGACAAATATTCAAATTTCGGGAGGGCCGCCGTATCCAAGTCCGCAACATTGTAGAGGTGGTTATATCTTTCCAACCGCTGGCGCAGCATCAAGTTTTCTTCCAGGAGTTTTTCGTTTGCCGTTCCCAGGTATAAATAATCGGTAAGGTTGTTTCTAAATTTAAAAATCCCGCCGGTTATCGCGTTTGCCGAACTAAAATATTTATTGGAATGATAATGATGGGTCTGAATGGTAAGCAGTAGGGAGAAAACAAATAGTACTGCAAATAACAGGGAGTTTTTGTTTCGGATGAAAAAATAAATAATCTGCTGCATCGCCGTCCTTGCTTACTTGGATTTTTGGAAATTTCCGAATGGCAAATACGAATATAGCATTTTTGTTTTCCAGAAATTTATTTTCTTCCAATCTGTGGAATGGAAAAAATCTATTTGATCAAGACACTCTTGAACTTGTTCAGGTTCTTCAGACAAATTCCGGTTCCACGGACCACGGCACGGAGTGGGTCCTCGGCAATATAAACCGGGAGGTCGGTCTTTAGCGAAAGCCGTTTATCCAAACCCCGGAGCATAGAGCCACCACCCGCCAGGTAAATTCCCGTATTATAAATATCGGCAGCGAGTTCAGGAGGAGTCTGTGAAAGGGTTTCCATAACGGCATCCTCAATCCTGAGAATTGACTTGTCCAAGGCCTTTGCGATTTCCCGGTAGGAGGTCTGTACTTGTTTAGGTTTACCGGTTAATAGGTCCCTGCCTTGAACGTCCATTTCATCTGGTGGGGTCTCAAGGTCTTCGGTGGCGGCGCCAATCTGGATCTTTATCTTTTCAGCAGTCCTTTCGCCTACATACAGGTTGTGCTGGGTACGCATATAATAGACTATGTCATTGGTAAAAACATCGCCGGCAATCTTGACGGACTTGTCGCACACTATACCTCCAAGAGCTATAACCGCGATTTCGGTGGTTCCGCCCCCGATATCCACGATCATATTTCCTTTGGGTTGCATAATATCGACGCCAATCCCAATGGCCGCGGCCATGGGTTCATGGATCAGATAAACTTCCTTGGCGTTTACGCGCTCCGCACTCTCCTTTACGGCCCTCATTTCTACTTCCGTGATGCCACTGGGAATGCAGACTACCATTCGGAGTGAAGGTTTTAGCCAACGTTTTTTTAGTGCGGGAATATCACTGATAAACATGTTGATCATCTTCTCGCTGGCATCAAAATCGGCAATAACCCCATCCTTTAGGGGACGAATGGTCTTGATGTTTTCGTGGGTCTTTCCCTGCATCATGGCTGCCTCGCGACCAACGGCTATGATTTTTCCCGATGTACGGTCCCGGGCCACGATGGAAGGAGCATCCACGACAACCTTGTCATTGTGGATGATCAGGGTGTTGGCAGTACCTAGATCTATCGCAATTTCTTCAGTTAGGAAGTCAAAAAATCCCATATATATTATTGGTGGTATTGAAAGTTAAGGCTTTGTGTTTTGATTTTAACAAATGTAATGAATTTTAATGCTTGAAATGCCTGATCCCGGTAAATACCATTGCCATTCCGTTAGCATTGCAATAATCGATGCTCAATTGATCTTTTATCGAGCCACCGGGTTGAATTACGGTGGTTATTCCTGCGTTGTCAGCAATCTCAACACAGTCCGGAAACGGAAAAAATGCATCGCTGGCCATAGCCGCTCCCTGAAGATCAAAATCAAATGATCTTGCTTTCTCAATGGCCTGCCGCAAGGCATCCACCCTACTGGTCTGGCCCGTACCACTTGCAAAAAGTTGTTTTCCCTTTACCAAAACAATCGTGTTGCTCTTGGTGTGCTTACAGACCTTTGACGCAAACAGTAGGTCTTCTAACTCAGTGTCACTGGGTTTATTGTTTGTGGCGTGTATTAAAATCTCTTTGGTATCCGTTACGTTGTCTCTATCCTGGACCAGAAAACCGTTCAAACAGGTTTTTACGGTGGTGGCAGATAAAGACGTGTTCTTCTGAACTAATAGAATGCGGTTTTTCTTGCCTTTTAGGATTTCGAGTGCCTGGGCAGAAAAGGATGGGGCAATCACCACTTCACAGAACAGGTCGTGGATCTCGTTTCCCGTGACCTCATCGATTGCTGCATTGCTGATCAAAATTCCCCCAAAAGCCGATACCGGATCTGCGGCTAAAGCCGCCAAGTAGGCTTCCTGGACAGTATTGCGCTGGGCAATTCCACAAGCATTGTTGTGCTTCAGGATTGCAAATGTGGGGGCCTCGCCTTTAAATTCTGCCATCAAGTTTACTGCGGCATCTACGTCCAAAAGATTGTTATAGCTAAGTTCCTTGCCATGAAGCTTATCGAATACGGCATCAAAGTGGCCAAAGAAAAATCCTTTTTGGTGTGGGTTTTCGCCATAACGAAGTTCCTGTCCGTGGTTCTCACTTATTTTTAAGGATGGAAGGTCTTCAACTGTGTTGAAATAATTGAAAATAGCAGTATCGTAATGCGAGGAGACGTTAAATGCTTTTGCGGCAAATCTCTTTCGGTCCACCAAGGATATATAACCGTCACTTTCAGAAATCAGATCGAGAAATTCCGTATAGTCATCAACCGATGAAATACAGATGGTATCCAGGAAATTTTTGGCTGCCGCCCGAATAAGGGATATGCCCCCAATATCTATCTTTTCAATAATTTCAGTTTCCGGGGCCCCTGAGGCCACAGTTTTTTCAAAGGGATAAAGATCCACGATCACAGCATCGATTTGGGGGATGTTGAACTTTGCCATTTCGTTGAGGTCGCTCTCATTTTCCTGCCTGTTGAGGATTCCGCCAAAAATCTTTGGATGCAGCGTTTTTACTCGGCCTCCTAAAATAGATGGATATTCGGTGAGGTTTTCCACGGCCACTACCTCTATCCCCAGGTCTGTAATAAATTTTTCTGTTCCTCCGGTGGAATAGATTGTCACATTTTGCTCGTGCAATTTTCTGACGATCGGGGCAAGGCCTTCCTTACTGAAAACGGAAATTAATGCCGAAGTGATTTTTTTCGGATTGCTCATTTTAAAAAACTGTTTATGTCCTTTTTTGGAAAGACGCAAAAGTACATAATTGATTAGTAAATTTGTAACGTTGGTACGGATAATACGTCATACTTTTACTAACTGAAAAGTAGATCATAAATGGCTCCTGGATAAACAAAATGCCAAGGGATCCAAAAGGAAAATCTCAATAGATGCTGATATATTTTAGGGTTTTAGGAGAAAGCTTCAACTTTGCGATCAATGCGCTGACCAATAATAAGTTGCGGACTTTCCTGTCCTTGGTGGGGGTTACCATCGGTATTTTCTCCATTATTGCCGTGCTTGCGGCGGTGGATTCCCTTAAAAAGGAAATAGAAGGCAGCATTAGTGGGCTGGATAATAGTACCATGGTCATCATGCGGTTCAATTTTGGTCCTACCGATATTCCGCAATGGAAATGGCAGCAATTTCCGGATGTGACCTACGATGAATACCAGTATCTGGAGCGGAACACCCCTAATCTGGATTATGCCACTTTTACCCTGAATGTTCCGAATGAAACGATAAAATATGAAGATAACCAAGTGGACAACGTGCCCATTGGCGCGGTGACAGACAGTTATTATTTTATCGAAACGCTCAAATTTGACGAAGGACGGTTTTTTAATGCCTCCGAATCCAACAGTGGTTCCATGGTCGTGGTACTGGGAAATGAAATTGCAAATAAGCTCTTTGGTGGATCTGCCCAGGCAATTGGGGAAAACGTCAGGATTTATGGACGAAAATTTTCAGTTATCGGCGTCTTGGAAAAGGAGGGAACGGGCCTTTTCGGAAATTCAAAGGACACGGCGGTTTATTTGCCCGTAAATGTGGTGAGAAGAATTTATGGGGACAACAATAAAAACACCTTTCCGCAAATAGTCATAAAACCCAAAAAAGGAATTGACGAGGAAGAGTTCAAGGCTGTAGTGACCCAGCAATTGCGTACAAAACGCGGATTAAAACCTGACCAGATCAGCAATTTCTTTGTAAACCAATTGCAGGGATTGACAGATTTCATAGACAATATTACCGGAAGCATGAATGTGATCGGATTGATAATCAGTGGGTTCTCGTTATTGGTGGGTGGTTTTGGAATTGCCAATATAATGTTTGTAAGCGTGAAAGAGCGAACAAATTTGATCGGTATCCAAAAATCCCTAGGGGCCAAAAACAAATTCATTCTCTTCCAATTTTTGTTTGAGGCCATTATCCTTGCTGTAATTGGCGGTCTTATCGGACTGTTCCTGGTTTGGATCGCTTCCGTAGTGGTATCTCAATTTACGGGCGATTTCCAATTTGTGCTATCGGTATGGAACATTTTCCTGGGTACCGCAATCTCTGCAATAATAGGACTTATTTCCGGGATACTTCCGGCAATCTCGGCTTCAAAACTGGATCCTGTAGAGGCTATAAGGACGGGTATGTGACCCGTTTATTTAAAGGGGACCCAGGATCCGGAATCGAGAATTTCGGAAACGCTCTCGTTCACCCATTCCAGAAAATGTTCATCCTCGGCAGAAAAAGGATCCACAAAATGGGAATCAATATCTATTTGCCCAATATTTTTACCGTCCTTGAAAAGGGGAATCACTATCTCGGCCTTTACATTTATACTACAGGAAATGTAATTGTCCTGCGCGGCCACATCAGGGACCACAAAGTTTTTGTTGGAAACCGCCACCTGTCCGCAGATTCCCTTGCCAAAAGGGATTACAGTATGATCTGTAGGATCTCCGGCAAAAGCCCTTAAATGAAGCTTTCGTTCAGCCTCGTCAGCAAAATAAAAACCTACCCAATTATAGTAATCAACACTTGATTGCAGCAGTTCACAGACTGCTTCCAATCGTTCGGTAACGCTTTCATTTGGAGCGAAGAGAATTTCCTGGATTTTCGGTTTAAGGGAATTGAATGGCATAGCGGGTCTTTTGATTTTGATAGGACAAAGGTATTTCAAACAATGATTATTCGCATTGGACAAATACCGTATATTTGTTAAAAATTATCAAAAAAGTAGTGAAGGATCTTTTTAAAAAATACCGCGCTGTCATTCGGTTTATTGTGCTGTTCCTGGGATCTTACCTCGTGCTCAGCGCATTATATGCCTATTATTTAAAAGTCTCCGTAAACAGCGATTATCCTCCAGACTTCCTTACCAATCTGGTGGCAAGACAGAGTGCAACGCTTTTGGAGGCCTTCGGGTATGAAACGGCGATGGAATTCAACAGTTTACGTAAAGGAATGTTCATAACAATAGAGAATAGTTATGCTGTAAATATTGTAGAAGGCTGCAATGCGGTGAGTGTGATCATTCTTTTCGTTTCCTTTGTTATCTCCTTTGCGGAGAAATTTAAAAAGACATTTTTATTTTTATTGGCCGGGGCTGTATTGATCTATGTAGTAAACATCCTTCGCATCGCCCTGTTGGCCATTGCCTTATATGAATTTCCGGATTATCAGGAGGTGCTACATTCCGTAATATTCCCAGGGGTAATTTATGGGATGGTCTTTATTCTTTGGATTGTGTGGGTACGGTCGTTGAACGCAAAGCCTGCCCAGTGAAACGAGCTTTAAAAATTACAGGCATTATCATCTGCTGCCTTCTTCTGGTCCTAATCAGGGCGTTTGAGGATAGGTTGTTCTATGACCCCCTTCTCGAATTTTTCAGGTCGGATTATAAAACATTGCCAATACCTGAAATGGATGACTTTGCACTCCTGGGCAATATAGCCCTACGCTACTTTCTAAATACTCTGGTTTCGCTGGCTCTTCTTTGGATTGTTTTTTTTGACAGGGGAATTATAAAACTTTCTGTAGTGATTTATGCCTTCCTGTTTATTGTCTTTATCGGTGCCTTCGCCTTTATTGTCCATTCCCCAAATGGATCTGATAATCTATTGATCCTATTCTACGTACGAAGGTTTCTGATCCAGCCCATATTTCTTCTTATTCTGCTACCGGCATTTTATTTTCAGAGGCAAAAATCCAGATGATTTTGATATATTTGTCGGTAAATCCCATAATCATGAGAAAACTACCTATTCTTCTTCTAGCATTGTTTGGCCTTCTAATAGTTTCCTGTAAGGAAGGAACAAAAGAACCAGAACTCGAGACCGTTCATGTGGACCATGCCGCCGAGGAACAAAAGACCTATGAAGTGGCCACGACGGACGCAGTTTTTAAGGATCCAAAAACGGAAGCGGTGTTTAACCAATACCTGCAAGTGGAAAGTGCCCTTGTAAATACGGATGCAAAAAAAACCAGTGCGGAGGCTTCTGAACTGGAGGGGCTACTGAAAGAGACAAATGCGGAAGAGATGGTTCTAAGCGCTGTATCTGCCATGGCAAGTTCAGATGACATAAAAATCCAACGGGAAAATTTTGAGCACCTCAGTATGGGCATGGAAAAACTACTCGAAGGCGCTTTGGAATCAGGAACATTATATAAGCAACACTGCCCCATGGCCTTCAATAATAGGGGAGCGTCATGGATCAGCAGTAGCAAGGAGATATTAAATCCTTATTTCGGCGATAAAATGCTAAAATGTGGCCGGGTGGAAGCAGAGATTAAGTGAAGGGGGTAGGCTAAATACTATCCTACCCTTAAATTTATTGTTGTATTTTTTCCGTTAAATGAAAAAAGCATTTGCCATATTTCTTTCCCTGCTTCTGCTTGCGAGCAGTTCCGGGATAACCTATGCCCAGCATTTTTGCAGTGGAGAGGAAATAGCATCTGAATTTACGTTTGGAGAAAAATTCCTTTCCTGCGGAATGGAGGTTAATATGGAAACTTCCTGCGATTCTGGAAAGGTTATGAACGGGGATAGCTGTTGCCTAAACCATTTCACCACTATAGACACTGATGAAAATTTTGCCAAGGCTTCTTTTGATAAGAGTTTCAATAAAGTAGTTAGTGCTTCTCCCATATCTGAATTTACATTTCACGAAGTTGAACAAGCTTCCTTTCAAAAAATCTTCTTTGCGGATTATACCCCACCGCCCCGGGAACAGGATTTAAATATACTGTACCTCAATTTCCGGATTTGATCCGTTCCTGCCATAGCAGAAACCCCGTGATTGCACATACCAGCATTTGGGAAACGACCAAGCTTGGACAAAAGTGGCGCGACAATTTTTGGGGACCCAACATTTTGAATCAAATAAGGCTAAAGAAGAAGAAATGAAAAGCATAATTTACATATTGGTATTGGCTCCCTTCTGGGTTTTTTCGCAACAAAAATTGACTGGGACCATAACGGAAACAGTCCAGGATGGACAAGTGCCCCTAGGGGGTGCAAATATCTATTGGCTGGATTCCTCCGTGGGAACGGTTACGGATTTTGACGGAAATTTTGAGATTCTCTATAAGCCGGAGTATAAGAAACTGGTCATAAGCTTTATCGGTCTTCAATCGGATACCCTGTCGATCGATTCTCCTGGTAGAATAACACATTCCCTAAAATCGACCGCAAATTTGGACGAGGTTACCATTGCTTCCCGTCGAAAAGCGAGTTCACGGTCTTATCTGCAATCGCAAAATGTGATCAATGTGAGCAGTGCCGAACTTTTAAAGGCCGCGTGTTGCAACCTTGCCGAAAGTTTTGAGACCAACCCATCTATTGATGTAAATTTTGCCGATGCTATTTCTGGAACCAAACAGATAAGAATGCTCGGGCTTACCAGTCCCTATATTATGATTACTACCGAAAACGTCCCGAGTATCAGGGGAGCTTCCCAGGCCTATGGGTTGAGTTTTATTCCTGGAACATGGATTGAAAGTATCCAGATTACCAAGGGAGCGGGAAGTGTGGTAAACGGCTACGAGAGTCTGGCCGGTCAAATAAATGCCGAGCTCCAAAAACCCCTTACCGATGACCGTGTCTTTATAAATGCATACGGAGCCGGCGATGGCCGACTCGAACTCAATACACATTTGAATACCAAGGTCACCGATCGGTGGAGTACAGGTTTGTACCTCCACGGAAATATGCGGGATTCCGATTTGGATAAAAACAATGATTCCTTTCTGGATGCGCCTTTAATGAAACAAATAAACATCATGAACCGATGGCAATATACCGACCAGGAAAATGGGTATGTGGGACTATTTAATGCCAGATATCTCCATGATAAAAAGCAGACCGGGCAATTAGCGTTCAACCCGGAAACCGACCGAGGGACCACAAATGCCTGGGGCAGCGAGATAAAAACACAGCACTTTGATATATCGGGAAAATTTGGGTTCGTAAATCCCGATCTACCTTGGCGGACCGGCGGGGTACAAGTGGCGTACAGCTATCATAACCAAGGATCTTATTTTGGGTTACGGGATTATAATATCCGGCATACTAGTTTGTATGCAAATCTTTTGTACAATTCCATTATTTCGGATTCGCGCCACAAAATAAAAACGGGGATGGACGCCACCTATGATAGCTATAAAGAGTTGGTTCTTACTGAGAATTTTGACAGGGTAGAAAATTCGGTCGGAGCCTTTTTCGAATACAATTTTGACAATCTCGACGATTTAAACCTCAGTGCCGGACTACGGGCCGATGTGCACAACACTTTAGGGGCTTTTCTCACCCCACGCTTTCATCTGCGCTACACGCCATGGGAGAAATCGGCAGTGAGGATTTCTGCGGGAAGAGGAAAGCGGAGTGCCAATATTTTTGCTGAGAACCAAAAACTCTTTTCCTCCTCACGCAGTATAGAGATCTTGGGCAGTGGAGGAAAAATTTATGGGATAGATCCTGAAATTGCCTGGAATTACGGTATCTCGTTTATGCAGGGGTTCAATCTATTTAAACGCCCGGCGGATATAACCTTGGATTTTTATAGGACGGATTTCGTAAACCAAATAGTTGTGGACTGGGAAAATCCGTATCAAATCAGTTTTTACAACTTGGAAGGGGAAAGTTATTCCAACAGTTTTCAGGCTGGGTTTAACTATAACATGATGGAAAATTTCGATCTGCGGATGGCCTTTAAATATTACGATTTGCAGACTACCTATAAGAGTGGGAAAAAGCAGAACCCGCTTAGCCCAAACCAACGATTTTTTGTAAACGCCGCTTATGAGACCTACGTAGGGAAAAAGGGAGGTAACTGGAGATTTGATGCTACCTATAACTATGTTGGAAGACAGAGGTTTCCTTCTCCATCAGATTATTTG
>CAYXDM010000032.1:12730-17391 GCA_964463595.1 uncultured Aequorivita sp. | reverse complement strand
TGCAGTTGAAAATAATAATAATAAAATTAAAACATAACGCTGAAGAAAAAACATGGCAAAGTAGGTTGGTTGCTAAATATAGGGAAATTTGGGAATTAATATCCGGAATTTTTAAAATAAGAGAGGGTGCGTTGATTAGGAATGCCGAGTATGGGTGCAGGGTGTCCTTTCAGGTTGCCAATAGGTTCATAGTTATGGCTTAAGGCTCAGATCAGGTTTTATTTGCAGTTTTTCAGATTTCGGTTAAAAGTTGCAAGTTGGTTTAATTCGGAATTTAAAGGAGCACCATTTAGTACTCATCACTTATAACAATTTCCCTTTGGAAGTTTTTGTTCAAACAGCGAAATCCTATCTTTGGAAAATGAAATCGATTCGATTTTGTTCCAAAACTGAGTTTGGCCAAAAATGCAAATTGACGGCATGTAAGGCAGGAACAATACTGGAGAAACCGGTTTCCCTAAACCTTGGCGTTAATCGAATAAAGAAATAACTATGCCCGGATTTGAAATTTTTGGCGCCGAAGAGCGCAAACAAGTGAATGAGGTATTGGAAACAGGTGTATTGATGCGCTATGGTTTTGATGGAATGCGAAATGGACATTGGAAGGCCAAGGAATTTGAAAATGAATTTGCGAAAAGGATGGGTGCGGAATATTGCCAGCTCGTTTCCAGTGGCACTGCGGCACTTACTGTGGCCCTCGCGGCTGCAGGCATTGGTGCCGGCGATGAGGTAATCATGCCCACTTTTACTTTTGTTGCGAGTTTTGAATCTATTTTGGCTTTGGGGGCAGTTCCCATCTTGGTCGATATTGATGATACCCTTACTCTCGATCCCCATTCGGTTGAAGCGGCCATAACTGAGAAGACCAAATGCATAATGCCCGTACATATGTGTGGCTCCATGGCCGATCTGCGGGCGTTAAAGAATATATGCGACCGGCACAATTTAATTCTTCTGGAAGACGCCTGTCAGGCCTTGGGGGGAACCTATAATGGTAAATGTCTGGGAACCTACGGAGATCTCGGTTGTTTTTCCTTTGATTATGTAAAAACAATAACCTGTGGAGAAGGAGGTGCGATCATTACCAACAACAAAAAATTCGCACAAAATGCAGATCATTATCAGGACCATGGGCACGACCATGTAGGCAATGACAGGGGGGCGGAGGATCATCCTTTTTTGGGCTACAACTTCCGTATTTCCGAACTCAACGCGGCCGTGGGATTGGCACAATTGGACAAACTTGATGGTATTCTAAGAATACAAAAGGAAAACTACACCATCCTTCGCGAGGCCCTGCAATCTATTGAAGGCGTCACGTTTAGAAGGGTTCCAGAAGGAGGAGAGGAAAATTATTCATTTCTGAATTTCTTTCTTCCGAATGAGGAATTGGCCGTAAAGGCCCATAAAGCCATGGGAGAACAGGGCGTTGATTCCTGTTTTTACTGGTACACAAATAACTGGCACTACATCAACGGTTGGCATCATTTGAAAGACCGGAAAACCTTGGGGCGTCTTCCATCCGAAGTGCAAAACCAAATGCAGGATCTTTCCAATACGGATTTTTCAAAAAGTGATGCCGTGATGGGCCGAACCATATCCGCATTGATAAAAATTGGATGGACCGATAGGCAAGTAAGGGAAAGGGCAGAAAAGATGCGGAATGCAATTATTTCCGTACTCTAATATTATCTGCAGACCTAAGACTTAAGGATGTAGGACGTAGGTCTAAAATGAGTTTTAGGCCATAGTGACTACTAGCTCTAAAAAAAGTCATGATTCGGCCTATTGAAAATAATTTTCAATTTGTTCAGTTAATTGGAACATCCAAAAAATTGAAAGGCATCATACCTAAAAATCTTTGGGACTTGATTGATTTACTATATGGTCATTGAAAAAAGTTGGGTCTCCGGTTTGCTTCTCTGCAGAAGGAGGTCAAAACCCATACAGACATTGCGGACATAAGGCCGTCCATTTTCATTTACCTTAATATAGTCTGGCCCAATTTCTATCAATCCATCCATTTCCATTTCCCTAAGGCCGTTAATCACCCTGGGCAATTCAGGAAAACACAATTCAGGTAACTGCCATGAGGTCTCGAGTGTACACATTAAATTCAGGATATGCTTGCGGATCAGCAGATCTTCCGAAGTCAGGGAATGGCCTCTGTAAACGGGTAGGATTCCCTTGGACAACAGATCTTGGTATTCTTCCACATTTTTGACATTTTGGGCAAAACCGTACCAACTATCACTGATGGCCGATACGCCCAAGCCCAACATTAATTGGGTTTTGCTTTCGGTGTAGCCCATAAAATTCCGGTGTAGGGTTTTATTCTTTATCGCGTGGTAAAGACTATCGGTCTTTAAGGCGAAATGATCCATACCAATTTCCACATAACCCGCTTCTTCCAGCATTTGTTTTCCCATTTGGTACATTTCCCTTTTTTCCGAAGCATTTGGCAGATCATTTTCCTTAAAACCTCGCTGACCATTTCCCTTTATCCAGGGCACATGGGCATAACTGTAAAAGGCAATACGGTCCGGCTTCAATTCCTTTGTTTTTTGGATGGTATGGACAATATGTTCCTTTTTCTGAAACGGCAGTCCGAAAATGAGGTCGTGTCCTATTGAAGTATAACCGATTTCCCTGGCGGTTTCCGTAACCTTTTTCACGTTTGCAAAGGGTTGTAACCTATGGATTGCCAGCTGTACCTCGGGATTATAGTCCTGAACACCATAGCTCACTCTCTTAAAACCAAAATCGAAAAGGGTTTGTAAATGTTCGCGCGTAGTGTTGTTGGGGTGACCTTCAAAACTAAAGGAAGGATTTGCGGCTATAGTTGCACCTCGAAAAATATTCCGCAACATAGATGCCAAATTTTCAGGAGCAAAAAACGTTGGGGTTCCTCCTCCCAAATGGATTTCCTTTATAACCGGTTTTTCTGAAAACATCCCTAGATAGATTTCCCATTCCAGTTGCAGCGATTCCAAATAAGGTGTTTCTACGTTATGGTTTTTGGTAATCCGTTTGTTGCAACCGCAGAAAGTGCAAAGACTCTCACAAAAAGGCAAATGGATGTAAAGACTGACCCCTTGGGAATCATTGCTCTCTGTAAAACTAGTTACCGTATCGGTAATCCATTTATTTTTTGTGAATCGAGCTTGGTCCCAGTAGGGCACCGTAGGATAACTTGTATATCTGGGGCCTGGCACATTGTATTTTGAAATCAGGTTTGAGGACATTTTCCGGGATTTTGAATCGATAAAAATAAGAACTTCCAGTAGGTCCAGAAATGATCCTCGTCAGATTTGGGTTCAAATTATCCTGGCCCCTTAAACAGCTCCAGCGATCCAGAGAATATGCATCCAAGAATTCCATTAATAGGAATACCCTAAAAAATGGAGGTTTCAAGGAATTATTCAAAACCGTTTTTGAAGTAATTTATCAATAATTCAGATATTCCGTGATCTCCAAACCATAGCCGATCATACCTACCCTCTTGGTTTGTTCACTGTTTGAAAGCAGCCGGATCTTGTGGATCCCAAGATCGTGGATAATCTGGGCTCCGATTCCGAAATCCTTGTTGTCCATTTCAATCCGAGGTGCCTTGGCAATGGTGTTGGGTTCCTGAAGTTCCTTAAGCTCCTTCAGCCTTCCCAATAGGTTCAGCGACTGACTCTCTTGATTGATAAATACAATTGCCCCTTTACCCTCCCTGTTTATTACGTTGAACATATCATCCAACTTTTGTTCGGCATTATTGGTGAGGATGGCCAAAATATCACTGTTTACCAAAGTGGCGTTTACGCGGACGGGAACCGGTTCATTCGCTTTCCAGGTACCTTTGGAGAGTGCCAGATGGATATGGTTGTTGGTGGTTTGTTTATAGGCCCGCAATCGAAACTCACCGAAATTGGTATTTATATGGAAATCCTCCTTTTTATCGATGAGGGAATCGTGTTCCATTCGATATTTGACCAGATCTTCTATGGAAATAATCTTTAGATCAAATTTTCGGGCCACCTCCATCAACTGTGGCAATCGGGCCATGGTGCCATCCTCGTTCAAAATCTCTACAAGAATTCCGGCAGGCTGAAGTCCTGCCAGGCGGGCGAGATCGATAGCTGCTTCCGTATGGCCGGTCCGTCTCAACACACCGCCCTGTTTTGCCCGTAGCGGAAAAATGTGACCTGGCCTCCCCAAATCATGGGCTTTTGTATCTTTATGCACTAAGGCCTGAATGGTCTTGGCGCGGTCGTGGACCGATATCCCGGTAGTACAACCATGGCCTAACAGATCTACGGATACGGTAAATTGGGTGTGGTGAAGTACCGTATTGTTTTCTACCATCATTTGTAGATCCAACTCATTGCACCGTTCTTCCGTAAGTGGAGCACATATTAATCCGCGCCCATGAGTGGCCATAAAATTGATCATCTCGGGCGTTACCATTTCGGCGGCAGCAATAAAATCCCCTTCATTTTCCCGGTTCTCATCATCCACCACAATAATGACTTTCCCGTTTTTTATATCTTCTATGGCCTCTTCAATGGTATTCAACTTGATGTTAAGTTTATCTATAGCAATCATGGCTTCCAATTTGGCGCAAAGGTATAAAATGTATATGTGTTATCGGCTAAGGGATGATTTGGAAAGTG
>CAYXDM010000032.1:7859-12630 GCA_964463595.1 uncultured Aequorivita sp. | reverse complement strand
GCCCCATCTTCATTTTAATGAAGAGAGGGCCTTTTGCAATGGAACCTATTTACTTATTCCTTGGTTATCAGTTCGGTTGTACTTCCTTTTTCCCCTTTTATTATCACCAAATAAGTGGCACTGGAAAGGGTAGATACATCGATAGTGGTTCCAGTGGTCATTCCACTGAGATCTATGTTTCTTATCAATCTTCCTGTTAGGTCAAAAATGGAAAGGCTGGAGAGCTCTATGCTTCGGGTATTCTCGAGGTTCAATAGATCCTTCATCGGGTTTGGGTATAGCGAAATCCCGTACAGCACTCCATTTTCACCAAGTTCTAGCCTTGCATCAAATATACCACAATCCTTTCCTCCGTCGATTATGGTCCAGTTGAAGTTAGCGATAATGAACTGTCGGGAAGCCTCGCCGGTACAATACTTGCTGTTGCCACCGTGGAACTTGACATTGCTCTTTAGTGGTAGAGTGCTCCATCCATTGAGCAGTGCATCATAATTGTTTGTTGAAAGAGTAATGCCCTTGAATATATTGGTCATATCGGTTACCTTTCTTACATCCCAATTACCGAGGTTTTGGTCAAAATGGCCGGCGTGGAAGAACATCGAGTTCATGTTGGTAACCTTGCCAACATTCCAGTTTCCAATGGCGCCATTAAAGGCCATAGCAGTATGAAACATATTTTTCATATTGGTCACATTGCCTACGTCCCAAGTTGCAAGGTCTTTGCGAAACTTCGTTGCTCCATGGAACATACTGATCATGCTGGTTACTTTACTTACGTCCCAGTTGCCAATGTTTTGGTTAAAAACGGAGGCGCCGCCGAACATTCCGTCCATATTGGTAACATTGCTAACATTCCAATTGCTGATAGACTTATTGAAATGTCGGGCATAGGCAAACATTTTTTCCATATCGGTTACGTTGCCAACGTCCCAGTTCCCAATAGCCCCATTAAATTTCATGGCGGTGGCGAACATATCTTTCATGGTAGTCACATTACTGACGTCCCAAGCATTAAGATCCCTGTTGAAGACGGTGGCCCCGTTGAACATCTTTTCCATATTGGTAACATTGCCCACGTTCCATCCGCCTATAGGATAGTTAAAGATAGAGGCGCCACCGAACATCCCGTACATATTGGTCACGTTGCTCACGTCCCAGTTGCCAAAGTTGGCATCACCATTGAATTTTCGCGCATAGGCGAACATTCCGGACATATCAGTAACTTCGGATAGGTTGGGCATATCGGTGGCATTGCTCACGAGATGCTCTGCACCGGCAAAGGCGGCGTTCATAGAGCTCCAGACATTGATGCCCCATTGCTCAATGGACCTTATTTTCAACCTGTCGCCATCATTATTGAAATAAATTCGTGGGAAATCACCGCTTATAGTAACTGTATATAGACCGGGTGACGCGTATGTATGGGAGGCATTGCCCGTATAACCTGAGTTACTGATGCCATCTCCCCATTCCACACTGTAGTTGTAGCCACTTCCGGTGGTAGGAATGGTAATGGTCTCATTAAAGGCGGTTGTCTGCCAAGTGGTGATAAAATAATCCAAAGAGGAATCCGAATTGGTAACAAAGTTTATAGGTCCAACAAAATCGCTCTGTACGGTCATACAGTCGGCCCTTACATACACGTCGTAATGGGTGTTCGGATCCAAACTGATAATCACGGTGTCAGGCGATCCCGAAACTGATATCGCTGTGCCCTCAGAATAGGGGTCAAAACCCGGTTCCCCGTATTGAACCCTCCAACTGGTTTCCGTACCGTTGGGGGTCCAGGATATATTGGCGGTAGATGCTGTTACGGAGTCAACCATTAGCTCGCTCGGTTCCGCACAAACCACTTCATCGAGTGGCAAACAGCTACCTTTCCATATATAGACCCCATCCAGGTTAGGGAAAGGGTATTGCCATCCATCGTCATAGAGAACTGCGGGGAGACCTACGCTACTGGACGAGGTATTGACCCAGAAAATATTAGTACTATTATTAACATTGGTCACTGAAAGTTCGATCCAGTAAGTTGTTGTTGCCCCATTTTGACCCATAAAAGTAAACGGGTGAACGGTTAGTTCAATTTCAATAATATCATAACCCAATGAAGATCCGATAACGGTCTGTCCATCAATGGTTACAGAGTTCTGGGAACCGATCGACATTCCAGGAAATCCTTGGTTGTCAGCAAAATAATTTACATCCACGTTCGTAATATCTCCATTTGAGAAAAGACTAGCAGTAATGTTTTCGAGGGTAAATTTCTCATTGGCTGCAACGGTAAGATCATTTGCGCTTCCAAAATCAGCCTGTGAGGAACAGTTATAACCATTCTCAAAAGTAAAATCATTGGGATTCTCTTCAGAACAGTTATCCGAAATACAGGAACCATAAGGATCTGTAACCGTAACTACGGTTGAGCAAGAGGCAACATTTCCTTTAGAGTCGGTTACGGTAAGGGTAATAATATTCTCGCCCACATTTCCACATCCAAAGTCGGTAATATCAATAGAGGTACTTGCTATCCCACAATTGTCGGAGCTTCCATTATCAATATCGGTAACGGCTATATTCGCATGGCCGCTAGCATCCAATTCTACCGTGAAAAGAGCAACACAAACCACAATAGGGGCAAGAGTATCTTCAACGGTGACAATAGTAGTACAAGTGGAAACGTTTCCGCTTAAATCCATAACGGTAAGGGTAACTGGGTTCTCACCGATATTTGAACAATCAAAATCGGACACATCGATGGACATACTTGCTATACCACAATTGTCGTTACTGCCATTGTCCACGTCTGTTACGGATATGCTGGCATTGCCACTTTCATCCAGTTGGATGGTGAATGGAGCATTGCAATTTGCAATGGGTGGTGTATCATCCAAAACCGTAATGGTAGTCGTACAGCTATCCGAGGTGGTGCCATTGCTGACGGTGAGGACAACTTCGGTTATCCCAACATTATAGGGCCCAACTGGATCTACCGTAAAGGTAAGCGGTGCACCATTTGGATCTGTCGAGCCACCATCGAAGGCCTGGGCGGTTGCATTGGCCTGGCAGTTTTCATTGGTATTTACAACCACCGCTTGGCAAACGGCTATGGGAGCCTCATTGCATGCGCCAAGAGGATCGCTCACTGTAACGGTAACGGAAACGCTGGCACTATTGCCACTTTGGTCCACGGCCGTAAAATTGACCGTATTGGCCCCAATATTGGTACAGTTAAAAGTATCCGTGTCGATACTTATGGATACCAGCGTACAATTATCGACAGTGCCGGCGTCAATAGCCTCCGCTGAAATGGTCACTGCGCCAGAGGCATCCAATTCCACATTTATATCCTGTACAAACAGGCTCGGAGCCATATCGTCCTCCACAGTCACCACAGCAGGTGCGGAGGCGGAGTTTCCAGCTTCATCTGTAACCGTGAGGGTAACGGTGTTTTCCCCTAGATCGGCGCAGGTAAAATCTGATTTGTCGAGCTCAAAGATTAAATTCCCCACATCGGAACAAGTATCGGATGTTCCATTATCCACCTGTGATGGGAGGATGGAGATATTTCCGTCAATATCAAGTTGCACGGTAATATCCTGGGTCTGCACAATGGGAGGTTCCACGTCTCCCTTATCGGAAATGGTCAGTACCACTGCCTTATCATTGGGATATGTAATATCAAAGGTGAATTGCTGACACCCGTATTCCGTATAAATGGGCGACACCAAATTTTTGGTGGCAATAACCCCGCTTACCGTAGCGATGGTGAAGGCATCGCCTATATTGGCATCGAAGCCGAGATCTACATTCACGGTCCCCTCAAAAATAGCATTGGTTCCTGTAATTTCCAGGAGATCATATTCCGTGCCCTGGCTCAGGCCATGTAGCTCCACCTCCAGGACAGAGGTGGAAGACGATTTGTAGGTACCCAAAACAGTAAGGATTCCCGCCGAAGCTCCTGGGGCGAACGTTCCATCATTGGTAAAATCTGTCGCAACTGGAACATCAATGCTGGCCGTTCCTTTTATAACTCCGTCCACAGTATTGTTTAAACCAAAACCATTCATAAATTCCAGTTCCCCTAATAGAACATTAATAATCCCGGAATTGGTGACTGGCGGGTAAATAAGTGTAACTCCGGTGCCTCCCGTTTTCTTGATAAGTCCTGCATTTATAATTTTATATGTTCCCGAACCATTATATGAAATGGCCGGATCGGATTGAAAATCAATAATACCTGAAGCCTGATTGTCCAAAATGGTATTATCATAAAGATAAAAATATCCTCCCGACGGAAAATTTATAGTTCCGGTATTAGCCAAAGTTGTTACCGTTCCAGAAATGTATCTACTGCCACTTCCGCTCATATTTATCACGCTTGCATTTGTCAAAGTTCCCCCGCCTAGTAAGGAACCTGATTGCCAATTAACCCCTGTTTCACCAGTAAAATCGAAGGTAGCTGAAGTTGCCACATAGAAACTACCCGTCCAGACAAGAGGGCCGTCTAATGTGCCGGTGAGAGTGCCGCTGACATTCATTGTCGACGTTAACACGACCAATTCACTTCCCGAAGAAACGTTATATATGCCTCCGTCGAAGTTTTTAGGGAGATTGTGCATGCTTATCGTCCCACTTTCAACGCTTATGGTTCCGGTGTTGGTTAATAATGAAGAGATAATAGAGGTGCCCGTACCCTCAGTCTTTTTTAGGATCCCGGCATTGATGAAATGATGATTACTCTCGTTATAGTGAATGTAGGCATCGGATTGTA
>CAYXDM010000032.1:0-7759 GCA_964463595.1 uncultured Aequorivita sp. | reverse complement strand
AGAGGTGCCCGTACCCCCCGTCTTTTTTAGGATCCCAGCATTGATGAAATGATGATTACTCTCGTTATAGTGAATGTAGGCATCGGATTGTAGGTCGAAAATGCCTGATGCTGTGTTGTTGAAAATCGAGGTATCATGAAGGTACAGATAACCCCCTGAGGGCATTTTCACCGTGCCCTTGTTAGATAATGTTGTTCCTCCCGATATATACCGTGATGAGCCGGAAGTAAGGCTTATGGCGCTTTCGTTGGTCAAAGTTCCCCCTCCGAGTAAAGACCCTGATGTCCAGTTGACCCCTGTTTCTCCAGTAAAATCGAAGGTAGCTAAAGTTGCCACATTGAAACTACCCGTCCAACTAAGAGGGCCGTCCAATGTGCCGGTGAGGGTGCCACTGACGTTCATTTCCGCGGTTGACACCACCAAAGCAGTGCCCGTACTGACATTATAATTGCCTCCATCGAAATTTTTAGAGAGATTATTCATGTTTATTTCACCACTTTCAACACTTATGGTTCCGGTGTTGGTTAATATTGTAGAGATAAAAGAGGTGCCCGTACCCCCCGTCTTTTTTAGGATCCCAGCATTGATGAAATGATGACTACTCTCGTTATACGTAATGTAGGCATCGGATTGTAGGTCGAAAACTCCAGATGTTGTATTGTTGAAAATTGAGGTATCGTATAAATAAAAATACCCTCCATCGGGCAGCGTAAAAAGTCCATTGTTGATAAAGGTTGTTTCTTCTGAAATAGAACGGGAACCCCCAGTTGCTAAAATGACCGTACCATTATTAGTGATGGTACCACCTCCATAAAGAGTATTGGAATTCCAATATACGGTCGTATTTGTACTGAAAGACGAAGCATCCGTAAATTGTAGACTTCTGTTTATCGTAATCGTCGAAGTACCCTGCACTATAATGGATTTTACCGATGCGGTAATATTGATGGTCATCGTGCTCCCGGAGGGGACAATCACGTCGTTTGCAGCCGTGGGCACTTGAGCTGGGTTCCAGTTTGCTGGATTGCTGTAGTTTACGTCCTCCACACCCGTCCACGTAATGGTTTGTGCCCATATCCCCGAAATGGCAAGGTAATAGAAAAACAGAAAAAATAGATGTTTTTTCATAATTGACAGTTATTTAAATATTGCGTTAGGAAATAATAACGAGAACATTATAAAAGGTCATCAATCATTTTACAATAAGGCGAATATTTCGAATATTCCAAAATTTGGAATAAGGAAATGAAGTTGAAAAAAAGATGAAAACTGGCGGCCAAACCGGAAATGAAGAATTTGGAAAACGAAATCGAAAATTGAAAGAAATAGGGGAAATGGAATTTTTAAATATCACGACGTTATCGATCAAAATATTTCCATTTTCATCTAAAGAATTTCAAACAGGCTTTAAAATGAAAATCCTAAGTTTTGCTTACTTCCCTTCAGCAATGTTATCCTTCTTCTTTCTTATGATACCGAAAATTCTTCCGATACGCTGTAAGGCAGAATCAAAATCAAAGATGCCTTGGTCTGTGGTGGCCCTATAGGTAAGCCACACCCCGAGCGGGAGCATGATCGCGGTATTGAGCCATGCCGCAATGAAAGGAGCCATAGTTCCGTCCTCGGCACTGTTTTTGGCGAAAATTCCTATAAAATGATAGGTTAAAAACAGCGTAATGGCAATGACCATTGGAAGTCCCATACCGCCCTTTCTGATGATGGCTCCAAGAGGTGCACCCACAAAGAATAGAATGATGCAAGCCACACTAAAGGTGTATTTTTCATGAAGAGCAATCTCATTTTTGTTCAAGCGTTTTGTTTTGTTTCTGAACTCTGTTTTTTTGGCTTCCACGGTTTGCAACGTTCCTTTGGAGTTGTTAAGGGCGAGTTTAACAATCTGTAACCTTTCCGCTGGTTTATAAATATCCAATATGGAGTTTTTGAAGGCCTGTTCAAAAACTGTAAGGCTGGATGCCGGATTTTGGGTGCCGGGTTCGGAGAAATGGTCCTCTTCGGTGGGTCTCTCCAATCCGCTCCGGTAATACATATTTTGGGTATAGGCCCGAATGTCCTGGGAATAACTTCTGGAAAGGGAATCTATTTCCACGCGTAGTTCCTTGCTATTGTACATGCCCTGATTTTCCACGTTGTTGTCCTTCTCAATATCCCTGTCATTCAATTGGGTAAGATCAATGTTGATGGCATATTCCTCAAAGTAACTTTTTGCAAAGGGTTCCTTCTTTTGGTCGGCAGTCTTTGTGGTCTGGATATCTTCATAATAATTGCCATCCTTTAAAATCAAAGAAAGAGTGTTACTGCCCTCCTTGCTGGTAAGTTCCCCATCCTTGGCTATTATAACCGTGAAATTTCCGTTGGGACGCTCCTCGTTCTTTTTATGGATTACAACGTCTTCAAGATATTGGCCCCTGTTGCCTGTTTTCTTTTCTACCTTTATATTGAACATATCGCCTATCTGGCTGAACTGCCCTTCGGCAATGACCATGGACGGCTGGAATTGGGAGATGTTGCGTCGAAGGTTTTGCCACTTATATTCGGAATAGGGAATAACGTTGTTCGCAAAGAAAAACGCCAGTACCGAAAGGAATAGGATAAAGGCCATTACGCTGCCCATGGCCCGTTGCAGGGAAATACCCGTGGATTTCATCGCGGCAAACTCATAGTTCTCCGAAAAACTGCCAAAGACCATCAGGGAGGTTACCAAGATGGTAAGTGGAAGGACCAAGGGCATCATTTTGGGAGCGAAATACCAAAGGAATTTCAAGATTATCCAAACATCGAGATCTTTTCCGGCCAATTCAGAAATATAGAGCCAGATGGTCTGGAGTACGAAAATGAACATCAAAATAATGAAGACGCTCAAAAACGTCTTCAGAAAGGTGACCAAGATATATCTGTCAAGTATTTTCACCTAACTGCTTTTAAAGCCTATTTATATAGTATCCTTCCTTTTTGTACTTGGATTCGTCAAAATTGAACAAGGTCTTGGAAAGCGGCTGGTTGGTCTTAAAGGAATTTACGGTAAGCGTATATGCAGTACCTTGGGAATCGGTCTGGATAAGTTTGTAAATATGCTTTGTCTGGACATCGATTCCCAACAAAATATTTTTGATATCCACTTTTGGATCGATCGGAATCAATTTTACGAACTGGATTTTTCGGCCTTTTACATTTTGCTCAATATCCATGTGGTAATTGTATCCCTTTTCATAAAAAGTCAACATTTTCGAAGGGGTAACTTCCTGGTCATTTTGCGGATTATAGGCAGAAATGGTGACCTCCTCATCCTCGGGAACAATGGTATAAATGTTTTTGCCATCAAAGATCCGGGTGGTTCCCAGCATATTCAGGACATATTTATCGCCTTGCAGGGTAACGTCGCCACGGGTATCTTGGTTCACATTTTCCTTGGAATTCCTTAAATTGTATTTAAAGTCGATGGTAATATTGTCGTAACTCTTTACTTTGTCGGATACTTCCCTAAGCAATGCCTTTGCATTCTGGGCCTGGGAAAAGTTGAATATGAGAAAGGCAATTAAAAAAAATCCGAAATTCTTCATTTGTTAGTTCCTATTGAGGTTCATTTTCCAAAAACTGATTGAGTGCCTCCAGGGTAGGCACCAAAACTTGGCGGGCTTTGCTTCCCTCAAACGGGCCCACTATACCTGCGGCTTCCATCTGATCTATAATCCTTCCTGCTCGGTTATATCCCAATTTTAATTTTCGCTGGAGCAAGGAGGCAGAGCCTTGCTGGGCTATAACTAATACCTTTGCTGCTTCCAGGAAGAGGGCATCCCGTTCGTCCACGTTGTTATCAAGAGTTGTGCCACCTTCCTCCCCAACATATTCCGGCAAGAGGTGGGCCTCGGGATAGGCCTTTTGTGCTCCAATAAACTCTGTTATATCAGCCACTTCGGGTGTATCGACAAATGCACATTGCAAACGGGTAAGTTCATTGCCCTGGGTAAAGAGCATATCGCCCCTACCAATAAGCTGATCGGCACCTGAGTTGTCCAAAATAGTCCGGGAATCAATCTTGCTCGTAACCCTAAAGGCCAAACGCGCCGGAAAGTTCGCTTTTATAATCCCCGTGATAACGTTTACCGAAGGACGCTGGGTAGCAATAATCAAATGTATGCCAATGGCCCTGGCAAGTTGCGCAAGGCGGGCGATGGGCGTTTCCACTTCTTTCCCAGCGGTCATTATCAGGTCGGCAAACTCATCGATTACCAACACGATATAGGGCAGGAAGTGATGTCCTTCATTCGGATTTAGTTTTCTGTTCTTGAACTTGGTGTTGTATTCCTTAATGTTCCTGACCATCGCATCCTTTAGAAGGTCATACCTATTGTCCATCTCAATACAAAGGGAATTCAATGTGTTTATCACCTTGTTCGTATCTGTGATAATGGCTTCATCCGTATCGGGAAGTTTTGCCAGATAGTGTCTTTCAATCTTATTGAAAAGGGTCAGTTCCACTTTTTTGGGATCTACCAAAATAAATTTGACCTCGGCAGGATGTTTTTTGTAAAGAAGGGAAGTCAGCACGGCGTTCAGCCCTACCGATTTCCCCTGTCCCGTGGCACCGGCCATAAGCATGTGCGGCATTTTGGCAAGGTCCACCACAAAGGTTTCGTTGCTGATGGTCTTTCCAAAAGCGATGGGGAGTTCCATTTCGGCGTTTTGAAATTTTGTTGAAGCGATCACCGAGCGCATGGAAACCGTCTTGGGATTTTTGTTCGGGACTTCAATCCCAATAGTGCCACGACCGGGTATGGGCGCAATAATCCTGATGCCCAGGGCCGAGAGCGAGAGGGCAATATCGTCCTCGAGGTTTTTTATTTTTGAAATTCGGATTCCCGCATCCGGTACTATCTCATATAGGGTAACCGTGGGCCCCACCGTTGCCTTGATGCTGGCTATCCCTATTTTATAGTTGTTTAGGGTCTCTACAATCTTATTTTTGTTTTCTTCCAGCTCCTCCTGGTCAATGGTTATCCCACTCCCGGAAGTGTGGTCCCGAAGAAGTTCGATGCTCGGAAACCTATAGTTGCCCAATTCCAGTCGGGGATCAAATTCACCGAAATCCTTTACCAATTTATCGCTGATGGATTCTACCTCTTCTTCTTCCGGCGCTTGCTCCACCTCCATTTCAACATCACCTTCCATCTCCGACTTTAAAATTATTTTTTCAGGAGTAGCAGGAGGTGCAGTTTCTTTTTTGGGAAGCTCAATACTGAATGTTTCTTCTCCCTCTTCGTAATCTTGGCCAATAGTAGGTTGGGCCGGGATTTTTGTAGTGTCCGTTTTCTCGGCAACATTGCCTGAGCCAAAATCCTCCTCAATTTCCTTTTTTGACCTTTTAAGGGCATTTAAGACCAGATCGGGGGTGAGTTTTAGACGTATCACCAAATAGAAAATAAGGACAAAGGTCATCAACAGAATGCTTCCTGCCAATCCGATATAATCCTGTAAGAAGTCGTTGGTCTCAAAACCGATCAGACCGCTCAGAATGGTTCCACTCTCGGGGAAAAAACCAAAAAATACTGAAATCCAAAGCATTAACAACAGGCCCCAGAACCAAATTTTCAGCAATTTTTTCTTAGCATAGTCAAAGAAATAATACACTCCCGTTATGCCAATGAGGAATGCGATAAAGAAAGCGGATATACCAAATCCGTCGTGGACAAAAAAGTGGCCTACGTTGGCCCCGAACTTGTTGAGCCAATTTTCGGTCTGGAGTTTTCGTTCAAAACTCCCAATATCACTCTGGTCGGCCTGCCAGGTGAAAAAGTAGGACAGGAATGAGAGCAGAAGGGCCAACCCCAGCAAGATCAAAAAACTTCCCAACAAAACTTTCTGTTGTTTGTTAAGGGACAGCTTTCGCTTTTTTTTAGGAGAAAGAGTGGTTGATTTCTTTTTTTTGGCCATTGATACCGGGTTGACTATGGGGCAAAAATACAAATATCGGGATGGAAAATTCCAATTTAGTTTTAAATAACCAATATACGAAACAAAAGAGGAGAGAGGTCTGGTTTTTCGGAGGCCTTCGTGATTCGATTCCCATATACACGGCAGTTAAAACTTCGGGATATAAATGATACACCCAATGATTACCGCGGTAGTCGCGGCAAAAAAGACGGCCCCGGCCGCCACATCCTTTATAAACCCAATTTTGTTGTGGAAATCTGGATGTACAAAATCCGCTATTTCCTCCACGGCGGTATTTAAGCCTTCAATACCCAGCACAAGGCCTATGGCAAGGATCTGGAACATCCATTCCGTATGGGAGATTCCAAAATAGAATCCAGCTATGGTCATTATAATGGCAATGCCCGTTTGCACTTGCACACTGGCTTCATAGCGGATCAAAAGAAAAGCACCTTTTAGGGCATATTTAAACCCTTTTAGGCGCTTTCCGGAATAAGTGTCCCACATTACAACAATGGTTTTAGGGCCGCGAGATAATCTGGTTCATTTCCAATGTCCGTAACCTGTTCACTGTGGATTACCTTGCCATTTTCGTCCAATACCAAGACGGCACGGGAAAGAAGGCCACGTAAATCACCGGAAGTAATCTCTACTCCGTAGTCCTTTCCAAAGGAACCATCGCGGAAATCCGAGAGATTGGTTACATTGCTGATCTCCTCGTCGTCAACAAAGCGCTTTTGGGCAAAGGGAAGGTCTTTGGAAATACAGAGCACTTTGGTGTTCTTTAGACCGGTGGCTTTCTCGTTGAATTTGCGCACAGAGGTGGCACAGACATTAGTGTCTATACTTGGAAAAATGTTCATCACCACCCGTGATCCCTTATAGTCCGATAGTTTTTTTGTGCCCAAATCCTGGGCAGTCAAATTGAAATTGGGGGCATTATCTCCTTTTTTGGGAAGAGTTCCTATGGTTTCAACATTGTTCCCTCCTTGTTTTATGGTAGCCATATTTTTAATTTTAAAGATGAAGGATAAAGATAGGGATTCGTTTTTGGTTATAATGGAAAATTAACTTCCCTTTGTAGGGAAGGAAAGATGGATTCAGAAGCTCCCCGAAGTGTGGGCGAGCCTGTTTAAGGGTTGGGGTGCGAACATAAAAAAAATCCCCTCACACCGGCGTGAAGGGATTATATTAATTCGTAAAGTAACTTTTATCGATCTATTGAGGCGAGGACCTTTTGGGCAAAAGCGTTCGCCGCTTCGCGTTCGGGCATTCCATCGGCTATCATCCGGTGCACTTCCGCCGCACCACAGAGGTTGGTGATAAGTTCGCCGATGACGTCCAGTTCTTCATCCGTGATGCGGTTGTACTCGCTATAGGATTCCAATACCTCTATGCAATTTTCAATCTGTTCAGGCGAATTATTGCGCTGGAAATGTCTAATTACTGGCAACTTCATCTACTAATCCTTTTAAAAGTTCGAATTTATTGGTCTGTACTTGGTTAACAAGTTTTCCGTCTCTAAAAGTTGCGAAAGTTGGAAGGTTGTCCACCTCGGCCATTTTTCGGCTTTCGGGGAATTTCTCGGCATCAACCAGGACAAATTTCAATCCTTCGGTCTCTGTTGCCAACTTTCTAAACTTCGGTTTCATCATTCTGCAATTGCCGCACCAACCGGCAGAGAATTGGACTACCACATCCTTTTCGTCGGCGATGAACTTTTGCAGGCTATCATCTTTTAACTCTATCATACTTCAATTAATTTTGTAAATATGCGGCTACTCCGTCTCGGGAGGCTATCATTGCTTCC
>CAYXDM010000031.1:11936-17636 GCA_964463595.1 uncultured Aequorivita sp. | reverse complement strand
CACCGTATTAAAGCAGGTGCTTATATGGAGTACGTAAAAGCCCATTATCGTTATAACTACTTGCAAAAGTATGGCTTGATTGCCAGAACGTGGGAATTCGGTGCAGGTACTGGGTTTGCCCCAAGAGATGGGGACAATTATATCCCAACAGTGGATCTGGCTAAAATTGACGCGGGTTCATTCTCATACTTTGGGACAATGGATTATGAATACGCTGGCAAATACGGAGTGGGAGCAACCATTAGACGGGATGCAACGAACAAATTCGTCGAAAAGAAAAAATGGGGTACGTTTTGGTCGGCAGCTGCCAGATGGGTAATCAGTGATGAGGATTTCCTAAGCTCAAGCAACACTGTGAATATGCTAAAATTGAGAGCCTCTTATGGGGTTACAGGAAACCAGATCCTATCTACCCCTCTTCCCGATACCAATCCACTATTTTTGGACAGTTCTTTGGTTTACGATACCAATACCACAGAAATGCTTGGATATATGAATTTACCCACCTATACTCCTATTCTAGGAAACCCAGACGTACAATGGGAAGAAACAGCCCAGGCAAATATTGGTTTGGACTGGATGATGTTTGACAATAGATTTTCCGGTAACTTGGATTTTTATCAGAAAACAACAAGTCACTTATTCAACTTTAAAAATTACTCCGCTGTTACCGGGCAGTTTGTTATAGCTGGTAACAACGGTGAAATCACCAACAAGGGTGTAGAACTAGCTTTGAGATACCAAGTATTGAGAAACAGTGATTTCAATTTGGCTGTGTATGCCAATGCCTCTTACAACAAAAATGAAATTACCGATCTGGAAACAGAAGGTATTACTCCAGGAGGATCAGGCCAAGCCTTGAATGGTCCTGTTAACCAGTTTTACCTGCTTGAATATGTGGGCGTGAACCCCGAGAACGGTAACCTATTGTTTAATGCCGCTGATGGTTCTGTAACAGAAAACCCAGATCCAGAGAGAGATGCTGTCTATACCGGAAAATCTAACCTGCCTAAATATGTGGGCGGATTTGGTCTGAATGCAGATTATAAAGGTTTCTACCTTGATGTTGCCTTCTCTTTCCAAGCAGATTATTACAAATGGGACAATGCCCTATTTTGGTTGTATAATGGTGCCGCATCTACCATAAACAACTATAACGTTTCCGCAGACCTTTTGAATGCGTGGACACCGGAGAACCCCAATTCGAACTTCCCGGCTCTTAACGCTACCAATCAAAACTTTGATGGATCATCGGACAGATATCTATTTGATGCTTCTTTCGTAAGACTACGTAGTACGGTGCTCGGCTATTCTTTCCCACAGGAAACACTGGATGGAACATTTATTAAAAGCTTGAATGTATTTGTAAATGGTGAAAACCTGTTGTTATTTACAAAATGGAGAGGATTTGATCCTGAAGGATATGTAAACTATTCACTAGGTCAGTATCCAAACCCACGTACTATCTCTTTTGGTGTAAATCTTGAATTCTAAAAAATGAAGAATATGAAAAATATAAAAACAGTTTTAATATGTATGGTTGCAAGCATTTTGTTTGTATCCTGTGAGGATGCTTATGAGATCAAGCCCGCGGGCCTCTTGGACGATGAGGCAACCTTCCAAACCGTCGATGACGCCCAGACGTTCCTTAATGGTATCTACGGCTTGATGAGCAATAGCAGCGAAATTTATTTTACAAGTGTATTTACTGACGAAGTTGCTCCGGCTCCCGGATATAACGGGGCGGATAGTGATTTGCACAGATTTGTGCTTAATTCCACTTCCGGTCATGCCTCAACCATTTGGTTAAAGAACAATCGAGTTATCAACCGGGTGAATAGACTTCTCAGCGGTGCCACACTGGTAATGGTGGAAGAAGGAGAAGAAGCAAAATTGAATGACATCATTGCACAAGGAAGGACTCTTAGAGCTATGACTTATTTAAATATGCTGAGCTTCTTCTCAACTGATATGACAGACGACAACGCCTTAGGAGTTATCTTGTTCACACATGTTCCATCTACTGATGAACAACTTCCAAGATCTACCAACGGCGAAATATTCTCTCTCATTGAAGAGGATTTGAACTTTGCATTTAATAACCTTGCTGAGCATGAATTTATCTATCCAACCAAATCGTTGGTTGACGCTATTCGTGCCAGGATGTATGCCTACAGAGGAAATTACCAAATGGCAAAGACCTATGCTTCCAGAGTAATCAACAATTACGGAATAAATCTTACGGTTTCAACCCCATTTGATCTGGATGACTTTTATCGTAACAGCCCGTCGAACCCATATAGACAAATTTGGGCCGACTCTCCTGCACGACAAGTACCTTCCGATCGTTTGGAGAACATCTATTCGTTGCAGACTCTTTCAGGAAGTTCTGATTACGGATTTGAACCTGCAAGCCTATTCTATTTTAACGTGACCAATATCAACGGTTCTCCAATCTGGGGTATGGGCCTTAACCTATATGCCGAACTTGGTGAAATGCCAGACGATGTACGTGAGTATGCTTTTGTAGATCCTACAACAGATCTAGACCAGCATGCCGTAATGATCGATAAATATCCTGGTATCCCTGGAAGGCCGCTTCGAAACAACATGAAAATGTATAGATTGTCCGAGATGTATTTAATCTTGGCCGAAGCTGCTGCTGCTGAAGGGCAATTGGACCAAGTTGCATCCATATTACACGATGTTCATGAAGCCCGATCCATTACCGGTTCTGCCGTTATGCCATCCTATTCTTCCGCAACAGAAGCTTGGGGTGCGATCTTGGATGAAAGAAGAAAGGAGCTTTGTTTTGAAGGACACCGATATATTGATATCAAGAGACTTGGCGTTCTTGCAAACAAATCTATAGACCGAAGCGATTTCGATGATGAAGTGTCTGGCATGCCATTGACTATTTCAAATACAGACCATCGTTTTACACTTCCAATTCCGGCGACTGAAGCTTTTGGAAATCCTGGAATCCAACAAAACCCTGGGTACTAATCCAGATATGAATATTAATTCTGTAAAGGCCATGCTCTATGCGTGGCCTTTATTTTTTATATTTGCCACGTGAGCAAAGAAAACTGCATATTCGGTATCTATCCCGTTCTGGAAGCCCTACGTTCCAACACGGTAATAGACAAAATTTACATCCAAAAAGATTCGGGCAACCAAAAGTTGGAGGCCATATCGGAATCGGTCGAAAAAAAGCAGGTATCCATCAATTGGGTCCCCGTCGAGAAATTGAATCGGTTGACAAGGGGAAACCATCAAGGAGTGGTGGCCCTGATATCTCCCGTTACATTTCATTCGTTGGAATCCATAGTTGAAAAAGCCTTGGCAGCAGACAAAGCACCCCTGTTTTTGATATTAGACCAAATAACGGATGTTCGGAATTTCGGTGCCATTCTAAGGACGGCAGAATGTACGGGTGTAGATGCGGTGATCATACAAAAATCCGGCGGGGCTCCCATTTCAGGAGACACCGTAAAGACTTCGGCCGGAGCTATTTTTAAAATACCTATATGCAAGGTTGATCATATTAAGGATGCAATCTTTTATTTTCAGGGTTCTGGGATAAGCACACTGGCGGCTACCGAAAAAACCCAGAACACCATTTATTCGGTAGATCTGAAAAAACCCCTGGCCGTAATAATGGGTTCAGAGGGGAAAGGAGTTTCCCATTCGGTGTTGAGTCTGGTGGATGAAAAAGCTGCATTGCCTTTGTTGGGCGAAATAAATTCCCTTAATGTATCCGTGGCCTGTGGTGCATTTTTATATGAAGTAGTACGTCAGCGAAGCTACTAACCGGCATCCTCATCCTTTTTGGTAACAGTATAAACTATCCTTATTGGCTGCTTCACCTCCTTTTGCTCCACCTCGTGTATATCTTCAGGTTTAGGTGTTCCGATAAAATTCCCATCCTCATCAAACTGTTGGATGAAGGGATCGTTATCTTCATTGAAATCCTCCTTTTCCCACTCGTATTTCTTATTTTCAAGTGGCACCCCTCTAAATAGAAAGGAAAACAAAAATCCTACCATAAATCCAGAGAGATGACCTTCCCAAGAGATTTTGGGATCCATGGGAAACACAAACCACAATAGACCACCGTACAGGAAGACCACCACCAGCGCAAGGGCCGTGAGTTGAAATTGGCGTGAAAATACACCCTTAAAAAATAGAAAGGCAACCAGCATATACACTACTCCACTCGCCCCGATATGGAGGGATGGTCGCCCGATGACCCACGTAGCCAGACCTGTAAGGATAAGCCCGAAGAGGATTACCTTCCACCGAATGTTTCGATAAAAATAAAAGAGCGCGGTACATAGTACCAAAAGTGGAACAGAATTATTAAAGAGGTGTTTCAGGCTTCCGTGGATAAAAGGACCGGTAAAAATGCCAATCAGGCCTTCAGGAGTCCTGGGATAAATACCATATCTATTGAAGTTAACCCCAAATCGGGATTCCACCCAAAAAACAATCCACATCAACATCACGAAAAGTATTGGAAAACCAATAACCCCACGATCGAAATCCAAATGTTGTTTCCCTGTCATAAATAACAAATAGCAAATAACAATCCTAAACCCAAATGTATGATAAATTGGCAGAACCGACTTATTTCGGAAGATAACAAGAAAATTATTATCGTTGGTGAGATTAAGCAGGCAGATATAAAATCGTAATTTTGGCCTTATGAATACACCTCTTGCAGAAAGAATTAGACCCAAAACCCTGGAAGAATATTTGAGCCAACAACATTTGGTAGGGCCGAATGGCTCGTTAACGGCGCAATTGAAAACGGGGATGCTGCCGTCCATGATTTTTTGGGGACCTCCCGGGACCGGCAAAACAACCTTGGCCAACATTATTGCCAATCAAAGTGGGCGACCATTTTATTCTTTGAGCGCCGTAGATAGCGGGGTAGCGGCCGTTCGTGAGGTAATTGAAAAGGCAAAGAAAAGTGAATCATTATTTTCGACAAAAAGTCCAATTCTATTTATCGATGAAATCCACAGATTCAGTAAATCACAGCAGGATTCCCTACTTGGAGCTGTTGAAAAAGGCTGGATTACACTCATTGGTGCCACCACCGAAAATCCGAGTTTTGAGGTAATTCCCGCACTCTTATCCCGTTGCCAAGTATATGTGCTGCAATCTTTTAGCCGGGAGGACATGGAAACCTTGCTTAAGAGAGCCCTTCAAAATGATATAGCTTTATCCAAGAAAAAGGTGGAATTGAAAGAAACGGAAGCCCTGATTCGACTCTCGGGAGGTGATGCCAGAAAATTGCTGAACATATTGGAGCTCGTGGTCCTCTCGGAAATTCCCGACAGCAGGGAAGAAAGAAAAAATAATCTAATAATCACGAATGATCTGGTTATGCAGAAAGCACAGAGAAATACAGTGCTTTACGACAAAACCGGGGAACAACACTATGACATTGTATCGGCCTTTATCAAATCTATCCGTGGCAGCGATCCAAATGCCGCAGTATATTGGCTGGCCAGAATGATAGAAGGCGGCGAGGATCTCAAATTCATTGCAAGGAGATTGGTTATCCTAGCCTCAGAGGATATTGGAAATGCGAACCCGAATGCACTTCTACTTGCCAATGCCACTTTTCAGGCCGTTAACACAATTGGCTATCCAGAGGCCCGTATTATATTGAGCCAATGCGCCATTTAT
>CAYXDM010000031.1:0-11836 GCA_964463595.1 uncultured Aequorivita sp. | reverse complement strand
AAAATCCCAAAGAAAACTCCCTGAGAACCTATTTGAAAAATCTTTGGAAGGATAAGTATGATTTTTAATCCAACAGGTGATATACGGCTGAACCAACATCACTCTTTAGGATTAGGTTCCCCATTGCATCAAACTCCACATCCGAGACTCTTCCTGAATTGTCCATAAACTTTATGGCGTTCTCCATCACTATTATTTTTCCCGCCAGAACCAGACCATTTTCTGAATGTGAATTTTCCTCATAAAAAGAATACCCCTCCTCCGTTTTGCGAAGCAAATATGAATTCTCCTGATGGGAATAACTCGAAAACTTGGCGCTGGGAAGCAAATTTCCCGGACCTTTGGATTTTTCAACATTCTTGAAAACCGCATTCGAATTATCCCTTTCATTCTCCATTTCGTCTTCCGACCTATTTACTAAAGGAATTTCCCTCTGTCCCACCCCAAGGGCCTCTACACTCCCAAAGGCACGCCGTAGCGCATCCTGATACGATTTTTCATAATCTTTTATCTTGCTCCTTCCAATTTCACTTCTATACACCTCATTGCCATTACAATCGCTTAATACGACTTGCAGTCTTCCTCCTAAAAGGCTGCCTCGATCTTCAACATTGGCATAAAGTCCTGAACAACGATCAAAATTTGGAGCTTTGCTAATCAAAAAAGCATTAAATCCACTTTTTTCCAAATAAAATACAGCCATGGAATTGAGCTGGTACTGATCGGGTTCGTTTAGAAATTCAAAACTTTCGGGCACCAGCACAAAACTGTAGTCACTCAGCTCCTTTTGTTGTGAATTAACCGGGGCATATACCAAGACCAAAAAAACTATTATGATAATCCGTTTCATATTCAACTTTTAAAATTTAGGTTTAAAGATGTCTCCCCCACAACTTCGGTCCAAGAAAATTCCATGGTGATCATAAATGCTCTTCAAGTTGTAGAAGGTCAAGAATAACTTGTCTCCCCTATCCGCAATTTCACGTTTGTCCCGGTTGATAGGTTCGTATTCCCTGACAAAATCTGACAGTACAGGTGGAATTTTATTTTTTTTGAAGACCCTTCCAAAAGCCAGGGCCGAATTTCGATCAAAATCCCAAAAGATGTGGTCGAGATCAAAAAATATGTCCATTATCCCTTTAATTTGCGTATTCGGGCAGTTTTTCAGAAAATATACTTCGCCACACCATATTTTCCTCATTGTCGGCAAAATCGGAATTTGAAAATATCATGGTAAACGTGCCATTGACTTTTCTCACTTCTGAAAGGAAACTGCTAACGGTTTTATCAATATCGGCAGAATAGCGCTTTTCAAAGGCATGGGTTGTCATTGTGGCCGGATGAATGATCAATGGCGTCCTGATCTCATAATCGAGATCGTAAAAAAGAAATGGGGTGCAGGTGCCGGCACGGAAGCCAGCGGTATCCCGGAACACCATGGTAAAGTCCTTTTTTATCTGGAGTTCGATCAGATTCCGATAAATATCCGGCAATCTCACCAGAAATTCCGCATTCATTGAGCTCTCCACTGCCCGATTTGTAATATGTTCCATACGTCTCTTTTCATTTTTGAGCATTTCATAATCTGTGAGGACCTCATTCGAAAATATAAGACCGACTTCTTTATAATCCGAAACATACTTTAAGAGAAGTTTGAATTTTTGGCGATGGGTATTCATCCCTTCTTGAAAGACCGGTGCATTTCCCAAAAGGAAAAAAACAGTAAGGTCATAATTGCTATGGCGGGCGTTGTTTATTATCCATTTAAAAGTATCTACCGGATCTCTTTTGAATCCCAAAATCACATTTGTCCGATGCGCGAGATCCCGGAATTTTCCCTTGAGAAGATCATTTATATAACCCACCGTGGATCGTAAAAACCCTTTGTATTTAAAAACAAAGGGCTCTGTGGCCAAAATGACCGGATGGATAGTTGTGCTCTTTTTAGGAAAAATCAACTTGGGAAAGACTTCCAAGAGCTTTGACTTGAACTTGTAACTCCAGATGTCAACTATGGGTTGGTGCAGAAACCCCGCCTGGAAAGCCAGGCTCTCAGAAGCCATAAAACGTCCCTTTCCATCCTTTACATGCGGCAGATATTCCTCATAGCGGGTCAACATATAGAAACTGGCCGAAAAAATATCAAAAGGAAGAGCACTTGAATTTGAAACTTGGAAAAACCCATAAGTATCCTCCCATTTTCTCACGGTAATATCAAAGCTATCAAAGCCTTGTTGTTCCAGTAGACCATAGCTTTGGAAGAAAAGCTCATTTCCCATCGCTTTTTTTCCATAGGAAATTTTGGGCCCATTATGGGCGATAAACTCCTCCAAAGCCGTAGAGAATGTTACTTCAATACCGAGAATAGTCAGACAAACATGTTTAAATATATAGGAAATACGAGGAGTAAATTTATCGATATGGATCAATAACATAGTGGGTCAAAGCATATTTTCGTCAGCAAAGCTAAAATACGCTTTTTCAGTAACTATTAAATGATCCAGAACCTTAATATCCAAACTATCACCTGCGGACTTCAATTTCTTGGTAAGGTTGATATCGGCGTGACTGGGCTTAAGAGTGCCAGATGGGTGGTTATGGGCAAGAATTACCCCTACCGCCCCCAGCTGTATGGCCTCCTTAAATACAAGCCGAATATCCACAATGGTTCCGGTTATCCCTCCCTTGCTCAGTTGAGCGTTTTTTATGATTTTATTGGAATTGTTCAAGTAAAGTATCCAAAATTCCTCATGGGGCAGTTCCCCGATAAACGGCTGAACGTATTCAAACACGCTTTGGCTGGAGGTAATTTTTTTCCGTTCAAGAGCTTCTCCCCTTCTTCGCCGGCGCCCCAATTCCATGGCAGCAACAATCGTAATGGCCTTGGCCTGTCCAATTCCTTTAAAACGCATAAGCTCAGAAACGGCCACTTTCCCAAGTTCGCTCAGGTTATTATGGGATGCCGCCAAAATCCGCTGGCTGAGTGCAACGGCACTCTCCTTCCGATTTCCTGAAGAAATGAGGATTGCTATAAGTTCAGAATCGCTTAGGGAAACGGGTCCTTTCAGCAACAACTTCTCGCGCGGACGGTCGTCCTCATTCCAGTGTTTAATGGAAATGAAGTTTGTTTCTTCCATAACATTTTTTCTAAACCTTATAAAAAGGTAGTTATTAAAAATTAATAGCTTTTCGAAAAATTGCTCGGGGAAGAAATTATTGTTTTAACGCACTTTCCAATCTAACGGTGATAACTCACTACACCAGGGCCATATTCTGACTGTGCGGCCGAAAATCCAAAAGTTTCTCAAAATCCATAATATCGGGGAGTTCGTCCAATTTGCACAATAAGGAAATTACTGAGCAAAGACCTTCAAAAAGAATATCCTTTGAAGTGGGATCCAAAGGCTTTTTTGAGGTACGGGACAGGGGAAGGGAATATCCACAACCTTTTAAGAAGGCCATTTCAATTTGAAGCAATTCGGAAGGTCTATATCCCGAAAACTTCTTGCCAAAAGTTTCGTTGACCATGCCCACATAATTCAATTGGGTGGAACCATGAAAATCCGACAGATGTTTCCAAACATCGGTATTTCCACATATCGTGCCCACGGCGCAATGGTTACAACATTCCGGAATGAGGGTACCCTCCTGAAAGGCATTGTACAATTTGTCTATTGCGGCATCGAATCTTGGTGAATGGACCATTTCTCAAATCCTTTAAACAAGTCTAAAGTTATCAAATAATTTGGAAAAACCGCGCAAGTGGAAAAAAAATTTAACTAGTATCTGCAATACTCCAAAATTTTAGGCAGAAAGCACAGGATTAGTCTTAAATTATGATAATTATGACCGGTTTAAAAACAATTTGGATCCAGTAATTTTTTGAGGAAAATAATCTGTTTGGAAGATTTTCAATAAGATTTGAGAAAGAAAAACACAATCCTCGAAAAGCAAAGGATTGTGTTATGGTCTAAAAGGTAATTATGGTTTTGTGACCCCGGCAGGATTCAAACCTGCAACCCTCAGAGCCGAAATCTGATGCGCTATTCAGTTGCGCCACGGGGCCATTTTTTTAAATAATCAGCAATGCACTCATCCGGCATTCAAAAGTAATTCTTTTCTACAGCAAACGAAATAACTTTTATTGGTAAATGGTAAAAAATACCTCGATCCTATGAAAGCCTTTTCTTAACAAGCATTGAAATTGTTTTTCCGTCAGCTTTTCCGGCCAGCTCGCCAGATACGGCACCCATTACCATTCCCATATCGGCCATTGTTGAGGCACCCGTTTCAGATATAACCCTGTCCACAACCATCGCCACCTCGTCATCGCTCATTTGTTTGGGCAAGAACTGCTCGATTATCTCCGCTTGGGCCAATTCTGGTTCGGCCAGGTCAGGACGTCCCTGTTCGTTGAAAATGGCTGCGCTATCCCTTCGCTGTTTAACCTGTTTTTGGAGCAATTTCATTTCCTCGGCCTCTGTCAATTCGGATTTGGAACCAGCTTCAGTCCTAGCCAATAACAATGCCGATTTTACCGCCCGTAAAGCTTCCAGGGACTGAGTATCCTTGGCTTTCATAGCGACTTTCATCGCTTCCATAACCTTGTCCTGTAAATTCATGTCCACTATAATTAACGGGTGCAAAGATAATCAATAAAACCAGTAATCTGAATGCTAAGTGATAGTTTCCGTCTAAAAATTGCAGGGCCATAGGAAAAAGAATAGGTAATGATCCACGCACTTCCACCAGATCCTGTTCACCAGACACCCTTGTGTCCATCCAAGGTTAGTGATTTCAAAACCCCTTTCACATACCTTCTTCACTCATCCAAGTTACCATTGCCGGCACCCAACAAAAAACCCCAAAGATCTTCAAGATCGTTGGGGTTTTAACTTATCACTTCGCAGTGCTGGAATTTACATCATCCCGGGCATTCCACCGCCCATTCCAGCTGGCATTCCACCACCGGCGCCCTCTTCTTTAATATCTACCAACGCACACTCGGTAGTAAGGATCATCCCTGCAATGGAGGCTGCATTTTCCAATGCAATTCGCGTTACTTTCTTAGGATCGATAATTCCCGCTTTCAGCATATCCACATAATCTCCTGACTTGGCATCGTAACCGAAGCTCTTTTTGCCTTCACGTACCCTATTGATGACTACGGAACCTTCGCCCCCAGCATTCTCAACTATAATCCGGATAGGAGCTTCAATGGCTTTGGCAACAATGTTTATTCCTGTTGTCTCATCCAAGGAATCTGTAGTTAGATCCTTGAGAATGTCCAAAGATCTTACAAGGGCCACCCCACCTCCGGCAACAATTCCTTCTTCAACCGCAGCGCGGGTAGCGTTAAGGGCATCGTCCACACGATCTTTTTTCTCTTTCATTTCCACTTCCGAAGGTGCGCCTACATAAAGAACAGCTACTCCGCCAGCCAATTTGGCCAAACGCTCCTGAAGTTTTTCCTTGTCATAATCGCTGGTTGTAGTCTCAATCTGGGCCTTTATCTGGTTGACACGCGATTTGATGTTGTCCTTTTCTCCCCCACCGTTTACAATAGTCGTATTATCCTTATCTAGAGTAACGGTTTCTGCGGTACCCAACATATCGATGGTTGCATTTTCAAGGGTAAAACCACGCTCTTCCGAAATAACCGTACCACCGGTCAAAATGGCGATGTCTTCCAACATTGCTTTTCTTCTATCGCCGAAACCGGGAGCTTTTACAGCTGCGATCTTTAGAGATCCCCGAAGTTTGTTCACCACCAAGGTGGCCAAGGCCTCGCCGTCCACATCTTCCGCGATGATCAACAAAGATTTTCCTTGTTGGGCCACCGGCTCAAGTACGGGAAGCAAATCCTTCATCGAGGAGATTTTTTTGTCATACAGCAAAATCATTGGGTTTTCCAATTCGGTCTGCATTTTTTCGGCATCTGTCACAAAATATGGGGAAAGATATCCTCGGTCAAACTGCATTCCCTCAACCACATCCACATAAGTTTCCGTGCCTTTGGACTCCTCAACCGTTATTACTCCTTCCTTTCCAACCTTCGCAAAGGCTTTGGCTATCAATTCACCTATAAGTTCGTCGTTGTTGGCCGAGATGGATGCAACTTGTTTTATCATTTCCGAGGAGTTACCAACCTTAGTGGTTTGCTTTTCGAGGTTCGCAACGATTGAAGCAACAGCCTTGTCAATACCACGCTTAAGGTCCATAGGGTTTGCGCCAGCAGCCACGTTTTTAATTCCTTCCCTTACAATTGCCTGCGCAAGCACAGTTGCAGTGGTTGTGCCGTCTCCCGCAAGATCATTGGTTTTCGAGGCCACTTCCTTCACCATTTGGGCGCCCATATTTTCAAGAGCATCCTCAAGTTCAATTTCCTTTGCCACGGTTACGCCATCCTTGGTCACCTGGGGCGCACCAAAAGATTTGCTGATAATTACGTTTCGACCTTTAGGTCCCAATGTAACTTTTACTGCGTTTGCCAATGCGTCAACCCCACGTTTTATTGAGTCGCGGGCTTCTACATCAAATTTTATATCTTTTGCCATAAATTTTTATTTTTTTGATTCCAATATTGAATCGATTGGTTAATACTTATAATTTTTGTTTATACGAGATATTTTCAGAAAATTGAAAATTAAATTATCGCAAGAATATCATCCTCGCGCATAATAAGGTAGTCTTTGCCATCAAATTTAAGCTCGCTGCCCGAGTATTTTCCATAGAGAACGGTGTCGCCAATTTTTACGGTCATTTTATGATCTTCTTTTCCTTTGCCCACGGCTACTACTTTGCCCTGCTGCGGTTTTTCTTTTGCTGAATCTGGAATGTAAAGACCAGAAGCGGTCTTGGTTTCTGCTTCTTCAGGTTGCACCAGCACACGGTCTGCAAGTGGTTGAATTTTTAACGCCATAATCAATTTTGAATTTTTATGATTTCCGCAAAGCGAAAATCCTGTGGTTAAACTTAAGTTTAGATATTTCGTCTTCACATTGGCAGAAACTGTGCCAGTGCCCAAAACTGACAGATTTCCCACGCGAAAATGCCAGCTTGTCAGACCAGGGGTGAAAACGGTTAATTATCCGAAAGGAGTTTCAGATTTCCAAGGACAACCTACCTTCAAAATCTGCATTGGGCGAATCATTATTGCGATATTAGGTTAGGCCATATAAATAAAACTGCCGACCCACTTTTAATGGATCGGCAGTTTTATTTCGATATTTATATCTAGAAAAGACTATTCCTGATTACCACTTGCCGGTTGGGCAGGGATTTCGGTCGTGGGAACTGCGGGAATTGAGTTGGGATCGAAGGTCTTCGATTCAAGACTTTTTCCGCCCATTATAAATACGTTTGAAAAGAGGATGAGAAAAAGCATTACCGTTGCAAGTGTCCAGGTACTCTTATCCAAAAAATCACTCGTTTTTTGAACCCCTCCAATTTGGGAACCCCCACCTCCACCAAAAGAGGAGGAAAGGCCACCGCCTTTAGGGTTTTGCACCATTATGACCACTACCAGTAAAAAGGCCACTATCATTATCAAAACTAAAAATATCGTAAAAGTACTCATGGGTTTTCCGTGTTAATCAATTTTTCTATTGCCCGAATTTGGTCTGCAAAGAAACCACTTTTTTCGGGATTTTTCAAAATTAATATTTTATATGCTTGAATTGCTTTTTTGTAGTTCTTTTGTTGCAAATAAACTTGGGCCAGAGTTTCTGTCATCAGGGGTTCAACGGGTTGTACTTGTTCCTCAATTCCAAACCTTTGTTTCTCAACTGTCTCGGAAGGGATGGCCGTTCCAATAGGCGTTATTCTTGGACGCTCCTGGATAAACTTGTCTATCAATTCAGATTTGCGCTCCTTTTCCTCCTTGGTTGCAGCCTCTGAGGATAAATCCATTCTGGATTTCGCCGGGGCGGGTGATTGGGAAGAAACCACTACTGGGTCGGATCCTTCGTTTACTCGTTCTATGGGTTTTGCCCGGGTCAATTTTAGCCATTCAGAAAAGGAATGGGTATCATTCTTCGTGAATACCAGAGGCTGGTCGGTAATCACATTTTCTTCCGGTGTTATCTCCTCTTCATCGGCCCCGGTTCCTTTCTCCCCAACCAGATAGGCCACGGAATCTACCTTTCTTTTAAATAGATGGGGATTCAAGATGGCATTGGCCTTATCTCTTTCAGCTTGCCAGTCCTCTTCATTCTGGATGCGGATTTTTTCAGAAAGATCTTCTGAATCCACCTCTATTTCCAGAACGGAATTGTCGTGTTGCAGGATAGACTGTGAAATTTCATTCTGAATAAATTTTTCTGAAGTTATATACTCAAAAAGTATATCCCTATCCGCCGTATAGGCCGCGGTAATTCTCAATGCGTCGTTGTAGCGAAAGCTATCCTGATTTTTTAACCCCTTAAGTTGCAAAGCCCGCGCACTCTGGAAATACGGATACCTTTGGAGCAGAATATCCAATTCTGCAACGTCTCCAGCAGTTATTTTCTGGGGGCTGGCAAGAAGATATGTGTAGCGCTCAATATCCATTTTTATTTCCTATTCTCTTTTTCTAATCCCTTTTCCTATTACCTATTCCCTCCCAGGGGCAGGTATTTACCAATTTGCCAGCGACTTATTAAATATATCCTGGGTCAATCTATCGAAAATTATTTCCACCGCCGCTGTGAGCTGTGGGCCGGTAAGTTGCATCTGCCCCGAATAATCGTGATAAAAGCTGAAACTTTGCTCAAAATCCTTTAAGGGCTCTTTTGTGTTGTAGAATCTGACGTTTACCGCAATCGTCAAACGGTTCTGTGCCGCTCTGCTATCTGCGGTAGCGGTAATGGGCGCAATATAATATTGGGTTATTTCACCCTCATAAACCAAATCGCCATTGTTGTTTACCAAACTCAAACTGGTCTGGTTAAGGATCAGGTCCTGCAACATTTGGGTGAAATCCCTCGCAATCCCTGGTTCTACAATGGGTGCGTTATTTTGGAAATAGCTAACCTGAACGGTCCGCGTAGTATTGTAGTTAATGTCTGCCCCAGTAAAGGAATATGCGCCACAGCCCTGTAGAACTATGGAAATTGAAATAAGAACTATTAAGGAAACTATTTTTGACATATTACGGCGCATTGTTAAAGTGGTTATTGTTTCCCGAAGTTTACAACTTATATTGTTTGATCTTCCGATATAAGGTCCTTTCGGAAATGCCCAATTCTTCGGCTGCATCCTTTCTCTTCCCTTTATATTTTTCCAGTGATTTTTTTATCAGTTCAAGTTCCTTTTGTTGAAGGGAAAGGTTTTCCTCTTCTTCCACTTCCTCAGCATATTCATATTTGTCCTGACGCGACTCCGTGACGTGTTGGGGGATGCTGAACACTTCCACATCGGCCGGATCGCCCACGGCAATATCCTCCTCTATAATGGATGCCAATTCATTTTCGGCCTCGGTTTCCCCTGAATAAATCTTATTGATCAGCGAGGATTGTTCCTCCTTTACTTTCGCAGCACTGCCAGTTTTCATCAGTTCCAAGGTGAGCTTTTTTAAATCGTTCACGTCGCGCTTCATATCAAAAAGCACCTTGTAGAGAATTTCCCTCTCACTGCTGAAATCACTCGCGGCCTTTTTCGAATCGACGATCGCCGGCAGATTACTGCCCATATCCGGCAGATAGTGCTTGAGGGTTTGGGGCGAAATTTCACGGTTTTGCTCCAGAACGGAAATTTGCTCGGCCACATTGCGCAATTGTCTGATATTTCCAGTCCATCGATATTGGAGCAAAAGATCTACCGCCCGATCTTCCAGACGAATGGTGGGCATTTTATATTTTTGGGCGAAATCTGCTGCAAATTTTCGAAAAAGCAGGTGTATATCGTCGCGCCGTTCACGAAGTGGCGGCAAATTGATCTCTACAGTGCTCAGTCTATAATAAAGATCCTCCCTAAATCTTCCATTTTCAATGGCCTCGACCATTTTTACATTTGTTGCGGCAACAATGCGCACGTCCGTTCTTTGGGTAACGGATGAGCCCACCTTCAGGAATTCCCCTGTTTCCAGTACCCGCAACAACCTTACTTGTGTAGGCAGGGGCAACTCTCCTACCTCATCCAAAAATATCGTTCCTCCGTCAGCGACTTCAAAATAACCGCTTCTGGTGTTTGTGGCTCCCGTAAAGGCTCCTTTTTCGTGTCCAAAAAGTTCACTGTCAATAGTACCTTCCGGAATTGCCCCACAGTTTACGGCAATGTATTTTCCGTGTTTTCTATGGGAAAGAGAGTGGATTATTTTGGGAATACTTTCCTTTCCCACCCCGCTCTCGCCCGTTACCAAGACGGAAATATCGGTGGGAGCCACCTGGATTGCTTTTTCTATGGCACGGTTCAATTTGGGATCATTGCCAATTATACCGAATCTTTGTTTTGTTGCTTGAATGCTTTCCATATCCTAACTCCTTCGTAAAAAGGGAAATCTTATTATTTGTTTTTCCTTTATTGATCAGCCTTAAGGGAAATTCAGTGATTTTCAGAATATCCTATTGCCTCCCCGATCAAGGTTGCTGTGGTGCAATCGGTGATTTTCACATTTACAAAATCGCCCAATTTGTAATTCTCCTTCGGAAAAACTGCAACCGTGTTTTGGGGAGTTCTGCCACTCCAGTGAAGATCACTTTTCTTGGATTCCTTTTCAATCAATACCTCCACGGTCTTCCCCACCATTTTGTTTGTGTGGTAGGCACTGTGCCTTTGCTGTAGATCAACGATCTCGGTCAACCTTCTCTTTTTGGTCTCCTCTGGCACGTCATCATCAAGTTTTCGTGCTGCCAAGGTACCAGGTCGCTCGGAATACATGAACATAAATCCAAAATCATATTTAACCTTTTCCATTAGGCTGAGCGTATCTTGATGGTCCTCTTCGGTTTCAGTGGGGAAACCGATAATCATATCCTGGGAAATTCCACAATCGGGAATTATTGTCCGTACTTTATCTATCAGGTCCAAATACTCCTCACGGGTATGTTGTCTGTTCATTTCCTTTAAAATCCGCGTGCTTCCACTTTGAACAGGCAAATGGATATGGTTGCAGATATTCGGATATTTGGCCATGGTGTGCAACACATCCTCAGTCATGTCCTGGGGATTGCTGGTGGAAAACCGAATACGCATCTTGGGTTGGGTTTTGGTTACCAATTCCAAAAGTTGTGCAAAATTGGTGGCTGTTGCCTGTTGCATAGGTGTCGCCTTTTTGAAATCCTTTTTTAAACCCCCGCCATACCAGAGATAGCTGTCCACATTCTGCCCCAGTAGGGTGATTTCCTTGTACCCTTTTTCGCCCAGATCGTTCACTTCAGCCACAATGCTATGGGGGTCACGGCTACGTTCCCGGCCCCGGGTGAATGGCACAACGCAAAAAGTGCACATATTATCACACCCTCTGGTGATGCTCACAAATGCCGTAATCCCATTTCCTCCGAGCCGCACGGGCGAAATATCTCCATAGGTTTCATCTTTTGAAAGGATTACATTGACCGCATCCCGGCCCTCCTCAACTTCTTTCAAAAGATTGGGGATGTCCTTATAAGCATCGGGTCCTACCACCAAATCCACAATTTTTTCCTCCTCCAGGAATTTTTCCTTCAACCGCTCGGCCATACAGCCCAAGACCCCAACTTTCATCGTTGGGTTGGAAATGCGTTTAACGGCCTGGTATTTTTCGAGGCGTTTTCTGATGGTCTGTTCCGCTTTGTCGCGGATGGAGCACGTATTCACCAATACCAGATCGGCATTTTCCAGTGAATCTGTTGTGTTATACCCCTGATCGGCCAAAATG
>CAYXDM010000030.1:1360-17788 GCA_964463595.1 uncultured Aequorivita sp. | reverse complement strand
AAAACGAAGTATAAAGAAACCCCCAGCCTGTTTGCACACTGGTTATTGGTATATCTATAAAGTTATATACTTTAGTGGTTTATTAACGTGAAGAGCCGTGTGACGGGAGAATGTCACGCACGGTTCTGTGAGAACGCAGGGGTGAAATTCCCCTGCGTGACTTCGATTATAGCCAAATTTTAAAACGGCAACAATGAAGAAAATCTATATTATCATTTTGACAATTTTGACATTCAATGTTTACGGACAAGACCCTACGAAAAACTTGAATTCAGAAATGACGAGACTTAAAAACAGAGACTGTTTTAATCGTGCAATCTCAAGCCATAGACCAGTATCCATTATGGTCACCAAACTCGGACTTTGTTGCTTGTAATATTGAAGGAAAGTGGTATAAATTCAGGTTGACAAATATAGAGTTGGCAGACGCAAAATGGCGTGGGCACACAATTGGTGTTTTGACTACAAAGGACGCATATTCAGAGCTGTCAACTAATGAACAACAAGAATTTGAGAAAGTGTCAAAGTTTAATCCTAGAGAAGTCAAAACAGCAAAAGGGACAAAAGTTGAACTTAAAATGGAAGGAATGACTGTTTCCCTTATCGTAACTAAAAAGGGAGAAAAAGCAAAAAAACTATGGACAAGTGGGGGAGAAAATTGTCATAGTCTTGTGCTATCTCCTGACGAAAAATATGTCGCCTATTTATGCGAAATGAATGGACTTTTAATAATGGAAATAGAATAAAACAGTCTATAATACTGGTTTTGTGTCAGGCGGGGTGACGTGTAAACTTGGAGCTTTGTGCTTCTATTCTAGTTCAGTACTGGTTGACAGCTTTGTGCTCTGAAACCCGTTCGAACGCAAAGCCCAAAACCGTTGTACTGCATTAAAAATAAATATTGAGCAAGAAATTAAATATTGTTATTGGCATTTTTAGCTTAGTAATCGGACTAAGAAGAAATCAAATGGGCAGGATATTTACAGGTTAAATCGGTCTTGGGGGGAGTATAGTCTAAACAAAGGTTTTGGAGGAATAAAATAAGTCTAAAAAACCAAACAAAAGAAATTTTAGTAACTTAGTGGTTATAAAAATCATAGATAATGACACACGCAGAGCGGCATATCGTAGAAACATACTCGGGGCTTTTTGAGGGCTTGAGTGCTGTCAGCAAGTTGGAATTGCTCGAACGGTTAGCAAAATCTATCAGAAAGGGGAAAAAATCGAAAGAAAAAGAGTTTTTTAGTTCATTCGGGGCATTCGCTTCTGACAAACCTGCTCAAGATATTGCGAAAGAAATCCGTGAAAGTAGAAAATTCAGGGACAAAAATCTTAAACTTTAGCAGATGCAATATTTGTTAGACACGAACATTTGCATATTCTTTCTTCGTGGAATGTTAAACCTTGATGACGTCATCAGGCAAAAAGGTCTTGACAACTGTTTCATTTCAGAACTCACGATATTTGAACTCAAGATACGGAGCCGAAAACAGTGACAATCCAAAAACATCGCACCAGGCTGTAGATAGATTCGTGAAGGGACTGACCGCTATACCTATTTTCGGGATAGTAAAAGAATATGCCGAAACCAAAGTCTATTTGCGAAAAAATGGAACACCTTTACACGATGAATTCGATTTGATAATTGGCGTTACCGCCCGTGCCAACGAATTGACTTTAGTAACTGACAACACTAAAGACTTCCGATCAAAAACCTGAAACTCGAAAATTGGTTCGACCGAAAATAACCTGTTGTTTTTTATTTTCTGTTCTAAATCATCATCCTGCAACTCGCTAATTCAGTTAATGATAATTAGTTTATCGTTTTGAAGTTGTTGCGTATTATAATTTATTTTTATTATAATAACAGCGTACTTTTACACCGCCACTCCATATTCCCGCAAGGCATCATTCAAAGAAGTTTTTAAATTGGTACTTTCCTTTCGTTGCCCAATAACCAGGGCACAAGGAACCTGATATTCTCCCGCAGGGAATTTCTTGGTGTAACTGCCAGGGATTACCACGGAGCGTTCAGGAACATATCCTTTTATTTCTACGGGATTATCACCTGTTACGTCTATAATTTTTGTGGAAGCCGTCAATACCACATTTGCTCCCAGAACAGCTTCTTTTCCTATGCGCACACCTTCAACAACAATACAACGGGAGCCAATAAAGGCATCGTCCTCAATAATAACTGGAGCCGCTTGGAGCGGTTCCAAAACCCCACCTATGCCTACCCCGCCACTAAGGTGAACGTTTTTGCCTATTTGGGCACAACTGCCCACCGTGGCCCAGGTGTCCACCATGGTGCCTTCACCTACGTAGGCGCCAATGTTTACGTAACACGGCATCAGGATTACCCCTTTTGAAATATAGGCTCCATGTCGGGCAACGGCATTAGGAACAATCCGGATCCCCTTGGCCTCATATCCTGATTTCAACGGAATTTTATCGTGGTATTCAAAAATTCCGGCTTCCATAACACGCATTTTCTGAATGGGAAAGTAAAGTACTATGGCTTTTTTTACCCATTCGTTTACTTTCCAACCGGAGCCTATGGGTTCTGCACAGCGAAGATCCCCTGTATCGCAGAGATTTACTACCTCCCGAATGGCGTTTTTAGTTGAGGTATCGGTAAGAAGGGAGCGGTCCTCCCAAGCTCTTTCTATGGTCTGTCTAAGTATGTCCATGGTTTCAGATTGTTCCAGTTTGTGAAATTTTATCCCTCCAAGTTCGGCTTCCGTCCTTGGGGTCAAATTCCACAAATATAAATCCTCCGATCCAATTTTCAACCCAATTGTGGTGTAGTAATTCCCAAACTCTTACTTTTGCAACCGATATGGGAAGAGTATTGGCATTGGATTATGGAAGTAAACGCACGGGAATTGCCGTTACCGATGAAATGAAGCTGATCGCCTCTGGATTGACCACCGTGCAGACCCCGGAACTGATGACGTTCCTAAAGGAATATTTTGCCACCGAGAACGTGGAACTGGTGCTGGTAGGGGAACCAATCCAAAAGGATGGGACGGCCTCCAGTATCGAAGGTGACATACAGGAATTCTTAAGGGGATTCCAGAAGAATTTTCCGAAAATGGAAGTGAAACGTGCGGATGAACGATACACCAGCAAAATGGCCTTCCGGACCATGATCGACAGCGGTTTGAAAAAAAAGCAGCGCAGGAACAAGGCCCTGTTGGATGAAATCAGTGCAACGATTATTTTGCAGCAATACCTTTATAATGAATAATTAGACATTAGACCTTACATTATACATTATACATTATACATTATCCAATATCCATTAAATATTAGACATTAAGTATTATGGTTTTACCTATTGTTGCCTACGGTGATCCCGTATTGCGAAAAGTAACAGACCCAATAACAACGGATTATCCGAAGTTGGATGAACTTATCGAGGACATGTTCGATACCATGTACGAGGCCCGGGGTATAGGATTGGCCGCGCCCCAAATTGGAGTACCTGTCCGACTTTTTATTGTGGACGCTACCATCTTTGAGGATGATGGGGACCTTACGGAAGAGGAAAGGAAATTTGCCTCCACTTTCAAAAAAGTATTTATCAATGCGCAGATCATAGAGGAGGCCGGAGACTTGTGGGCGTTCAGTGAAGGGTGCCTAAGCATTCCCGACGTACGTGAAGATGTTTTCCGCCAACCCTGCATTACCATTGAATATGAAGATGAGAATTTCAAAAAACATACGGAGACCTATAGTGGCATAGTGGCGCGGATTGTCCAGCACGAATATGACCATATTGAAGGAATCCTTTTTACCGATAAACTATCGCCTTTGAAGAAAAGATTGATAAAAGGTAAGTTGGCCAGCATTTCCAAAGGAAAAATAGACGTCGATTACCGAATGAGGTTTCCAAAGGCGAAAAAGAAACGTTAACTCACTTGTATATATAAACCAAACCCAAGATATTTGCATCCGTTTTAATCAAAAAATATTTTATGAGCTTAGAAAAAGTGCTATCCATTTCCGGCAAACCGGGATTGTTCCTATTAAAGAGCCAAACCAGGGGCGGTTTTTTGGCAGAGTCCCTTTTGAACGGAAAGACCGTAAACGTGAGTGCACGGCAAAGCGTAAGCTTACTCTCTGAAATCGCCATTTATACTCTTACGGCGGAAGTGCCCTTGCGGGAAGTTTTTCAAAAGATAGCAGCCAAGGAAGATGGGAAGGAAGCTATAGACCACAAGGTTTCCAAAGAGGAATTGGAGGAATATTTTTTTGGGATATTGCCGGATTATGATGAGGATCGGGTTTATTTAAGCGATATAAAGAAGGTAATCCAGTGGTATAATCTACTGGTCAAAAATAATATGACCGATTTCTCTGAGCCCGAAAAGGAAAAAGGGAAAGAAGGAGAAGGAAGCGATGATTTGGAAAAGGCTAAGGAAACCAAGAATCCAGGTTCCAACAAAGCAGCTGTTCATAAAAATAGCACTCCGAAGGCCTCCCCGGGTAAAAAAGGAGGGCCGACCAAAAATGCAGCTTCCAGAAAAACCTAGTCAGCTGCTCGATTATTTAAAAATTTTGGATCTTTTACATTTCCCATAAAATCCCTCATCAAAGTGTGTTGTGGGATTTTTTATATTCCGGTTCTTACACAAAAGGCTGCCATCGTTACCTCGTGAGAGGAAACAATTGTAACTTAAGGCCAAAGTACAGGAAAATCTTAAACAATACATAAATACCTATACAGATGAAATTTTTTATCGACACCGCAAACCTGGAACAAATCCGTGAAGCCCAAGATATGGGCATTCTTGATGGAGTAACCACCAACCCGTCTTTAATGGCAAAAGAGGGAATTAAAGGCCATAATAATATCCTTAAACACTATGTGGACATCTGTAATATTGTGGATGGCGATGTATCTGCTGAAGTGATTGCCACCGATTATGAAGGCATGATAAGGGAAGGAGAGGAGCTGGCGGAAATCCATGACCAGATTGTCGTAAAGATCCCGATGACCAAGGAGGGTGTGAAAGCACTTAAATATTTTAAGGACCACGATATCAGGACCAATTGCACGTTGGTTTTTTCAGCAGGACAGGCATTGTTGGCCGCAAAAGCAGGTGCCACCTATGTGTCCCCATTCATTGGAAGATTGGACGATATCTCCACGGATGGTCTGGATTTGATAGCCGATATTCGTTTGATTTATGACAACTATGAATTTGAAACCAAGATATTGGCCGCTTCCATCAGGCATACTATGCACATCGTAAATTGTGCCAGAATAGGGGCTGATGTCATAACTGGACCACTCTCATCCATAGAAGGATTATTAAGGCACCCATTGACCGATAGCGGGTTGAAGCAATTTTTGGCAGATCATAAAAAAGGAAACTAAGCTACTTTCGGACTGTAACTAACTTTGTTCTCCTATTCTCCTTATGTCCAAAACTAGAGTCTCTTTAGGTGGTCGGGTTTCATGGTTCTAACGGTTCAAAAACCCCAACAGTAATTCCTCAAAATTGCTATTGAACAAATTGGATGTTCCATCTAAAATGGTGGCACTTTCATCCAATATCATAGCCTTGCCCATCCTGTTGAGAACGAGTACATTCTTAGCTTCGGCAAGATTTTCCAATTGATATTCATTCCCGGGATCAAATCCAAGGTTTTTTATTGTATTTCTCCATTTCTTAAAGTGGGTATCCGTGTTAATGGACAGAAAATCATATTCTGGGTATTTGGATTTCAGTTCGGCAGTACGGCTGTGGATCCTTTTTGCCTGGCTCGGGGAATCCGCGGTCCAGAAAACTAATACGGTCGGTTTTTTAATTAACTGATGAAGATCTTTTACAAGGTTGTCCATGGATAAAAGCGGGACATTGGGCACTACATTGCCCCGGGACAATTTTATGGTGGCTTGGGTTAATTTTTCAATTTCGGCCAAGTGGCTTTTATTGGTATTTAGGGAAGAGAAAAGTTCAAAAAAACTTTTTTCCTCAGCAGGTTCCTTCGCACAGGATAAATATCGAAAGGCGGTATAACGCAACAGACTGTTTTTAATGGAATCGTTGGCAACCGTACTATCTATCATCTTCATTTTCTCCATACTGAAATTGAAGGAAGTGCGATCGATGCCTGGAGGATATTTCCAGATCATCACGCTATTGAAATATCTTTCCAAAAAACGGTAATAGGGGTAATAAAACCGTAGCTTTTCATTGTTGAAGTCGATGTTCTGGCGGTGGTCGAAAAAATTGTCGTCAAAAATGGCAGGTCTATCCCTGTTGGCCATGGCGTACATTTCCTTTTTTGAAAAATAATCATACTTAATGGATGATTCGGCTACCTCCTTAAACCCGGGACTGACTTCATTTCTCTCCAAAAAATTATTGTATTCCGCCTGTTTTTCGGCTTTTACCAAGTCTATTTTTTTTAAAAAATCTTCGGGGGAAAGGGTGTACCATTGTGGAAGTAAGTTGTTTTCCTTCTCATTTTTCAAATAAAGGTACATCAAGAAATTATTCTTGGCCCCACCCTTGCCGGAATAGGCCAGAGATTCATCAAACTCAATGGTGTTCAGGTGCAACAAAAGACTGTCGCCCGGACTTACATAAAAAACTTGGCTTTCATTGTGCCGGAGGGAATAGAGTCCTTCCTCGATTTTGTCAGTCTTGTACAGGAAGAAATTATTGGAATCCAGCCTTACCGTATCCAAAATGTTCTTGCCGTTCGCAAAGATAATATGATCCAAAGTGGGATTGATGATTTGGCCTCCTATCCAGGTTGGCCCATCAGCGGAATCCATCTTCTTTTCACAAGAGGACAGAACAAGAAACGCCAAAAGAATGGGAAATATTTTTTTAATCAAAAGATCAACATTACGGGGGTTAACAAATTTAGCCGAGGGGCGGGTGGGTTTATGTTAAATGATGGTTAAATGGATTTTTTGAAAGTTAATCTTTTCTTGGTCTCCCCTAAATGGCTAATTTTGCCGAAATTAAGAAAAGTTATGTTAGCAGTATCAAATTTATCGGTTCAATTTGGGAAAAGGATTTTGTTCGATGAGGTAAGCACTCAATTCACGACCGGTAATATATATGGTATTATTGGAGCCAATGGAGCAGGAAAATCCACATTTTTAAAAATAATTTCCGGCCAACAAGAGCCCACATCCGGTCAGGTGCACCTGGAAAAAGGGAAACGAATGTCTGTCCTGGAGCAGAATCACAACGCCTATGATGAATTTATGGTCCTGGAAACGGTGATCCGTGGCAATAAGGAATTATTTTCCATTAAAAGTCAAATCGACAAACTCTATGAGGATTACACAGACGCCAATGCAGAGAAAATAGGGGAGCTCCAGGTGGCTTTTGAAGAGATGAACGGTTGGAATGCCGAAAGCGATGCGGCCACACTCCTTTCCCATCTGGGAATAGATGAAAGCCTGCATTATATGCTGATGAAAGACCTGGATGGAAAACAAAAAGTTAGGGTCCTTCTCGCACAAGCACTATTTGGAAATCCGGATGTATTGATCATGGATGAGCCTACAAACGATCTGGATTATGAAACAATTACTTGGCTTGAGAATTTCCTGGCCAATTATGACAACTGCGTAATAGTAGTTTCCCACGACCGGCACTTTTTGGATTCTGTTTGTACCCATATAAGTGATATAGATTTTGGGAAAATAACCCACTATAGCGGCAATTATACCTTCTGGTATGAGAGTAGCCAACTCGCCGCGCGCCAGCGAGCCCAACAAAATAAAAAGGCTGAGGAAAAAAAGAAGGAACTTCAGGAATTTATCATGAGGTTTAGCGCCAATGTGGCCAAAAGTAAACAGGCCACCTCGCGCAAGAAGATGATTGAAAAATTGAATATAGAGGAAATACGGCCCTCTAGCCGTCGGTATCCGGCCATAATCTTTGAACGGGAACGTGAAGCTGGGGATCAAATTCTCAATGTCGAAAATCTTTCGGCTTCCATAGATGGTGACATTTTGTTTAAGGATGTGAACCTGAATCTGGCCAAAGGCGACAAAGCGATTATTTATTCCAGGGATTCGCGGGCCACAACCGCCTTTTTTGAAATATTGAACGGCAATCTTAAAGCAGACATGGGCGACTTCCAGTGGGGAATTACGACCAATCAGAGCTATTTGCCGTTGGACAACGACGCATTCTTTAAAAATGATTTGTCTCTTGTGGATTGGTTGCGGCAGTATGCCAAAACAGAGGAAGAGCGGGAAGAGGTTTATATCCGTGGATTTTTGGGCAAAATGCTTTTCAGCGGCGAAGAGGCGTTAAAGAAGAGCAATGTTCTTTCAGGAGGTGAGAAAGTGCGATGTATGTTGAGTAGGATGATGATGATGCGCGCAAATGTCTTGATGCTCGATGAACCTACCAACCACCTGGATCTTGAATCTATTACCGCCTTCAATAATTCCCTAAAAAACTTTAAGGGTACGGTGCTACTTACGACCCATGACCAGGAATTTGCACAAACTGTAGGAAATAGGGTAGTAGAACTGACTCCAAATGGAGTGATCGATCGCTATATGACCTTTGACGAATATATGAACGATAGAAGAGTCAGGGAACAGCGAGATAAAATGTACACTGTAGAGGCGTAAGGATCCGAAGTAAATATTATAAAGTGGTGTGGGTTTTTTACTAAACCCCACCACTTTTTAAATTCCGTTTACCGCTGATTATCCATTTCCTCACCGATTTCCTGAAAAAACTCGTCGATGACGGGCTGTGCTTTTTCCATTTCATCCTTCCGGATAAAAACCATCATTTGGTTAGCTATACTTGCAGCAAATCCAGCTCTGATAGCACTTTCATGATCATCCCTGCGTACCGGGCTAATTCCAATTTCATTTAATCTGGCAATTAAGCCCATGGCTACCAGGCTAGGGCCCGTATATATTCTTTTTATTTTAGACATAGAATTTTATTCTTCGATTTCGGATATAAAGGCATCGCAAATAGGTTGGGCCCGGTCTAGCTGGTCCTCACGGACAAATACCCGGATTTGATCGGAATAATTGTTGCCACTTCCGAACATAACTGCATTTTGCTGATCGTCGCGCACAATGGGAACGATCCCAATTTCCTCCAACCTGCCCACCAGGGCCTCGGCCATTAAAATCGGGCCAGTGTATATTCTTACTGTTTCTTCTCTGTTATCTGTCATAATTATTTTTGTTTGTGATCCAATGACTAAAATACTAACATAATTCCTACTTTGGTACTCTCAGCTTCGGAAAACCGTGAATTTGTGTGAAAAACTCCACCTCAACCATTGTAATACTTACTGTTCCATATATCACTGTTGAAATTCTTTCCCAGGGCTATTCCATAAAAAAGAACCAAACCGCTAACCCCTTTCAAGATTAACAGGAACAGAAATATATAATTTCCCGTTCCTGGTGATTCTGTAAACCAATGTATTGGAAACAGGACTGTTAATACAACACTTATGAATATCACACTAAACAGAAGGTTGTCCATATTTTTAAACGGCCACATCAACAATTTCCTGAAAGGATTCAGGTCGTGCCCCCATTTGTGGATAAGGTAAAAATATCCATTGCCCATAGGGGCAAACAATAGGGGGTCGTCGGCATTTTCCAATTTCAACAGTTTGGCGGGAGCCATAATCTTGAATCCTCCCAAGTTGGTGTTGTGAGCCTGGTCAAGACGTCTTATTTCAGAAATCGCTTCTTCCGGAAATTTGCCCTTAAAACAATGGGCATCCAAAAATCGAAGTCTGTAATCAATACATACTTCCTTTATATCCGATAGATGAAAAATTCTTGTGGTGTCCAAGAGTTCAAAATCAAAATGGTTCTCCTGGGTAGCGGGTTTTTCGGTAAGGACCCGAACTATATCTTGGCGATGTTGGTTGTTTTCGGCGAATATTCTCTGAACTTCAACCAGAATATTATGTTCCTTCCTTCGTTGGTTCCTCAGGTTCGTCAATTTATCCTCAATATCTATTCTAGAAAACATGGTGGAGGTTTTTTGTCTTTAATAAAATTACATCCCAGCTGTCAGGATTACAAATGTTTAACAGAAATTAAATTCATAAGGCAAAACTTAAAGTCCAGGAAATTCTTTTACACTGAAAACCGGAAATGTAATTCAAATTTGTGTATTCCAAGACTTCCATCAAAAGCCGTATTCCTTTTGGCCTCAAGTGGAGTAGGGGCCAAAGGCTTTCGAAGGAAAATAGTGATACTGACGCATAATTTGTATATTTATACCCACAAAAATTCACTTATGTTCTTAAAGAAAATACCTCTCTTATTTTTCGTCATTCTTTGTGGCAATCTTGTTATTGCCCAGAAATATATTTCGAAGGAAATGCCAGAAGTTACCAACCAGTGGAACGGGAACACCTTTACATCTACTAAAACATTTTCCGAAAACATAGCCGAGGCACCAGAGTTTACGATCTTGTCCAAAATATTGAAGGAAGAGTCCCTAACTGGGGCCATTGAGAAAAATGAAATGGTGACAATTTTTGCGGTCACCGACAATGCATTTAACAAGATGGACAGGAAAGAAAAGGATTCCATCCTGGGAAACAAGAAGTTGATGGTTTCCATGATAAGATTTCTTATTGTCCCGGGCCGCATAGACACACATGGCCTTAAAACCGAAGCGAAAAACCATAATGGAAAGTTTTCCCTTGCTACTCTACATAATCAGAACCTGGAAGTTACGGAAAGGGAGGGCAGAATTTACCTTACCGATTCCGAAGGACGGGAGGCAGGTATCCTGGAAGGGGACTTCTATCACAAAAACGGATTTTTCCATATTGTCGATGGGGTAGTCCTGCCCGATCAAATAGACTAGATCCAGCTTCAATTTTGCGGATTATTGGCTAAAAATCAAATTGGATGACCTCCTTCCAAATACCAGTCCATGTTTTTTGCAGTAGTGGCACAGGGAAATTCTTATAATTGCCCGTACGTGCCTACCTAAATTGTGAATGAAAATAAAATTATTTTATTCTCGCCTTTCCATTTCGGATATGATCCCACGTTTTCTTAAAATCTCCTTGATCCTGGTTCCGATCTGCTCGTTCACAAGTCTTCAAAGCCAGAACATTGTAGTGGATGCGCACACTTACACCCCGCAACAACTCGTGGAAAACATTCTGATAGACAGTGGGTGCATTGAGAATATATCTGTAACCAACAATGTAGGAGGAAATTTTTCGGATGGGGATAGAAGTTATGGTTATTTCCATTCAAATGGCGCGGATTTTCCTTTTGAAAAAGGCTTGGTTCTTTCCACGGGAAAATTGTCCCACCTTCCAGGACCGAATACTACACTAAGCGACGACGATGCGCCAGGTTGGATCGGCGATGTAGATCTGGAAGCAGCCATTGGCATATCCAATACCACCAACGCCACAATTATAGAATTTGATTTTGTTCCCAAAGCTAATACTATCCGCTTTCGATATATTTTTGCCTCCGAGGAATATCAAGAAGGCGATCCCAACACCTGTCGTTATTCGGATGCTTTTGCTTTTTTAATAAAACCGATGGGAGGGAGCTACTCCAATATTGCCCTTGTGCCTGGCACCCAGACTCCCGTCCTTGTTACCACGGTCCATTCCGGAATTCCGGGATCCTGCCCACCTATCAATGAGACTTATTTTGAGGGCTGGAACGGTCCCGCTGCCCCTATCAATCTTAATGGCCAGACCACGGTCCTTGTTGCGGAATCTGCCGTAGTGGCGAATGAGTCGTATCATATAAAACTTGTCATCGCCGATCACAGTAACTATAGATATGATTCTGCCGTTTTTCTGGAAGGGGGTAGTTTTAATATTTCGGCTGATTTAGGTCCCGATCGAAGTTTCCCAACAAACAATCCTTTATGCGAAAATGAGATTCATACCCTTGATGCCACTCCTGAAGAAATTATTCCATTAGGATATAAATGGTTCAGAAACGGCATAGTGCTGGTAGGCGAAACTTCCTCACAACTGTCGGTTACCGATGCAGGAATATATAAAGTGGAAGTTGATTACGGCGATAATTGCATCGCTACCGATGAGGTATTGATCCAGTACGATGGCCCCGTTCTGGTCCGCAATACGGAATTGTACCAATGTGAACCCACTGCAACCGGCCGTGCGGTGTTCAATCTTTTCGATGCTGAAATGGCCATTATTGATGGCAATCAGAACCTTCGGGTACATTCCTTTCATCATAGTTTTGATGAGGCCCATGCCGATATTGCTCCCATTCCAAATCCACGCAATTACTCCAATTCCATTCCCGAGGAGAGAGTCTTTGCCCGTGTGGTTTCCGAATATGGATGTGTGGGCGTGGCAGAAATAACACTGAAAACCACAACCAACACGGTTTCGGATTTCAGTCTGGTGGCCTGTTCCAACCCCGGCACACCAGGTTATGCAAATTTCGATTTGACCGAAATCACCGCCCAACTAAGGGAACTCTTCGGAAACGATCCCAGAGTAGCTTATTATTCTTCCTATTCCGATGCGATTAGCCAAACCCGTCCACTGTCAATTCCATTTACCAATACGCGGGCAGGGGTACAGACCATTTACGCCAGGATAGGTGGGGACCTTGGTTGCTTGGGCATGGCCAAAATAAACCTGCGGATAATCAACACCCCCGAATTTGGTGGGCAAGACACCTATATATATTGTTTAAATGATTTTCCTGCGAAAATTGTTTTGTCCTCCGGCCTTTTAGGAACCATTTCAGACGCCCAATTCCTTTGGTCCACTGGCGAAACCACCCCCGAAATCCGGGTGAATGAAGCCGGAACATACACCGTTCAGGTTACCCGTAGTGGAGCCATTGGTGGTGAGCCTTATTATTGTTCCAATTCCAGATCCATTACGGTTATTGCTTCAGAACCTCCTGGGGTGAATTACGTCCTGGAAGGGAGCTTCGGCAATCAGACATTAATCGTTTTGGTAATAGGGGCGGGGGATTACCGGTATTCCCTTGAAAACGGCACCTTTCAAGCAGATCCCATCTTCCCGAATCTCAGACCGGGCAAATATTCACTCTCCGTCAAGGACCTGAATGGTTGCGGCACTACCACAATTAGAGTGTATGTACTTGGATTTCCGAACTTTTTCACCCCAAATAACGATGGGATCCATGATTATTGGCAGGTAAAAGGCCTGGATCGGGATAATCTGCAATTGGAACAGATTCAAATTTTTGACCGTTTCGGTAAAAATATCCATATTCTGGATCTATACGGAAACGGCTGGGATGGCACCTATAACGGAAGACCACTTCCCTCTTCAGATTATTGGTTTCGGGCGATTTTTAAGGATAGTCCGATATATAAAGGCCATTTTACGCTAAAACGCTGATAAAAAATGAATAATAACATCCAAAATCAAGATCCAATACCTCGAATCACCTTAAAACAGCCCCAAAATCATTCTCAAAGCGCTGTTTCAATTTGGCCATAATTTTATCTACCTGCTTATCGGTTAGGGTTTTGTGTTCGTCCTGAAAAGTGAAGTTTATGGCATAGCTCTTTTTTCCTTCGGGAAGATTTTCCCCGTTATAAACGTCGAATAGGGTCACGGATTTCAAGAGTTTTTTTTCTGTGTTCAAAGCCGCATCCCTTAAATCACCGAACCGAACGGAATTGTCCAACAAGAGAGCAAAGTCGCGGTCGGAACCTGGAAACTTGGCAATAGGATCAATGGCGAAGTTCTTTGTGGAAATCTGTTTCAGGATAGCCTCCCAGTCGAAATCAGCATAAAATACCTCGGCATTGATATCGAATTTTTTGGTGAGAGATTTTTTAATGATTCCGAACTCCACAATGTTTTCCCTATTCCGTCTAAAGGTAATTCCTTCGGAAAAAATATCGTTTTCAATATCTTCCTCAGAAAAACCTTCCAGCCCCAATCTTTTTAAAATAACCGAAACAGTGCCTTTCCCAAGGAAAAAGTCGGAATGACTATTTCTGCCGGCCGTCAACCAATTGCTTTCAGTTCTCATGCCGGTCATAAATAGCGAGAGATGTTTTTTCTCGATCCGACCGCCTGGAAGACTGTGATAGCTCTTACCGAATTCGAACAGGCGCAAATTGTCGTTTTTGCGGTTGCTGTTGAATTCTATAGTCTCCAATCCAGAGAAAAGCATAGATTGCCTTAATACGGATATATCTTGGCTTAAGGGATTTAGCATAGGTACGTTAAAGCTATCCTTTATAGATTCGCTCAATCCGCTATACTTGGGATTGGTCAACGAATTGTTTATCATTTCGTAAAACCCAAGTGATGTCAATTGTGAGGCAATTTTATTCTGCACCGAATAATCCTCCCCGGGCAACACGGTGGCAATGGACGCATTGAGTTTTTCTGTGAACTTTATATTGTTGTACCCATACACTCTTAAAATTTCTTCAATTACATCAACATCGCGGGTTACGTCGTTCCGGTAGGGCGGAATGCTCATGCCGATTCCCGTCTCGGTCATATTGTTGATCTTAATTTCAAGGGAGGTAAGAATTTCCTTGATAGTTTCCTTCGAAATTTCCTCTCCTATCAATTTATCTGCCTTTTCAAAATTAAGATAGACTTGATGGGCCTCGATCTTTTTGGGATAAAAGTCCATTAGATCGCTGGTTACGTGGCCTCCGGCGATTTCAATAATAAGAATAGCCACTCTGCGCAAAACGTAATCGGTAATATTTGGGTCAATGCCTCTTTCAAAACGGAAGGAGGCATCTGTGCTTAGACCGTGGCGTTTTGCCGTTTTCCGGATGGAAACAGGATTGAAATAAGCACTTTCAACAAAGATATTTCTGGTAGTATTGGAAACACCACTGTTTATGCCACCATAGACTCCGGCTATGCACAAGGGTTTTTCCGCATCGCAGATCATAAGATCCTCTTCGTGCAATTCTCTTTCAATGCCGTCCAGGGTAGTGAATTTTGTGCCCTGGGGCAAGGTTTTTACACGGATGGTTTTTCCGGCAATCTTATCGACGTCAAAAACATGGAGTGGCTGCCCCAGCTCGTGCAGCACATAATTGGTTGCATCTACAATGTTATTGATGGGGGAAAGACCGATGGATTTTAATCTATTTTGAAGCCAAATGGGAGAGGGGCCAACATTAATCCCGCTGATGCTCAGGCCACAATAGCGTGGTGCCAGGGCAGGATTTTCAATGTGGACATCAATCTTTAATATCCGGCTGTCCACATTAAAGCGGCTGGAGGAAGGAGTATTGAGCTTGGTGGAAATCCCGTGTTGCAGAAACCCAGCCCTTAAATCGCGGGCCACGCCCCAATGGCTCATGGCATCGGAGCGATTGGGAGTAAGACCGATCTCAAAAACCTTGTCCACTTCAATTTCAAACAATGTTGCGACCGGGGTTCCCGGGATCACCTTTGGATCCAAAACCATAATCCCTTCGTGGGAATCGCCCAGACCCAGTTCGTCTTCGGCACAGATCATTCCCTCGCTAACCTCACCTCGAATTTTTCCTTTGTTTATTTTCCACAGGTTGCCCTCGGCATCATATAAGGTGGTGCCCCCCACAGCAACCGCAACTTTTTGACCTTGGGCCACATTGGTGGCGCCGCATACAATCTGGAGGATTTCCCCCTGGCCCACATCAACCTTGGTGACCTTCAACCTATCGGCGTTGGGGTGTTGCGTGCATTCCAAAATGTGACCTGCAACAACTCCTTCCAAACCTCCCTGAACCGAGCAGAAATCTTCAATTCCCTCTACTTCCAGACCAAGATTGGTAAGGAGCTCGGCAGTCTTTTCAGCATCCCATGGAAGTTTGATAAATTGCTTAAGCCAGTTGTATGAGATATTCATAGATGTAAATTCTTAAACGCAGGCAAAGATAATACTCTATTGCTTATTGCGTAGGGTTTCTTGAAGTGAATTAAACTAAAGTGCCAAGAGCCGGGACTAAAGGGAGAAAGGAAAGGGAAGGGCAGCAGGGTTGTTTTCGGATGAAAACACCTATCCAATTATTTTTTGTACTTTAGAAAAAAGTCTAACCTTAAATAGAATTCACCTAATATGAGCAATTATTACGCTCAGTTTTATGCTACTTCATACTGGACTTGATAAAAAATCAAAGGTCATTGTCGTTTACTCCAAACCTCATCGATAGGGTCACCCTTGGATGATAGTCCTGAGTGATGCCACTCGCCATTCTCTATGTCGAAATCAAACTTGAGCTGAAGCCCCACACGGGTGTCATCCCTTGAGAAGAACTCAATATTTTCCGTATAAATTCCATGTTGGGTGGAGTAGGTACCGCCGCCCGAAGCCAGAAACTGTTTCGTCTTCGTATTGTAGGCAATCCATTGAAAACGGGTGCCGGAAAGGATCTTCATGGTTTTTCTCGGGGTGTCCGTATCCCTCAAATGTTT
>CAYXDM010000030.1:0-1260 GCA_964463595.1 uncultured Aequorivita sp. | reverse complement strand
CCCGTATCTGCATTAAACACCGCACGGGATTGATAATTTTCCGATATGATAAGGACAGTCCGCAAATTTTCATTTCCATCTGTTGTGTGATAACCCTCCCAGGCGCCAAGTAGATCTTGGGCGTAAATTGTAGGAGACAAAAACCAACATATTATTAAGAAAACAATCACTTTTCTCATTTTTTCTGATTAAAATTATCGCTCTAAAATACGGCTAATTTCTTGATTTTTATTGAAGAGATCACTTTTCTTTACGTCGGAAGCTCCCCATCAGTCTTATAAATTGTGGGGGCTGACCTGTGAGTGGACTAAAATGACTATAACGATAAAGCCAGCAATGGTACAATTATTCACAATTTCCATTGATGTCACAACTCTGTCCCTGGATCATTTCCAATTTCACTTCCGGATTTTTCGCTCTCCATTCAGTAAAGGATTTGGATAAGGTTTCCAAAAAGGCCTCAGACGGTTGTGCCCCGGATACACCGTATTTTCTGTCGAAAACGAAAAATGGGACGCCCCGGACCCCTATATTCTGTCCTTCCTGAATATCTTGGACCATTCGGTGCTTATATTGGTCCTCGGTAAAGGCACTCTGTAGTTCATTCCCATCCAAACCGATCTCCTTGCCCAATTGTGTCAGGGTTTCAATATCGGCTATGTTCTTTCCTTCGGTTAAGAAGGCTTTAAACAAACGTTCTTCCATTTCGTCGGCCAAGGATTGGGTCTGGGCAAATTGTATCAGCCTATGTGCTTTTTCAGAATTGACCATTACCGAAGCATCCAAATGATATTCCAAGCCTACCTGTTTTGCCATTTCGGTAACGTTGGCCAACATATCCCTGACCTGCGCTTTGCTCATCCCTTTGCGCTTAACCAAATAATCCTCTTGGCTTTCCTCAGCAATTTCCGATAGGGTAGGATCCAATTGATAACTTTTCCATTCTACTTCAATATGTTCCTTGCCGGCAAATTGTTGCAAAGCTGTTTCAAAGTTTCTCTTTCCGATATAACAAAACGGGCACATTACGTCGCTCCATATTTCTACTTTCATAATTGTTAATTTTTTTAAGTGTAAATTATTAACTCTAATATCGACTTATATTGTTTTTCTCATTTAAAGTCATCCAATAACGTTCCATCCAAGCCGAACGGGTGCTAATTATAAATCAGTCTGTCCAATTTTTATTTCAATCTCTCTGGGATGATTGCGAAAAGCATACCAACTTATATACAGTTGACTATTAATAATGTATCGCTT
>CAYXDM010000029.1:0-17875 GCA_964463595.1 uncultured Aequorivita sp. | reverse complement strand
ATCTCATTGCTCCTATATGGGCCAGTGATAAAATTTGTTTTGTAATAAATTGAATAACCATAGTTTATTTTTTCAGTCCGGGTTTTCAGGGGTCAGGGTTCAGTGATCGGGATTCGGGGTTCAGAATGCATCATAAATCATTCAAAACATTCAGCATAAAAAAACTTTATACTGCATCCAGCACCTCTCACTACAACTCACCTTCAATATCCTTTGCACATCTAAACCCAAGATTATTTACCGAATAATTCCCCTTTAAACTACTTCTTAAGGCGTATCGCATAAAAGCCGCATAGTTCATTAGATCCGTGGCACCAACTGCTGCGGCACTGCAGAATAGATTATTGTTGTTGCCGGCCGTCCTCGATTCCGAAGCAATCATAACGGAGTTAAAATCCTGTGTCCATTCCCATACCAAGCCGTGCATATCATACACACCCCAGTAATTTTCAAAAGTGCTTCCCACTACCTTCCTTCCTTTCGGGCGTTCGTACCAATCCAGGATATATTGGTTGTAACTCTCCTTTTCCCGGGCGTCGAAACTTTCCCCATCGGCCATTGCCACATATTCCCATTCATCAAGAGTCGGTAATCGTTTCCCTTGGCACTTGCAATATTCCCTGGCTGCGAACCACGAAACATTTGTAATGGGTTCCTCGTTTAGGGTGCCCTCGCCCGGCTTCAGATCACCTTCCCATCCTTTCAGGTAATTCTTATCGGCAAAAAGACCTTTTACCTCTGATTTTCGCCATTTTGGATTTTCCTTTAAGAAATCCAGATATTCCCCTACGGTTACAGGATGAATATCCATCAAAAACCCATCCACGGTTACTTTGGCATCATCCCTTCCGTAGAGTGGGATATAGCTTCCCGCCTCGATGTTGGCCATATCGATTTGGGCCGAGGCAGAAAATGCCACGGCCCAAATGAAAGTCACCAATATATTTTTCTTAAATTCCAAATTTTAATTTTTATCGCACATTCCTTACCATTTCCTCAGTAACCTCAGTGCCATTGTTGCCCCAGTTGTTGTAAATATAAGTGAGGACGCTGGCAGTTTGGGCATCATCCAGCATTTGGCCCGGCATCACGTTGTTGTATTTTTTTCCGTTTACCGTAATTTCCCCACTCAAACCGTGGATGACGGCCTTGATGGACCGATCCACGTCGTCGTTAAGATAATCTGATTTTGCAAGGGGTGGAAATACGTCCGGCACTCCTTGGCCAGCACCTTGATGGCAGGCCACACAGGTGCGGGTATAAATATTTTTACCCATTTCCATCTTCTCATCTTTTGTCAGGGCCTTAACGGGTTCAGCGGCCGCTAGATCATCATCCTTGGGCATTTTCTGGATGATGCTTCCTTCGGGTTGATAAACACCTTCTTGGATCCTTCCTTTAAAGACGCGCTCGTTTTCCGGGCCCGTGGCATTGATTACACCCAAGGCACCTTTATTGAAGGCTCGAAAAACACTGTGATCTACCATTACATATTCTCCGGGGGCGTTTACCTTAAATTCAATAATGGTTGCCCCACCGGCCGGGATCAAGGTTGTCTGTACATTTTCATTTACCAAACTACCCCCTTCTACCAGTACACGGTCAAAAATCTCACCGATTACGTGAAAGGAAGAAACTAGATTTGGTCCCGCATTTCCCATAAATAATCGAATGGTTTCACCCACCTCTACTTCCAAGGCATTCTCTCCCAACAATGCGCCTACGTGGCCATTGAAAACCACATAATCCGCGTGCTCATCGATCGCTTTTTGCATATCGAAAGGTTGCAGACCGGGTTCACCATAGGAACCTTGGGTATAAAAATCACCTTGCATAATATAGAACTCCTTATCTACTGGAGGCAATCCGCCTTCCGGTTCTACCAAGATCAGACCGTACATTCCGTTTGCTATATGCATTCCTACAGGAGCTGTAGCACAGTGATATACGTATATCCCGGGATTTAAGGTTTTAAATGCAAAAACAGTCTGGTGCCCCGGGGCTATCAACGAAGATTCTGCCCCACCTCCCGGGCCATTAACCGCATGAAGGTCAATGTTGTGGGCAAGTTTGTTGTCCGGGTGGTTTTTTAAGTGAAATTCCACTTCATCCCCCACACGGGTCCGGATAAAACTTCCAGGAACGGTGCCGTCAAAAGTCCAATATAAATAACTTGTCCCATTTGTCATTTCCATTTCGAGTTCTTGGATTTCCATATCGACAATCAGTTTTTTGGCAAGTCGATTTCCCACCGGAGTAGGTACAAAAGGTGGGGGAGTAGTTTCAGCGATCATTTCCTGGTTCACGGGAATATCCACGGCATTTTCATAAGTCTTGTCAGATTGGGTGTTCACACAGGAAGATAAAACAGCCGTCGCTCCCAAAGCTAATAGCGCATTTTTTAAGGTAAAATTTTTGGTAGTTAATTTCATAGGTTGATCTTTTTGATATTGGATTTTAATGTCTTTTCACTTCTTCTGGAGTTACTATTCTGGTTAACAGGAGGTGCTCAGGCCGGGACCTGATCCCATCGGCAGTTTTCACTATTGTTTTAAGCATGCCAATGTCCAGGGACTTATTGAAATGGGAATATCCTGCCTCGTCAACAAATAATTTCTTTCCCGAAATACAAATCTACTAATTCCAAGTAGAAACCAAAATTCTGTGAAATATCCGAATCAATTCTGGAAGTGGCAAAATTTTTATGAAAATTTATGAAAACTCCGATTTTATTGTTAAAGTCAGATATAACCTCAAAGAACCTTCCTAAGTCAGGGCTATCGAGTCTAAAAATAGGATGAAAAATAAATTAAATTACTTCTGGGTGTAAAGCGGAGCAAAAGTTAGCTTTCCATAAATGACAAAGACCACCGTACGGCAGTCTTTGTCATTTAAAATTTCAGATGGCGATTACTTGATCTCAAGCAATTCCAGTTCAAAGGTCAGGTCCTGGCCTGCCAAGGGATGGTTGGCATCTACAATAATAAACCCATCCTTTACGTCAGCTATTCGAAGTTGGTGTTCCGAACCATCCGGATTTTTGGACACAAGGCCCATACCCACCTCCGGTTTTATTTCGGGAGGAAGGTTTTCATTTGGTATTTTTTGGAACAACTCTTTTTGGACCTCGCCGTATGCTTCTTCCCTTGGAATGGTTATGGTTTTTCTTTCATTTACTGTCATATCCACCAATCCTTTTTCAAACCCGGGAATTAAGCGGCCTTCACCCAATTTAACTTCCAAGGGCTCGCGCTCTATGGAACTGTCAAAGATCTGTCCATCACTTAATTTTCCGGTGTAATGAAGTTTTACGGTTTCATTTCCTGTAACTTGATTCATACTGTTTTTATTTTCAATTATTTATCAATTGGGGACAAAACTAAGGGTTTGATTTTCCAATTCCACAGAAAATGGCCACGATTATGAAAATTTGTCCAGATTTTTAGATTTTCTGATGGTAAAAGTTTGTAGGTCCCGCATTCTTAAATATCCTATCCGGAGCCTTCATTGTTTGAGGCATTGCTACAGCTTATTTCGGACATTTCCAAAGCATTTTAAAGGGTGAATACCAGCCAATTTAAGAGAATATTTAACCTTTTGGAATAATAAATAGGTTACTTTTGCCGCGTTAAAATAGATTATGTTATGATCCTTGAAACTCTCTACGCCATGCTTTGGAGTATTTCCCCTCTGGGCGAGGCTAAAGTTGGTATTCCATACGCCTTGCTGAACGGGGTGAATATTTATGTGGCCTTTGTTGCGTGTTTTTTGGCCAATGTGCTTGTTTTCCCGGTAATGACCCTCTTTTTGGAAGTGATAAACCGTTATTTCCTAAAATGGTATTATTATAAGAAGGCGGCACTATATGTAGGCCGGAGAGCCAAACGAGGAGCTGGTAAAAATATACATAAGTATGGATTTTGGGGCCTTCTTATTTTTGTTTCTATTCCCATTCCGGGCACCGGAGTTTATGCCGGGACTATAGCTGCCTATCTTTTTGGAATTCAGCGCCGAAAGGCTTTTCTGGCCAATACCATCGGGATTTTCTTCTCTTGCGTAGTCGTGTGGGCCACCACCTTGGCGGCTATCAAAGGATTCTAAGTTCTTCCTTACTAACAATAATTCCTGTTTTCCAGGCCCAGTATTAAACCTCATCGAGGTCTCCAATATTTTCTGTGCCTGTTAGTCTTTTGAACCTGATTTTCGCATTGTGTTTTCTTCATTTCCAATACCTTTGTTTCAAGGTCGAAAAATTAAATCGTTGGAAAAATCGTTGATTTTTCTAATCTTCAAAACTGTTCTGTTTTTTCTTCGGATATTAGTAGCGTCCTAAATCAGGGCCAGAATAATGGGATTGACAATCAGAACCCCATTTTAAAAATATATACCCGTGAAATTTTTTGGAACCCACTTAGCACATTATTTACGCGATAAGGACTTGAGCAGGAATTCCAAGGTGCTATTCAAATATTTGGGGTTCTTTGCCTTGGTGGTAGTGGTCTTCACCGTTATTTTTCAAGGGTTGATGGTCCGGGAAGGCCAGGATCATTCCTGGATCACCGGTTTTTATTGGACCCTTACGGTAATGAGTACCCTGGGTTTTGGGGATATCACCTTTCACACAGATTTGGGTAGGTTGTTCAGCATCGTGGTTTTGCTTTCCGGAATATTCATGTTGCTGGTCATTTTGCCATTTGCCTTTATCAGGCATTTTTATTTGCCGCTCCTGGAATCGAATAAAAAGAACATAGTACCTCGGAGTGTTCCCGAGCATACAAAGGACCACATTTTGATATGTTCTTATGATGTTGTTGCGCACGATTTTGCGGATCGATTGGAGCAGGAAGAAACCCTGTATTTTATCATAGAAAATGATCCTGAAAAAGCATTGAAGAGCTTCCATAACGACCTTCCCATCATCTTTGGTGAATTGGATACCGAGCAGACCTTTATCCAGGCCAACGTAAAGGAGGCCCGCCTTGTTTTTGTGAACAGGGATGATATCCTCAACACCAAGATCATTCTTATAATCCGAAATCTTGCGCCCGAGGTAAACATCGTTGCCCTTGCGGCAGATGATGCGACCATCGACGTGCAGCAGCTAAGCGGGGCCGATCATGTATTGCCGTTAAAAAGATGGCTGGGCGAACAGTTGGCAAATAGGATCAATGCCAAACAGGCAAAATCCCAGCCCATAGGGCATTATGAAGATTTGTTGATAGCCGAGTTGCCCGTGCAGCACACTGCCCTTGTTTCCAAATCAATAAAGGACACCGCACTTAGGCAAAAATATGGCATTACGATCGTCGGGATCTGGGATCGCGGGAGGTTGAAACCCATAACCGGAAACGAAATATTGGCCCAGGACAGTGTTTTGGTGATCATAGGGAAGGAGGAACAGCTCCATAACATTGACGAGCTGTTTTACGATTACCCTGTAAACCCCCATCCCGTGGTGCTTATTGGGGGCGGTAGAGTAGGTGCGGCCGCGGCGGAATCCTTGTTCAGAAATGGGATTGAGGTCAATTTGATAGATCAGAATCCCCGGCATAGTGGGAAAGTAAAACCCTTTTGTAAGAATGTTTTCGTAGGGAAGGCCTCAGATTATGAAGTGCTGAAGAAAGCGGGAATTATGGAGGCACCTTCGGTATTGCTTTCGACCAATGACGATGCCATGAACATCCACCTGGCATCGTACTGCCGCAAGTTGAACAAGGACATAAGGATAGTGAGCCGTATTTCCGAAGCCCGCAATATGGATATTATGCACAAGGCGGGAGCCAATTTCGTGTTGAGCTATGCCACTTTGGGGTCAGAAGCGCTTCTTTCCATTTCCAAAGGTCAGGAACTCAACATTTTGGGTGAGGGAATTCGATTGTTCGATACGCCCGTGCCTTCACAACTGGCAGGTAAAACCTTGGGAGAGTCCGGGATCGGTGCCCAGACAGGCCTGTCTGTTATTGCGTTAAAGGAAGATATGGAAGTAAATACCCTGCTCTCTGCAGAAACCGTGCTTCCCGCTGGGGCCGATCTTATTATGCTCGGTAACATCGATATGCGCAATAGGTTCCAGGAAGTATATGGGAAAGAGGATTGACGGCCGGTACTGGATGCGGAGGCCGGAGGATGAATTCTATTAAATTATAATTTTGAAAAGGTTAAATTTGAATGCTGGATACTGACCACTTAACACTGAAATCTAAATAGGAACAAAATGAAAACAGGCATCTTGACCATACTGATCTTTCTTTCCCTTCAATCTTTTGGGCAAACAAAGCCGAAAATCTATTTTGGCGAAAATGGGGAGAGAATCTCCGAACGGGAGTTTATTGAAAACAGGGATTACGGAAAGAACCTGGATTTGTATTTTGAAAGTGAGACTACCTTAAAGGGGATATTGGTGGCGCGAAAAAAGTTCGGCCACCTTGACGGGGAAAACTTCACGCGGTTAAAATCCTATTTAACCGATCTCACGGGAAATCAGATAGACTCTACCCGGAACATTGTAATAAACTATCTATCCGCAAATCCGCAAAACAAGGAAAAGACAACCTCAAGATCCCGGTGGAATGTTCTGGATACAGACTACCTAAGAAAGCTGCATAAAACGCCCAATATTGAGCAATTTTGGATCCATTCCCCTGAAACAGCCAACCTTGAATATTATAATCTGGACAGGATAGATTGGATTGAGGATAGGGATGGATTTTTCAAAAAGGAATTTTTCCCCTATGAGATAAGATATGGAAATTACCTTCTTTTAAAGCCGGACGGGAGATATTATTATTATCTCGGGGAGCACAGTAAACACCAGATATGGGAAGAGACAAAAAGTTTTTTTGAATAAGGCCGCTGTGGAGATAAATTCCTTAACGTGAAAGCCCAAGCCTGAAATAAATCATAAATGTAAGTTCTCCCAAAAACCGATAAGTGCATCAATCCTGGTTCCGCACTTTCCTGACCCGTTCCCGTTACCTTCATTTTAAAAAAGCCACCTTTAAAAAATGGATTCAGAAGAAGATTATATAGAAATAAACCGACAGTCCTGGAACAACAGGATTGAGGCCCATTTAAAATCGGATTTTTACGACCTAAATGGCTTTCGGAAGGGAAAGACCTCCTTGAATGAAATTGAATTAAACCTGCTTGGCGACATAAAGGGAAAGACCCTTTTGCACTTGCAATGCCATTTCGGTCAGGATTCCATTTCGTTGGGCAGACTTGGTGCCGAGGTTACAGGCATCGACCTATCAGACAAGGCCATTGAAAGTGCTAGGGAAATTGCAAAGGACATCAATTCGAATGCCAAGTTTATTTGTAGCGACATTTACGATCTGCCAAACCATTTAAATGAAAAGTTTGATATTGTCTTTACCAGTTACGGAACCATAGGTTGGTTGCCAGACCTGGACAAATGGGCAAAAATTATTGCTCAATTTTTAAAGCCAAACGGCCAATTTGTTTTTGTGGAGTTCCATCCTGTTGTCTGGATGTTTGACGATGACTTTCACAAAATAAGTTACAGATATTTTAATTCGGGCGCAATTATAGAGACTGAAAAGGGTACTTATGCCGACAAAACCGCAGATATAAGCCAGTCTTCCGTAAATTGGAACCATGGCATGGGAGAGGTGCTAAATGCGTTGATAAAAAATGGATTGGAGATTAAATCGGTCGAGGAATTTGATTACTCCCCTTACAACTGTTTTAATAATACCATAGAAATTGAACCAAAAAAATTCAGAATAGAACACTTAAAAGACAGAATCCCAATGGTTTATTCAATAACGGCAACTAGAAAAGTTCTTTCTTCGTCTTCCCCTTTCGTATAATTTAGGGTTGAAAATTTTCAACTTTGGCCAATCCAGGAAGTATTTATCCCACAAAGTTCGGGAAATAGTTTCGGACCCACCAAAAATGATGCTTATTTCATCCATGTGGGATCGTTTTCAAGAATTTCCTTTATAAAAAGCACATCTCTTAGTACAATAAGAAAATCTCCGGAAAAAGTGATGTCCTTTAAGAAATAGCCCAGATGATTTTTAGCGTAACTTTCCAGATTGGTTAGGTTTGTCAAGGATTTCCTCAACTGCCTAAATTCTTCATGAAAGTAGGTTTGGGGTTTAAATTTCGTATGGCTTAAGTCCAATTTACTAAAAATGAAATCCCATTTGGTATCGGGAAATTGTTGATCCCTTTCATACTTTTGAGGATCAAGTTCATTTTTGAAAGGGTTATGTATCTCCTGTATTCCCAGTCTGTGCTTCAACCTAGTACAAATAAAATCGAATTTTCTTCGGTTTTTACCAGAGGCCAAATAGGAAATTTCCCCGATCTCCCCACCCAGTGATAAGGCCTCGCTATACCGTTCTTGATATTCGAGATTTTGTAACTGCAATAATTTAAATTCAAAAAACAGATCGGGATTTTCGTTTCCGTTTGTATTGGAAAGTGCCCTGATGATATAATTTTGGGATAGGTCTATTTTGTTGAGACGTTGGTACAACAAGACTTCCAACCTGCCAAATTCCGAAAATCCATTGGATTTTCGGGTTTCCTTTTCCTGAAGCAATCCAAATATTTTCTGCATAAAATCCAATTCTGCGTAAAGCGAATCCTGGACGAGGCCGTAATTGGAATCCTCCCACTGCTCCGTGCTCAAATTGGCCTTTTGCCTAATATCTCCGGATGAAATCTGGTTGTTGAAACTGAAGATAATCCGCTTGGCCTTGGCCGGAAGCTCCACAACGGAATGTTCGAGATATGGCCGTAATTTTTTATAGGTCACAACATCCAATTCTTCGGGAATGATGTCCATTTTCATTTGGTGGAAATAATATTCGGCCTGGTATTGGTTCCTGGTCTCCCTGTCCTCAATGGCAGCATACTTGGAGAAAAAATCTATGGCTCTCTCACGAATGGCCTGGGATTCCTTCGGATATTGTTCCCAAATCATCGGTTCGCACATCATCCGTAGATCAAGGCGAAATGCAAATGAATTTCCATCTTTGGATCGGGAGATCAGGGCTGCTTCCTTCCGCAATTCCAAATAAATATGTTCGCTTTCCAGGACATCGATTTGGCCCAAGCCAGTAGGTGCCGCTAATACCTCCTTGATAATACGAATATCGATAAAGCGTACCAGCATTCCGGGAACAGCTATTTTTCTAACCCTGTCGTTGTGGATATGGCCCAAAATACGACGGATAAGGTATTGCCATTTTTTATCCCTTATTTTATGGGTTTCCAGACTTGTCAAATTACCTTCCTTAAATTTTAAATCGGTTGCCAAGTTGAGCATTAAAGGGTTCCCCCCAAATTGGGAATAGATATAATCTCTTTCCTTCTGATCCGATATTCCCTTTTTTATTAAAAAAGCGTTTGCAGATTCTTGGTCAAATGCTTTGATTTCAACCTGTTCGAAGAAAAAACCTTCATTGACAGGATGAAGTTCAGATCTTCCTACAAATACAGGACGGAAGCGTGGAATGATATGGGAAACTTCCCTGATAAAAGTGTAGAATGTAAACATTTCCGTACTTGAGGCCCTGTACTGCATTTCTTCAAAGGAATCAAATACCGCCATTATGGGATTGCGTCCTATTCGGTCAAGATCCAAGTTGTAATCCTTGATTATCCCTTGGATTACATCGTATATATATAGGCGGGTGGATGCATTGGTAGTTTGCCGGTTTTCAGCCAGATTTTCATTCTGGCTGTGTATCAGATCTGATATCCGTTCACTGATGTGTTGGGTCAATCTATTATACCTGGGATATTGTATGCTTATCTGGCGCAAGGCTTCAATTAATAGCGTCAAGGGTTCCTGAAGGGAGAACCCGGGAAGGTCGAAATCAATATAGACGAAGGGCAGGGATTTATCCTTGTCCTTTTGTTGGTGGTCCAAAATTGTTTTTGCAACGATGGTTGATTTGCCCACGCCACCCACGCCCATAATCAAAAGTGGTGCTTTTTCATGCCAATTGATGATATTCCGGAAGGATTGGTTGATCTTGTTCAGCAGCCCCGATTTTGGCATCCAATCCAAATAATTGTTGATCCGATCCAAATGCTCCTTCTGGCCGACAAAATTTTCAGTAAGTCTTTCAAATTGCCTGAAAAACTGTTGCCGTTGATATAGGTTCTGCAATAACTTCTTGTTCAGTAACCCTGGAAAAACGTCGGCCAGGAAAATTCCGTAATACAATTCCTCATTTGAAAAGTCATCGACATCCAACTTTTTGCCCTGGGCCAAATTAGCCAATAACTCCGTGTACACAGATTTCAGTTGGAATGATCCAATAAGTCCAGCGAGTTCCTCCCTGGCCTTTAAATATTTTAAAATCTCCATTCTGTCCTCATCATTCAAGCGGTAGCTGCCGTCTGTGTTTTCCAGCGCGCGGGCTTTAAACTCTCTTTGGTCCTCTATATCGTAGTCCGCGAACTCTTTATCCGCATCGAGCCAATATAACAGCGCGGCCTTCCTGAAAATTTCCAGATGGGTGATGTCCACAGTTTTCTGTTTCTTGAAAAGCAGATCAAAGTCAAGTTTCTTTTCCATGGCTATTCCTTTAGTGCCATTAAGTGTTCCGAAATTCGGAGTCCCAATCCTGGGATATCGATGTTGTTTTTTTCATCGACAAATTGGGGCAGCATGCCATTTATGTATTTGTCCTTGTCTAGTTCCTCGACTTCAAATATTTTTTTTATGGGCTGTTCATATTTATCAAAAATTGCCGATAGGCAGAGTTTTATATCTTCCACGGAAACAGCTTCGATCTTGTATACCTGGGTGGTGAACCGCAGATCGTTATGCCAATGCCTAATATTGGTATATCTGAACCCTGCAAGGATAAAAAGGCATTTGGGGAAGTCATTTCTCAAACTATTTATCAAGGTAAAAATGAATTCCAACAGATTGTTGCTCGCATCCTCGATTTTGTGAAAGTCGTGAAGAAAGAAAACGGGGATCTTATTCGTTTCCTTTATATGGAATTTCAGGAGGTTTATAAATTGGATAAATTTAAATTGGTCACTCTCATCCTCATCAAAATCAATGGGTACCCCCATTCTGTTGAGAATTGTTTTTGCCAGTCTCTCCCCCAGAATAATATCGGGTACGCCCAGAACGGCAGGGATTTCTATGGGAACAAATGAAAGAAGTTGCAAATTCCGGGTAAGGTTGCTCAAGTATTTTTCCAGATATGACATACCCGATTTTGACTCCCCTTCCACAAAGATAAAATTGGCCTCATTGGAATAAAGTGCCTTTTCTATTTTATTCCGAAATTTTAACCTGTCCACAAAAGGGAAACTGTCATTCAACAATAATGTGCTGGTTAAAAGTTCCTTGAGATTGTCTGGGGCAAAGTCCTTTTGATACCCATCCAACCTTCGGGCGAATTCAATCACGTTCAACTTCAATTCATTGAGTTCGGAGTCCCTATCAATATTCATAAGGGCTTCCCTTTCGTATTCTGTATAAAGGGAACGCAAGACTACTGCATCCTTCAGGAAGATATTTAGCGGACCAGAACATTGGTCGATAAGATAGTCTAAGGCCAAATCCAATCTGGCCTTTTTTATAAATGTATTTATATTTTCGACTATCACGGTAACTACCTATATACATTTCAAATATCCAAACTGGCAATGTAACTGGAGGAATCCCCCAGTTTGCTCTTTACCAAATTTCTGTATTTATTATATTCACCGGGGACGAGTGCCGCCCTGTAAAAATTAAACTTCATATTGAGCTGGTCCTTTTTAAAATTGAGGAAGAGGATTTTGGTAATTTTCTTTTCTGATTGCAGTAGAAACCCAAAGCCCAGGACCGAAACATTCCCGTTTTCCTCCTCTGCCAATCCCAGTTGAAAGTTTCCCGTTTCGTTGATTTGGGTATTTCTGTTGAAAACGATCAACCGATCATCGTCATCGCCCAAACCTTTAACTAAAGTAAGGGCTTTGTTTACCAGGTTTATTTGTTGCCCCGTCAGGTAATCTGCCAACAGTTCCAGGATTACCGTGTTCAGTTCGGCATCGTTTGATTTTTTTGAATATCGGGAAAAGTCTTGCTGCGTCACGAGCCAGCCCAGTTTCTTTAAGACCTCGAAATATTTTCCGTACCAATTCAATATGTCCCCTTCCTCAGGGTAATCCTTGCTCGCCGCACGTTGGGCGAGCAACATCGAATTCAAAACATCCTCCTGGGCCTGTGGCGACACATTGCTGCTGAAGGAATTAATGGATTTGAAATTCAGGAAATTTGGTTCGCTAACGGTGGTCTCAAACGCGGAATATGCCTTAAACTCCGTTGTGGTGTAGGGAGCTGCAAGCTCCAATGCCTCTATAAATTTAGTGTTGTCTTCCATAACTATTTCAATAAGTATTCAATTGCGTTGTCGTGGAGCATGGCCTTTTGGTGCACGCCCATCTTTTTTAAGAATGCATCTTGTTCCTCCAATAGTGCCCCGGCGGGCAATACCACCCAATAGTCGGTGCCGTAGAGTGTGCGTTTGGCAATGCGGGGATCATTGTCCAATTCTGATTTAAAAACATCGAACAGTTCGGGTTCAACCAGGTTGAAGGAAAAATCTCCATAAACCCGATAATTCGGATTGAGCATCATCTCAAAAATTTTGGAGATACGGGGGTTGGATCCAATTTTGGATAGATCCAGCCAAAAATCATCTCCGCCAAAATGGCCAAAGTTCAATTTCAGGTTTTTGTGCTTTTCCAGAACGGGGATCCATAAATCTGGCTCATTTAAGTAACGCGCCCGTACGTTGCGTTTTTCCCCGGGTATTAAAAACGATTTATACCCGCCCTGCTCTTTGATTTCAATTATCTTTTCAAAGGTTGAAACGGTCTCGCCCCCACAATGGGTCAAGACGGGAATATTAAATTCGGCACAGATGGCAAATATCGGATCCAGCCGCACATCGGAAGGTACAAACCCCAATGCCGGATAGCATTTCACTCCAAAAAACGGCGTATCGGTATTGGTAAAGGCCTCCAGAAACAAATCGTATAGATTTTTTTCACTGCCCTTGGAATCTGCCCGTCGAGCATCCAGCGCCAAAAATGGAAGGATTGGGTATTCCCTTGTAATTTCCTGAATATCCAAAATCTGCTGCCTGAACTTACGTCGTGGCGAAAAGTTCCACCCCGTTTCCAAATCCATCTGTAAGACTCCCGTAAGGATTTTTCTCCCTTTGAAGGCGTCCAGATTGGTAATGGCATAGTCATCCAAGTAAAACTTTAGGACCTCCTTCATATTGTTTTTCCGCAACACTTTGAGTGCCTCCTTTACATCGTATCCGAAAATCTCATAGGTTTCATATATGTCGGTGGTCATCTCCAATTCCTTTTCCAATTGTTCCCAATCGGCTTCACTGTCATCTACGCCTTTCTCAATGTCATCGTACAATTCCTTTTCATCCTTGTTAAGTATGGCGAATTGATTTTCCACATTGTTTGCTTCAATGCCGAGTTTGCTTAATGCCAAGGATTTCAGCATGCGAAGGGCTATATACCTGATTGACAGACAGCGCTTGTCAAAAATATGGGTGTGAATATCCACAATGCAATTTTCATCTTCCAAACAGTTTTTTGCCAGGGGAGTGAGTCTTGATTTGGGATCTTTACTCAGTCGTTCCCTCGCTAATGCCAAAAATTGGGTAGGTTCCATTTTTCTTATTTTTAATTGTCAATGCCTGGTATTTCTGTCTTTTTTCTTTCTGCCCGTTGGCGATCTATGTCCTCCATAATCACCTTTATCAATATGCCCTCGTTTGCTCCTTGTCTTTCACCCGTAGCACCATTGATTACAATTCCGCCCTCCTCTTCGGTTTTGCCTGCATGGTGCAAGGCAATCACGCTCCAGTTATTGTCAAACACGGGAGCGCCGCTAGAGCCTTTCTGGGTATCGGTTCGATAAAAAATCTTATGCTTATCAATCGCGATAACATCGTTTCGGGTTAGTGCTATCTGTTTATGTTCCCCAAGAGGATGCTGGATGATGTTCACAAAATCACCTATTTGAGGCTCCCGCAAGATATCTACTTTGAGTTGGCCCCAATAGGAAAGGGGATTAAGGGAAGTGTCCCGCACTTTTATAAGGGCATAATCCAGGTTTAGGAGGTTGCTGAAAATTGCAGTTTCGGCATCGAGCCTATACTCAGCGCTTATACGTTTAGTCCCATGCAGATTTTCTTCGTGATCAAATACCAATTTTGTAGTTTCGGCAAGCTTCTTATTAGGAATAACGTGGTGGTTGGTAATCATCCAGCCTCCTTCCAGCAGCCATCCCGTTCCTTTTGTGCCATCGGCCCGGATTACCTGGCAGACGCTTTTTGAAACCTCAATGGCCTTATACACCCAGCCCATCGGCATCAATGTATTGGAAGGGCCTTGGATTTTTTCCAAAGTGTCCTTATCGGTTGTGGTATAGAGTGAACGGAATGACGTGGTGAGTTTGATAACCTCGAGCTCGTCGGGAATCGTATTTATAATCCCTAAAATTCGCTGTCTGAGTCGAGCATTTCCAGAACGGAATTCCGCATCGGTTAAAATATCGCTATTATATTGGGCCGATAACTCTGCTTGACTCCCGGCGAGCATAATTATTTGGTCCTCAAGGCCGGAAGAAAGAGGTGCAATTTCCTTCAGGAGCAAGTTGATTGCTTCTTCAATTTTGTCCAGCATTACCAATTTCTTGACGTTTGGCACTACGATATCTATTGCATCCTGGTCCATAATGTCTATAATTAAAATGATCAAACTTTCGTCCGGACTCACATGTTCATACTGAACATCCATCACAGTAAAATGGGGAGAGAAAAATAGTTTTCGCAGTAAAATAACCTAACCTTATTATTTTACGCGCGAACGGGAAGTGAAGTCTAAATCTAAATAAATTTTTTCATAATTGAATAATCGAAGCTATATTTTTTATTTTCAATGATATACAATGTATTTTGCAGGGTGTTCAGCAAAAGGGGAACTGTCAGAAGTCTGGTTGGCTTTAGAAAGTATTTGTAATCATTCATTGCAATCATTTACTAAAAACAATATTTGAAAGTAATAAATCTATTACATTTGTACTTATGAAGTCAAGTGCCTTATTGCGGATTATGAAAAAAGACGGTTGGTTTGAGGTCAGGCAAAAAGGCAGCCATATTATTATGAAGCACCCAACCAAAACAAACATTATTCCCGTGCCTTTTCACGCTTCAAAAGAGATGAAAAAAGGTACTCTGCAAGCAATTCTAAAGCTCGCTGAAATTGAAACAAACAAAAGATAATGAATATGAAAACAATAGATAAAAAACCAAAAATCAAACTTCAAATCATTAAAGAAGATATGGGCTATACGGCTCTTGGACAATGGAAGGAAAGAAGCCTTGTAACCTGTGGCGACACTTGGCCCGAACTTCAACAAATGATTATTGAAATGGTCAATTTGGCTTTTGAAGATTTGGGCTATACTTACTCCATTGATGAAATTAAGTTTGAATATGACCTTGAAAGTTTCTTTGATTTTTATAAGGTTATCAATGCAAAGGCTCTTTCTGAACGTATCGGAATGAACCAAAGTTTGTTGGCGCAATACATAAAAGGCATTAAAAAACCCTCTGCAAATCAAACCAAACGTATTTTGAAAGGTGTTCAGCAAATAGGGCGTGAACTTTCCGAAGTGAGTCTTTTGCTTTGATATGTAGAAATGAGCACTCAGGGAATAATGTTCGCCGTGATAGATGTTACCGGCAATACCGACCCCCCAAAAAACCTCTTTAAAGGACTTAATAGTGTTTTAATCGGGTTAAGGCTTTTGGACGTGATTACAAGCGGGACACGATGGAAGATGGTCGCAGGATTTGTTTCAAAATGGTATCCAAAAACATCTTGTGGGAAGCCCCTATTTAAACACTTCCTTGGGTGCTCCCGGGAATGCTTTCTTTCAATTTCACATAAACCCCAATCCTTGGACACTGTACCCTCATTAAAATTTGACTCTTTATGAAAACCCTGAAATATTATTTCTTTTTCATAGGGGTCTCCCTTACTCTATTTAGTTGTATTGGAGGAGCAAACCTTAGTGGGTTTACGGCATACAAACTACCTATAACGGATGGATCATCAACAGCTATTAAATTTTATCCTGGTTTATATGTAGTAAAAAGCCATTTGGATAGTGATGATAAAAGCGAAAAGATGGCAATTGTTTTCAACGTTAATGGCTTTAGCAAACTTTTATCTATAGAAACTGATAACCCAAAAAATAATGGGTTAAAAAACCGTATTGTAAAAAATAGAAATTATTGGGATATATATGAAATGCCGGCAGTATATAACATAAGTAAAGATACTCTATATCTACAGTTCTTTATAAAAGATAACCAAGCATTTTATAAGAGGCATGTTATTGAAAATAAATTCAAAATACTCAATGACACTACTTTACTTCGTTATCAAATTATTATTAATAAAGAATTTCCTACAAATCCTATAAAGATAATTCCTAAAAATGATACTTTAGTTTATTATCATAAATCAGACATTGATTTTAATATAAACGAGCAATGGTATTTTAATAAGAAATGGTACAGAGAAAATTTACATGAAAGTAGAAATTGACAATGAAATAGATGAGTATACTCCAACTTCTATTCTGGTTTTAAGGTTTCTAGGAAGTCTTATGCTCATTTTACTTGCACTCTTTTTTATCTACAGTTGTGGAACAGGTCCGTGGATTGTCAGAAAAAACATATATAAAACATATAAGGAGCCTTTGTATAAAAAAAATAATTATAAATTCAAAACGGATGGTTATTATTTGCAGATTGGAGAATTAACGCAAAGAAATAATTTTAGGAAATTACTTGTGTTCTTTAAAGACGGATATATTACTTCCATTAGATTATCTGATAAGAATCTTGAAAATGAACTTGATAAGTTAAAAAAAACATCTATAATAGATGTTGGTCTGGATTGGTGGAGGATAAAAGAGGATTCTATTATAATTGAGCATTATGTTGAACAAAAAATAGAAATGATGACATGGAACTCTTTTGAAAAAGGTAGGTTTTTAAATGATTCAATAATAGAATTACAATACGAGGATTCTCATTTTAAGCCTAAACAATATCTATTTATAAAATCTGATTCTTTGCCTGTTTTTGTTAATACTGGAAGATATTTAAAAAAGGAATGGTACTGGGAAAACTTGCATGAAAGCAGAAAATAATCTTCCCTCGCTAGTGTACGAGTGTGTTGCGTTCTGCTTTAGTTTTAAGTGAAAGTTCTTTGCCAATTGACGTATAGTCCGGATGAAAGACGCCAACGGCAATACTATTGACTATTTAACCGTTCTCGATAGAGGCTACACCGGGCATGAACACCTGGAAGATATAGGGTTGATACATATGAACGGCAGGCTGTACGACCCTATTTTGCATAGGTTCTTAGCCCCGGTCAATTATGTACAGGATCCCTTTAACACCCAGAACTTTAATAGGTATGGGTATGTGTTGAATAATCCATATTATACGAATCCGAGTGGGAGATTATTTGGATGGCAGTGGCTGTCGGGGCGATGATAGGAGCGAGTGTGGGTGCAAAGTGATTCAGAAAACCCACTTTTATCAAATATCCAATTTGTTAGTTTCTTAAATGTAAGTCGGGAAGTAACAAAGGTATTTCCTAACATTTCAGAAGGTGTAATTTATTCTTTTTGTTTAGGGGTGCATTTTATACACTTACTACATAAAACAAAAAAGACATACATTTCTGTACGCCTTAATAGATTATTTATTTTATGTTTTAAACTCCCAAAACAATTGAAGCATCAATACTTAATTTTCTGCTTATTTCC
>CAYXDM010000028.1:0-18181 GCA_964463595.1 uncultured Aequorivita sp. | reverse complement strand
ATAATGGGAATAAACGCCCACGCCAGAAGTGAATTTGCCCTGGAATATACCATTCAATATATGAAGGATCGGTTTGCCTTTGGAAAGAGCATTTCCAAATTCCAGGCGTTAAGGCATCGGGTGGCGCAACTGGCCACTGAAATCGAGGTCTGCAAAACTTTTAACTATGTAACGGCAAAACGTCTGAACGACGGCGAGTATGTGGTGAAGGAAGCCACGATGAGCAAATTGATTTCCACTAAGGTGGCCGATGAGGTAATGACCGAATGCCTTCAGTTTTTGGGAGGTTACGGTTATATGGAAGATTATCCGCTGGCACGCTTGCTTCGCGATAGCAGGTTAGGCCCTATAGGAGGGGGAACCTCAGAGATCCTTCGGGAAATTATCTCCAAGATGGTGATCGAGGGTGTGGAATATAAACCGGCCACTTGATGTTTGCCCTGGAACTGTGAAAATTTCTATATATCCAAAATTCACCTAACGAATTCCTATACCCATGAAGGAACATTTCCGCTTTAATCCCTGTGTTCTATTCCTTTTCTTTATTACCGCCACCACCTTCGCGCAAACGGAAATAAAGGGCAAGGTGGCCGATTTTATGACCTTTATGCCCATTGAAAGTGCGAGCGTCTACATCAAGAACACCACAGTGGGCACCATTACCAATGCCGATGGGAATTTCGCGCTTTTGGTGCCGACCAAAAATCTTTCCGACACGCTTGTAATCTCCTCCATAGGATATAGCAGTTACCAAGTTCTGATCAGCGAATACCAAACCGGATCGGATATATTTTTGGAAGAGGACGTGGCCTCTTTGGATGAAGTGGTTCTGGTTGCGGACACAAGACCAAAAACCGGTAATGATATTATGGTGCGCGCCATAGAGCGGCTTCCCGATAATCTTCCCGACGGACCCTACCTTCAAAAAGGATTCTTACGGCATAAGGAGCGCAACAAAAAGGAGTATAAATGGCTGATAGAAGCGGCTATCACCTTGTATGATTCAGATTATGGCACCGCTTCAAAGGACAACCTGAAAATAAACGTGGACGAAACCAGAAAAAGCTATGATCTTCGTGATATAGATAGTCTTTTTACGTATTCGGCATATCTTAAAAGCATGGGCCGTAGCCCCAAATCCGGGGTGGTGGGACGAAATTCCGTAGAAACATCCACCTTGATCGATGCCATAAAATGGAATGACGGCAGGATAAACGGTCTGGATAATGTGTTTAAGGGAAAACTGAACCTCGTTAGAAATGCGGGTGCCGTGGGTGCGCTATTTGGAAAGACTATGCTGGAAAAGCATCAATTCCACTTGGATACCATCCTCGTTGATGACGGCAGGAAAATTTACAGGATAAAAATTTCAAAAGGCAATGATTTTGTCGGTCTGAACACGCCCAATATATATAACGAGGGTTTCGAGCCCAACGGATGGGTATATGTGTATTACGACAACTATGCCATCAAAAAGGTGGAATATGAGTTGATTGCCGCCTCAGATGTCCAAAAGAGAAGGAGCAAAAGTTTATTTGATACCCAGACCCTGCACAAGGTAGTGGAGACCTTTCGGGAGTACAACGGCAAAATGTATCCGAATTATTTTTACTATGAAACGCCCAAGCTCGTGAACACTGGCGACCGTTCGTCCGAAAGGACAAAGACCGAATCTGCCCCCGGTTTTGACAAGGATGAGCAATACTACTACACCATCCAGGAAATCCTGTTCTCGGATATTATCCAGGACCCAGAACTTATTGGGCAGGAACTGATGGAAAACCAGTGGACGGCAGATCTATTTTCTCCAAAACCCTATAATGCCGACTTCTGGAAAAACTACAACGTACTGTTGGAGAGCCAGGAAGAGGAAAAGCTAATTCAGGACCTAAGCAAACGGGCTACTTTGTTTAAGGAATAGGCATTTTCTAAAATTAACATAATTTATTTGTTTTTCAACACAGGGGGGGGTAAGTTTACTGATAAATTAACCTTAAAACCTTGTAAATTATGAAAAAATTTATCCTACTTCGATTTTTAGCTGTTATTGGTGTTTTTGTTCTCTCCTCAAATACCGTAATAGAACCGGCTCTTTATGGAGATGATTTTACATTTCCAGAATATTCTAATGTCTTGTTTATAGAAAGTTCCGCAAACGGATGTAGTGCTAGTTGTATGGCTTTTGGAGGTGGTCTTAATTCTTGTAGTGGAACTGGTAATTGTATCTGTTCTTGCTCCGCTTTTCAATGTGATTGTAAAGCTACGGACCCCGACACCTCAACTGGTTATACAGAGCCACAAATTAATATCTCTATTGACAGGGTTCAGTACGAAAATTTAAAGGAACTGGCCTATATCCTTTATCAAGCAGAAGATGAAAATGCGAAACAAGCATATTTGCATTTGGGTAAGATTGTTGAAACCCTGAAGGATAAAGATGTGGTGAATTACCACAAACAGAGAGATTTTTACTTCAGTTCATTATATGGAATAAATTCCAACAAAGTAAAATCGAGACTCAATGGTTTTTTTGAAAAAATTGGTTTAACTGATAGAGTCTAAAAATCTACAAATCAAAACCACATACCTTTTATTTAAGTTATGTGGTTTTATTTTTATCTTTATAAGGATATGAAATATATTTTAAGCATAATTTTAATTTTAACGCCTACTCTCTGCTGTATTGCTCAAATTGATAGTGATACCGATAATGCCGTGGTCCCACTCGGAAAAATCACTTATGTTTTCAAATCTATCTGGATTGGTGGTGAGGCTTTAAATAGGGATGCGGTTCTCCTCTTCAATGGAGACTATTCTTTGTTTTACCATTCAAGGGGCAAAGCCCCTACTTTCAACATCGGCGGGAAGGAGGATTGTAGTGAAGGGTGCTATGAGGTTGATGAGATTGGAAGGCTAGTTTTTAAGGATTTTATAAAGGACAGTTTACAACTTCGGGAAATTGCCTTCTATCAAGCTTATATATCCGGAGAGTCTATTCCTCAATTAACTTGGAAAATTTACCCAGAAACAAAGAAAATTGGAAATTTTACCAGTCAAAAGGCTACTACAGAATTTAGAGGAAGAAATTATTCGGCATGGTTCACAACAGATATTCCTATTTCTGATGGGCCCTGGAAATTTTCAGGTCTTCCAGGAATGATTCTGGAAGTGTCGTCGGATGATGGTCAATACGCGTTTCTTTATAAATCTATTGAAATGCCTGTAAGAAATGGTAGTTCTGAACCGATCGTTTTTGCCAACGATGGTTTGAAAGTAGATTTTAAAACTTTTATTAGGGCTGATGAATTGGAGTTTGAAAAGCAAAGAAAAAAGAGTGAAGCAAAATGGCTCAGTTCAGGTGGACAACCAGGAGGCTACACATGGACAAGAACAGTTCCAGACCCCATAGAACTGAATTTTGATGGAATGGAAGACTAAATCTTTATTTCTCTTTATTCTTCTGCCATTACATTTGGTCGCTCAAATCGATTTTCAGGGAACGGTGATGGACAATATGAGTTTGGGGCCGGAAAAAAATGTTATAATTTCGGTTTATGAGCAAGAAACTGTTGTTTTTTATACCAAGAGTGACGTAAAAGGTGCTTACGTACTTTCCATTGCAAATCCCGAAAATAAAACAGTAGTCTTCAGAAAAATGGGATTTGAGGATTATGAAGTTGCATTCAACCAACTAAAAGAAAATACATATTTGGTTAAAACTTCCCAAGAGCGGGAGTTTTTGGAGGAAGTTGTCGTTACCGCCGAAAAAAACTATATGCGGTCAAAAAGGGATACAACCACTTATGGGGCCGATGAATTACGGACGGCCGCGGCAACTACTATAGAGGACCTGATCCAGAATATCCCAGGCGTTTCCGTCGATAAATTAACAGGAGCAATCCGGTATAGAAATAGGGAGATTTCAAATATTCTTATTGATGGTGACAATATAACCGATACGAACTATCAACTTATTTCCAAAACACTTGGACAGGAATCGGCAAAAGCGATCCAAGTAATCGAGGGATATTCGGAAAACGAGCTGCTCAAAAACTTTGATAAAAATAATAAGGTTGCCTTGAACCTGCAAACAGATGAAAATTATAGAAATAGAATAAAGGGCAGTTTAAAAGCTGGCTATGGTCTTACGGATCGTTATGACGAAGATGCCAATCTGGTTTTTATTTCAAAAGATATAAAGGCTGTTAATATCTTGGGTTACAATAATATTGGGAATTTTTCCTTAGGGAATGTGGTGTCCTCAAAGAATCTCGAGATCAATTCACAACCACTTCTAAACCATAATGAATTGGAGCAAGTTAATTTATCTGGCAATTACAACAAACAGTTACGGTTGAGTTTATTCAACACCATCAACATCTTGGAAAACAATGATTTTACGTTGTCCACAAACCAAGCCCACAATTTTAGCGACAATACCAAAATGAAGATCAATTTTACATATTATAGAGATAAAATCCGTACTTCTTTATTAGAAGACTTGCATCCTTATGACTTAATCGACAATCATATCTCCAGTGAATTGTTTGCTGCCAATCGAAGAGAGAATTTTGACACCAAACTTGAATTTTCAAAAGTTCACGACGAGAAGGAAAAAATCCTTTTGAGAATGCAATTCAAAAACCGTCAACATCGCACTTCGGAATTTGGCTTTCAAAATAACGAACCTTTTTCGGGGAATAGTGAAATTGATAATCCCGAAGTGAGATTTATGATTGATTATACCAGAAAGATTAACCCAAAAACAGCCTTAGTACTTTTTAACAACAGCACTATATCTTCTATAAATGAAGTTGACCGGATAAAATCTTCATACAATCTGTATTTTTTGGATTCCATCCAAACCAATTCAGTATCGCAAAATTCGGAAAAAAGAGTCTTCAAGAACAATTTTGGTGCTAATTATGCCTTTAGAATAACTGCCAATAATGTTTTGACTGCTGGCCTTCTTTTCACCAATTATGATTTCCGAGCCAAAAATTTATTCGGAACCGATACTACTTCAATGGAGAATTACTTACAGATGCAGAAGATCATCAATTTTTCACCACAAGTACAATGGTCTTTATTTTCAAAAGAACACAGTTTTTCGTTTTTAGCCAAAACCAACAATATATGGAATAGACCAGGTTCCCATTCCACAGACCACTTTGAAATTACGCCACAGATAAATTATCAATTTAAGCGTTTAACATCAAGACTTCACGACATTCAGATAGATATTCTCGCGCAGCGGAGTTTGGATTTCTATGATCTTTATGGATATAGCGATATCCCAATACAAGAGAACAGCAACTATTTCTATTTGAACAATAATCCCACTCATATATATTATCTAACAAATAGGTTGAGTTTGAACGGCCTGTATGGTTTCGGTAAAAGTGGTTTCGAATTAAATGCCAATCTCAACTATGATTTTGGTAAAAGGCCCTTGATGGACAATCTTTCATTTTTTGAAAATTATTATTACAATGAAGTTATAGCGCAGGATAATGATTTTAAGAATTTTGGGGTAAGATTGGGTGTAAAGAAATATTTAGAAAACTTAGGAACCAATATAGAGGTGATTCCCAGTTATGCCAATATTAGTTCTGAAAAATTGATGGATGCCGAAAGAAATACCACTAACTTACATAATTATCGTTTCCGGTTAAATATTGGAGCGGCCATTTCCAGTTCAGTCCATATTTCAATGGGTAGTATGTATAATTACACAAAGAACATTCAAGAAGATATGTTTGGGAATTTCAGAAACACTTACGTTCGCAATTTCTCTGGCTATCTCAATACACGATTGGCATTTTCAAATGAAAAATACATCTTCAATCTCCAAAATGAATATGTGGATTATGACACCGCTCAAGGATTTTTATATTCGTCCATCATTTCCCGATATAAACCGGAAAACTCAAGATTCGAATTTGGTCTCAGTTTTAAGAATATTTTCAATAATGGTTCGCTTTCCGTAAGACGAGCTACAAAGGATTTTTTATACGAAAAGGAAACTAAGGTCATTCCGCGATTATTTGTTTTTACCCTCAATTATATTCTTTGATAAAATTGAAAAATCGTAATCAATCAGTATGTTTTTGATAGGATTCTATAGCTAGTAGCCCCTTGCTTTAGCTAGGGAATTAAGAGAATTTCGTTGTTGCTGGCTTTCAGCCAAGTTTTGCGACCTTTAGCAACTAGGGTAGTTTGGAGACTTTGGCTAAAGTCGTGTAACTAGTAACGATACTGTCCCACGGACTTAAGCATCGGGGTTATCGAGAAAAGAGCTTGATATACGAAAACAAAAACCAAAAAAGGATATAAGACTTAATCAGCTATTTATCTGCACATAACTTTTTCGCCATCCATAATTAAAAACAACTTATTGGTTACAAAAAATCAAGACATAGATTTTTAGCATAAATTGCTTCGAGGGATCAAGCATTTATTTTCTGGAGTTCCTGATAATTGCTTTTCAACCGCCTCAACAGCGTTCCATACACAAAACGATAGAATAGATAGATCAACACAAGAACTCCTAGGCCCATGAGAAATTGGACCAGGAAAAATGTTGTGAAAAACCGGTCTTGATCCATGGTGGACAGAACCCCATAATCTTTCACCATTAAGTTAAACACCTGGTCCTTGTTTAAATAATAATAAATATTTATCCCCATCAACATTACGCCGGTGCTTACAAGATTGTAAACAATAAAATATTTTACCGTCTTTCGGGTTCGGATTATGTTTCCCATTAACTTCCTAACGGAGTCCGTTGTTGATATTCTTTTGTAGTTTCTGTAAAAAATGAAAATAAACCCAAAGAATACGCTGTAATAAAGAATGTTGGTGATCAACATTACATTGTGCAGTCCAATGTCGTCCGAGAATTTCCTGCTCGATTCCGGCACCAGGAACGCGAGAAATGTCCATAAAACTATTTCGCCTATGCTGATAAAAAGGATCCACTTCACAATGGAGGAGGATTTTCTCAGCAACATGGCGTAAATTTCGGTGTATGAAAGTTGTGGCAAGCCAGAATCCTGGTTGTGCCATTTGCTTTTTAATAGTTCGAGTTCATCCATAACTTTCACGGATTCAAAATCCGTCGAATTTTATCTTTTATCCTGTTCATTTTCACTCTGGCATTCACTTCGCTAATACCTAAAGTTTCGGATATTTCCCTGTAATTTTTATCTTCCAAATAAAGAAACACCAACGCCTTGTCAATATCGTTCAGTTCTTTAATGGCACTGTACATCAAGGCAAGCTGTTTTTCTTCCGTATGATCGTATTCTTCCGTGGCAATTTTAAAACTCACCCCTTCAAAATCTTGCGTCCGTACGCTTCGTTTCGATTTCCGGTATAACGTAATGGCCGTATTCAAGGCTACTCGGTACATCCAGGTACTGAACTTTGAATCTCCCCTAAATTTTGGATACGCTTTCCATAGTTGGATGGTTATTTCCTGAAACAGATCCTTGTGCGCATCCTGATCATTTGTGTATAAACGGCAGATTTTATGCACGATGTTTTGGTTCTCTTCCAGTTGCTTGACAAATTTATGTTCGAGTTCCGTCTCCAAGGGTTGATTTTGGTTGTTGAGGTATTAGTGTGATCAGTTCCTATATCGTTACAAATTTGAGGAAATTCTGCTCTTGTATCACTAATTACGGTACTTTTGTGCTATATTTTGGACTATGAATATTCCTGATACCGATTTACCGCGAATTATTGTCATTGGAGGAGGTTTTGCGGGAATTTCCTTTATAAGGGAGCTTAAAGGTGAAAAAGTGCAGACCGTGCTTATAGACCGCCATAACTACCACACTTTCCAACCTTTGCTCTATCAGGTCTCAACCGCTGGGTTGGAACCGGACTCCATAGCTTATCCACTTCGGAAGATTTTTAGAAAGCATATCGACTTCCACTTTAGGATGGCGGAGGTGGAGCACATCAACACCAAGGAAAATATAGTTACTACCTCTGTGGGTAGTTTAACCTATGACTATTTGGTAATTGCCACCGGTACGCGTACCAATTACTTTGGAAATGGGAACATTGCCAAATACAGTATGCCGATGAAGACCGTGCCCCAGGCACTGAACATAAGAAGTTTGATATTACAGAATATTGAGGAAGCCGATAGGGCTGCCACTGAAAGCGAACGTCTCCGATTTCTTAATTTCGTAATCGCCGGAGCAGGACCTACAGGCGTGGAACTGGCCGGGGCCCTGGCGGAATTCAGAAAGGGAATCCTCGAAAACGACTATCCCGAACTCGAGGAGGAGGATATGGAAGTCCATTTAATCGAAGGCCAGGATAGGGTATTGCCGCCCATGAGCGAGACCGTTTCAAAAAAAGCACAAATCTTCCTTGAGAAACTCGGCGTGAAAGTTCATCTAAGCACCCTGATCAGTGATTACGACGGCACCACGGTTACAACCGAGGATGGCAAAACCTTCCGCACCGCTACTTTTATATGGGCGGCTGGAGTAACGGGCGCTCCCGTATCCGGGATCAATGCGGCTGCAATGGTGGAAAGAGCGAACAGGTACAAAGTGGATCAGCACAACAGGGTGGAAGGTTTTGAAAATATCTATGCCTTGGGCGATGTGGCACTGATGGAGACAAAGGATTATCCGGAAGGACATCCGCAAGTGGCCCAACCCGCCATTCAGCAAGGAAAACGCTTGGGGAAGAATTTTGTAAGGATGCTGAAAGGGAAAAAAATGGAACCTTTCAAATATCGCGATAAGGGAACCATGGCTACCGTAGGCCGAAACAAAGCCGTGGTGGATATGGGGAAACTCCACTTTGGCGGTGCCATAGCTTGGTTTCTGTGGATGTTTGTCCACCTCTGGTTTTTGGTGGGCTTCCGAAATCGGGTCATCACCTTTTTTAACTGGACCTATAACTACATCAATTTTGACAAGGCAGCACGATTGATTATCCGGCCGTTTAAAAGGCATTAGGGGTTGTTGGTTTCGGATTGTTGATTTACATACAATCAGAACACTTCAAAAATCCAAGATCCTTAATTTACGATCTCAAATAATTTACACTCCATCCTTATTATCCTACAGCTCAGTATCTTTTTTTATTTGGGAATGGTCCAAAATATCATCTTTGTTTTGAAGTTAAACCCGAACAAAAATGAAACTCCCGATCACCATTTTCCTGTTTTTTGTTTTACCTCCAGTTCTTTTCCCACAAACCACTATCTCCGGAATTGTTACGGACCCAAACGGGGTTCCGCTCATTGGGGCCAACGTTTATTTGGAAGGGACCTACGACGGTGCTAGCACTGATGACCATGGGAAGTTTTCCTTTGAAACCGAAGAACAGGGCCAACAAACATTGAATATTTCGTATGTGTCCTTTGAAGCCTACAAATTATCGGATGACGTTTCCAAAATGAAGAAGCTGTCCATTATTCTTCGTGAGGACGTTAACTCCCTGGAAACCGTAACCCTTACCGCAGGAACATTTTCTGCGGGCGACAACAGTAAGGTTTCGGTCCTTAAGCCTTTGGATATTGTTACCACTGCCAGTGCTATGGGCGATTTTATTGGGGCCTTTCAGACCTTGCCCGGAACAAGCACCAATGATGAGGACGGCCGGTTGTTCGTTAGGGGAGGGGAAGCCGGTGAGACCCAAATATTTATCGATGGGATCAGGGTTTTTACCCCCTATTCCCCCACTACAAATAACGTCCCGACCCGGGGGCGTTACAGCCCGTTTCTCTTTGATGGGATCACCTTTTCAACCGGTGGCTATTCTGCGGAGTTCGGCCAGGCACTGTCGTCCGTTTTATTGTTGAACACCATTGATGGACCCACCCAAAACCAAACGGATGTCGCAATAATGAGCGTAGGGGCAGGGCTGGGGCACACAAAAATATGGAAAGAAAGTTCCTTGAGCGTAAATGCCTCCTACATAAACCTGGCTCCGTATTTCGCTGTTTTACCGGATCGAAATGAGTGGGAAAAACCCTTTGAAACGGTGGCGGGCGAAGCGGTTTTCCGTCAGCAGATTGGCAATGGACTGTTAAAGGTCTATGCCGCTTTAGATACTTCCGACTTTGGATTGATGCAGGAAGATATTAACTATCCTGATGGCGTACACTTTAAATTGAACAACCGGAATTTTTATTCCAATGCAAGTTTTAGTGAAATCCTCGATAAGGGATGGAGCATTTTTGCGGGGGGAAGCTATACGCATGGCAGGACAAAGGTGATGATCCACAACGCGGATGTAAAGGATGTGGAACATTCGGCCCATTTCAAGTTGAAACTTCAAAAGCGTTTCAGCAATCGGGTTAAGCTCAATTTTGGAGCGGAGCAGTTCCTGACCGATTTTGATGAAAATTACAAGGAACCCGAATTTGGGGCAAACCTTGCGTTCAACAACAATATCACCTCGGCGTTTACTGAGGCGGATATCATCTTTTCCCGCAAACTGGCCCTGAAATTGGGCGTTCGGGGCGCTTATGCAGAAATGTTCAAGGAATTCACAATTGCTCCACGGGCGTCTTTTGCTTATAAAACCGGTCAGAACAGTCAGGTTTCCCTTGCTTATGGCGATTTTTACCAACAGCCTGGGAATGAAATCCTCAAATTTGAACCTGATTTAAAGGCCCAACATGCGCGGCAATATATCCTGAATTATCAATATGCCGCCAACAATCGGATTTTCCGGGCCGAAATCTACCGTAAGCAATACAACAGACTTGTATCGTATAAGGATTCCATTCCTGGGATCACCACCGTGTATTCAAATGAAGGAAACGGTTTTGCACAAGGCGTGGATCTGTTTTGGCGCGATAACCAAAGCTTCAGGAATACTGATTATTGGATAAGCTATTCCTATTTGGACACCAAACGGAAATTCAGGAATTACCCCTATGAAGCCACACCGCCCTTTGTGAACAAGCACAACGTTTCGGTAGTTGGAAAATTCTGGATCGAGGATTGGAGAAGCCAAGTGGGTTTTAGTTATCAATTTGCGAGCGGCCGTTCCTATACCGATCTGAACAGTCCGGGATTTCTTCAGAATAAAACAAAAAGCTATAACAGCCTGAGCCTGAATTGGGCGTATTTGATATCGCCACAAAAGATCCTGTACGTTGCGGCCACCAATGTTTTTGCATTTAAAAATGTCTATGAATATCAATATTCAAATACGCCCAATGCAAACGGGATTTTTTCCAGAAGGGAACTTCGGCCGGCGGCGGATCAGTTTTTTATGGTTGGTTTTTTCTGGACCATCAGCGACGACGGCCGTGAAAACCAATTGGATAATCTCTAGACCGGAAAGGGAAATCCCGCAAGGCACAAGATTAAAACAAATTACAATTCAACCCTTATTTTCAACAGTTGGGCAAATCCAATTGGATAACCTTGGATTTTTAAACGAAATTTGAACTATGGAACCAATCAATATTCACCATTAAAATTTGAAAAAATGCAACGAGTACTTTTATATCTGAGCCTTTTCTTTGCCGTTGCGGCAATGCAGGGACAAACAAAATTGGATGCTGAAACCAGCGAATCCCCTTCGAGATATGAAGCGGGAATGCGACAAGCCTTCAAACTATGGGGTGCGGACAAACCCTGGGAAGCCGCCAATATGTTTGAGCGAATCGCAAATGCAGAACCAGATAACTGGCTGCCACCTTATTATGTGGCGCAAATAAATGTGATCCAAAGTTTTGGGGAAAAAGACAGGGAAAAAATTTCCGCACAGCTCACAAAGGCCCAGGATTTCATAAATGACGCCACCGCCATTTCAAAAAACAATCCCGATCTGCTGGTGCTCCAGGCGCAATTATATACTGCCTGGATCGTGTTTGATGGGCAGCAATATGGAATGCTCTATTCCGAAAAAGCATCGGGACTTTACAATAAAGCACTGGTCTTGGCTCCAGACAATCCCCGCATGATTTTGGCAAAGGCCGAATGGGATATGGGCGGGGCAAGATATTTTGGACAACCGGTGGATCCGTTTTGCGAGGACGTGCATCGGGCCATTGAACTTTTCAAAACGTTTAGGCCCAGAGGAGAATTTTATCCCTCGTATGGTCTGGAACGGGCCAATCAGGTTCTGGCAGAAAACTGTAAATAAAGAGAAGAATGGGCATTCTGAAACATTTGGTTACGGCATTTTTGGTAGGGATAGCCGTCTTCATCGTGCTGGGGATTCTGGAATATATCTATGGTTATGGCTTTTCAAATGGTCGGGAGCTATTGGTGTTTTTTTCCTTCACCCAACTATATACCGTTACCCTTTATATGGTAAATGCCTATTATTTTGATCTATTGTTGAAATGGTTCCCCAATCAGGTTTTTAAGGCGAAAAATCTGGCGAAAGGTATTTTCGGCGGAGTTGTGCTCACGGCCCTGGTACTCTTCCTTATTCGGGCTTTTCTGGAAACCGTGGTGAAGGGAAGGACCGTGGACGAATTCTTTGAACATGTGCACATCTCCCAGTTTTATATCGGTTTCCTTATTTCGGCCCTGGTCACCGCGATTTTTTATGCGGTTTATTACTATCAAAACAAACAGGCAAAACAAGTAAAGGAACAAAAAATCATTGCCGGCACTGCGTCGGCAAAATTTGATGCCCTCAAGCACCAATTGGATCCGCATTTCCTCTTCAACAGTCTGAATGTTTTGAGCAGTTTGATCGAGGAGAATCCTGAGGCCGCCACTCGATTTACCACTTCCCTTTCCAAAGTGTACCGCTATGTCCTGGAACAGAAAAACAAGGAATTGGTGACCCTTGAGGAAGAATTGGAGTTCGCTGAACTATATATGTCATTGTTGAACGTGCGTTTTGAGGACAGCATTGTGTTTATGGCACCGAAGCCATTAAAAAACCCTCAGGCCAAAGTAGTGCCGTTGTCGCTCCAGTTGTTATTGGAAAATGCCGTGAAGCACAATCGGGTTTCCCCAGGTAGGAAATTATATATCACCATATCCGAAGCTGAGGGAATGTTGGAAATAACCAATAACATTCAACCCAGGCAAGCGCTCAGGGAGAGTACCGGAGTTGGGCTAAAAAATATTCGCGATCGCTACTCCCTTCTTACGGAACGTTCGGTTGAAATCCACGGAAATAGAAGGGAGTTTAGGGTGGCCATCCCCCTCTTGGACGCAAATACAAAGGTGATCCATACACAGGAAACCTTTATTTCTGAAAAAAGGTACATGCGTGCCAGAAAACGGGTGGATGAACTGAAGGCATTTTACATACACTTGGGGATTTATCTGATCTCTGTCCCCATTTTTATCTATCTCAATTTTCTTTCACAGACTGGATTTCCCTGGGCCATCTTTCCGATCTTTGGCTGGGGACTGGGTGTGGGGAACCACGCTGCAGAAACCTTTAATTACAATCCTTTCTTCGGCAAAAAATGGGAAGAGAAAAAAATCAGAAAATTGATGGACAGGGAGGAATGAGCGATTCTCGGCCTACGCAGGAAATATTTATGGTCAAGAAAATCTTAATTTATATTTTCTTATATTCATATTTAAAACGCACATTATGGAAACTTTTGACGATGAAAACAAATATCTCAAGGCGAAGCATAGAGTAGCCCAGATCAAGAAATTTTACACCAGTTTAATTTCCTATGTCATTTTTATTTCAGCCCTTGCGGCACTTAATTATTACCTTAACGAATGGCGTTCTCCTTGGTTTTTGTGGGCTGCTTTGGGCTGGGGAATCGGACTTTTCTTCCAGGGGACAAAGGCCTTTGGATTTTCATTCTTCGGAAAGGGTTGGGAACAGAGAAAACTGAAAAAGTACCTGGAGGACGAGGAGAAGAGCAAACAAAATTTTTAAGATCGACACCATGGAAAGTAAAAGGAGCCTGAGCTATCTCAGAGCGAGGAAAAAAGTGGAAATAATAAAGCATTTCTACGGCCATCTGATGGTTTTTATCATTGTGAACACTGGAATTATCCTCGCGTCGGCAAATGTTTTTGAAAAGGGGGAAACCGATTTTTCAAATTGGGGAAATTATGTTACGCTCTTCTTTTGGGGAATCGGCCTGCTATGTCATGCCCTTTACGTTGCTTTTGAATTTTATTTTCATGGCGGCTTTTTGAAGCGCTGGGAAGAAAGGAAAATCAAACAATTTTTGGAGGAGGAACCTTGATCGGGAAAGTATAAAGAATAGAGTACAACCCTGAAACTGGAAAGCCGGAAGGGGAAGAACAAACCTAGAACAAATCTGGCACTGGGGAAGTGAACTGGTAAATCAATTTGGAAACCTGAAACTTTTCCCTAGATCCTGAACCGATAATCAATGAACGCAATAGTCATCGAAGATGAAAAACCTTCTGCCCGCTACCTCAAGCGGATGCTGGAAAAATTGGATGTAAACGTGCACCAAATGCTCCATAATGTGGGGGATGCCGTGGAATGGTTTCTCAACAATCCCCACCCGGATTTAATTTTTCTGGATATCCAATTGGGAGACGGACTCTCCTTTGAGATTTTTGATAGGGTCGAGATAAAAAGTGCCGTCATTTTCACCACGGCCTTTGATGAGTATGCCCTTCAGGCATTTAAACTGAACAGCATCGATTATCTGTTAAAACCCATTGATCCCGATGAGCTTGCCGTTGCCGTAAATAAGTACAAGACCTTTAAACCTATCCCACAGAATGTACAGTTAAATTTTGAGGACATCAAAAAATTGCTCGTCAATCCTGTGGACCAAGGGTATAAGAAACGCTTTACCACCAAAATCGGGCAGCATATAAAAATGATCCCCGTGGACGAGATAGAATGTTTTTATTCAGAAAATAAAGGGACCTATGCCCATACCACGGAAGGTCGTGATTATTTATTGGAAACCACCCTGGAACAGTTGGAGGCAGAACTTTCTCCGGAATTTTTCTTTAGGATCAGCCGCAAATATTATGTCAATATCAATTCCATAAAGGATATTATTTCGTACACCAATTCCCGCCTGCAATTAAAAATGAAAAGTTATAAGGAACAGGAAGTTATTGTTGCCAGGGAGCGCGTAAGGGATTTTAAACTCTGGCTGGAGTAGTATTTCACATATTCTTATCCAACACTTATTTCTTTGGGGTATTGATTCGATTGTCCTGAAAAGCGGACGGCAAAAGCTTGGGGATAAATTTCATCAATAAGGGCAGGAGTACACTGCCACCGGGCAATAGGAATATCGTTAGACTTGGCACAGCCTTGCAAATATCCAGGAGCTGGGTCTTAACTTTTGCCTTTTCTGCCGCAGAGAGATCGCGAACGGTAGATTGGCCCAAAAGAACCACCAATTCACCACTTTGGTCCAATTCCCGGATCAACCGGTCCTTGTTGCGCAAGATAAGTACTTTTACCGTAGAGGCAGATTGTTTGGTAAATTGCTTAAAGGGGCTGGTATAATCAAACAAAACAATTTTATCGGTGTAATTTTCGGAAAAGTCGCCCAGCTCCTGGAGGCTATTTTCAAAATCCTTTTTTTGCAGTTCAAGGAGATCGACAATTCGGAGCAGATACCGATGTTCGGTTTCATCCAGTTTGAAATCCTCCCAAATGGTAAGACAGCACATATCGAGAATATATTTTTTTCCAATGGTATCAAACTTATTGAAATAGGGCACTTTTTCCGGAAAAACTTCGCTGTTCTCGGTATTCCCATGCAGGGCATAATCATTTGAAAACTCATAGAGCTCTGTCAGCAGTTTATCGTATTTCGATTTATTTTGTTTTGACTTTAAGGAATAAAAACAATAATTGAGCACCCCCTCTTCCAGTTTCCGATAGACGTCTTTGATGCTATCGGGTTCCCTGAGCCAATGTTTATAAGTCATCACATCAAGGTATAGGAGCGCATAGGTCAACAAGGAAAGGGAGTTTCTCTTTAACACTTCATTCCCTTCCTGTAATCTGGCAGAGAGGATGGTTTCCAATCGATGTGTCGGGCTGTGCGAAAGTGAAAATTTATGGAAAAATCCCGTCTTTCCCTTTTCGAGTTCCCGATAAAAATCGAGAATACTCTGTATTGCTTCCAGGTCCGTAGCGTGGGGTTTAGTGTTTAAGAATTGATAAACAAGAGCGTGGAATAAATTGACCTTTGTCAACTCCTCCCTGGTCAATTTAAGATAATCCAAATTTCTTTTTGGCAAAAAGGAAATTGAGATGCCATAGATAAACCCGGCAGATTTGAGGGCGTTATAAAAATCGGTGTCGTTTTTGTAACGTTGCACCAGTTCCTTTCTGTCGAAAAGATTCAGAAATTTTAAAATCCAATCAGGTGCCGATGGGTTCATATCCTCTAGAATGATTATTTTTACCGCAATCTATATTAGTTTTGTAGCATGTTTTGCTTTTAATGACAATCCCTGCATTTCGGCACGAATAAGTCTATGCAAAACTAATTAATAATAAACAACCATGATAAAATCCAAATTTTTTGCCGCTATAAGTTCTGTCGGACTTATTGTTCTGGCCATCGTGTTGATAAGTGGCGATCACAACGACGCTCCGTCCCTTATGGGCACAAAGGCGGACATTGCAGATTTTTATGCTTTTCAGGCCCCAAATTCGGAAAATCTTGTGCTTATACTAAATGTGCAGGGACTGATTCCTGCGGGCTCACCAACTGAACAGGCAGAGTTTGACGAGGATGTTTTAATGGAATTCAATATAGACTTGAACAATGATTTAAAGGAAGATGTGCTTATCCAGGCCATAAAAAGAAGGGATAGCATGTTTTTCTTTGGTCCTTTTGCTACCGCTGAAACCGGTTTGGAAAGTACCATCAATACGGATATAAAGCGAAAGGTGAAGATTTCCACCAAGGACGACATACACATTACCGAAGAGGATGGTATGAAATTCTTTGCCGGTCCACGCGATGACCCATTCTTTTTCGATCAGATTCGATATGAGGCCTACCTAGAGGGAAATAGCCAGGGGGGCTTTGTAGAGCCAGGAACCGATACTTACGCCGGCACCAATGTTCTTTCTGTAGTTGTGGAACTGCCAAAATCCATGCTGGGGACACCGGTTGCAGACGTAAACCCTTTTGATCCCGGTACACCTACTTACAATATGTGGGTGGAAACAAAACGAAAAATTCAATAATCGCTATGGGAGTTATGAGAAATCCAGGATATTTTAAATTCTTATCGTTACTATTTGTTGCCCTACTATTTGTCCAATGCTATGATGAAGACGATTTCGGGACACCCATATTTCAGGAAAGATGTTTTGATGGAATCCAAAATGGGGACGAAACCGGAATAGATTGCGGTGGCAGTGAATGCGAGCCTTGCTCAGAGGCCTCCGAATTCGCCGGAACATTTAGACAGGTCGATCAAATGGGAAGACCCGCGGTGAATTTTATTTTTAATGCTGAAGGTCTAAGGGATAGTTTGAATCTTACTGTTCCTTTTTTAATGCGGGAGAGGTTCAGCCAGGTCTTCGAGGATAGGATCATGGTTCTGGACACCACCTATAGTACCAATGTCCTCGGATTGGACGCGGGTCAAATGGCGGCCATTTTTTCCCAGGATGTGCTTTGGGTAGCGGCAGAAGGCGAAACAAAGTATTACACCGGAAACAATTTAATGACGGGACGGGCTTTGGGCGAGGATGTAATTGATGCCACCCTTCTATGGATTTTTGGGGGTCCGGATGGCACCAAGAACAACGTGGACCCCTTGTTGGTAAGAGACGGAGTGCCCACAAACGATGCACCTTTCCTCCAGGAGTTTCCTTATTTGGCACAGCCATTTTAAACGGGAAGGGAAATCATTTTACCTCTACAACCCCCATTACATGAATTTGCGACATGGTAGGCATTTCACTGCCGCCCTCATTTTCGAGTGTGATACATAGAGTTTCGGCTTCCGGAAAATCCTCAAATCGAACAAGGCCCGTTGAATTTCCGATTACGTTCTCGATCAAGCCGATATTGACTGGGATAAAAGGCTCCATTTTCAGGGACCATAATTGATAGACCTTGCCCCCAGGCGCTACTGGTAATCCCTCCACATCCACATAAGCCAATTTTTCTTTTCTGTTCAGATATACTTTGGTGTAAGTTTCAGGTGCTATCGCCTGGTTGCCGCTAAGAGTATATGTTTGGAACTCCTTCGATCTAAAAATGGTAAGCATCTCTTCC
>CAYXDM010000027.1:0-18802 GCA_964463595.1 uncultured Aequorivita sp. | reverse complement strand
CAATCACATCAACAGGAAAACTTTCTTGACTACGAAAAATACATTTTGCAAAAGACCTAGAGTGTTTTTTAGGGAGAGTGTCAAATTTTTCATTTTACCGGGGATTGTTGTTTTTAAAAATGCTAATATGGAAATAAAATCCGAAATAACCAATACCAGTTTTCATTTTTCGGATGAAAATGCATATTAAAATTTCATTTCCGGAATATCGCCCTCAACGATCAATTCTCCTTCAGTTGCTTGTCGTATTTCTTCAACCGATACCCCAGGAGCACGCTCCTGCAAATGGAATTTTCCACCCTTGATTTCCAAAACTGCCAGATTGGTCACAATTTTCTTGACGCATTCCACACCTGTCAAGGGAAGGGAGCATCTTTTTAACAATTTGGACTCGCCATCGCGGTTCGTGTGGATCATGGCCACTATAATATTTTCTGCAGAGGATACCAGATCCATCGCCCCGCCCATGCCCTTCACCATTTTTCCGGGAATTTTCCAGTTGGCAATATCACCATTCTGTGCCACCTCCATGGCTCCAAGAATGGTGAGGTCCACATGCTGGCCTCTGATCATGCCGAAACTCATGGCCGAATCAAAAAAGGAGGCTCCCGGTAGAGCGGTAATGGTTTGTTTGCCTGCATTTATAAGGTCTGGATCTGCTTCGCCCTCAAAAGGGAAGGGACCCATTCCTAAGATGCCATTTTCGCTTTGGAATTCGACGCTGATATCGTCCCGTACAAAATTGGCCACCAAGGTAGGAATTCCTATTCCCAAGTTTACGTAATATCCATCCTTTACTTCCTTGGCGATTCTCTGTGCTATTTGTTCTTTTGAAAGTGACATTAGTTTCGTTCTCTAACGGTTAGTTGCTCGATTCTTTTTTCATATTTTGCTCCCTGAAAAATCCTTTGAACGAAGATTCCAGGAATATGGATCTGATTGGGATCCAATTCCCCAACGGGTACCAGCTCTTCCACTTCGGCTACGGTTATTTTGGCTGAGCCGCACATTGGGGGATTAAAATTTCTGGCTGTACCTTTAAAAATCAAATTGCCTGCCGCATCGCCCTTCCAAGCTTTTACGAAAGAAAAATCAGCTTTGAAAGCCTCCTCCATAACGTACATTTTTCCGTTGAAGTCACGGGTTTCCTTGCCCTCAGCAACCTCGGTTCCATAACCTGCGGGCGTAAAAAAGGCAGGAATCCCGGTTCTTGCAGCCTCACAGCGCTGGGCCAGTGTGCCTTGGGGCACGAGCTCCACCTCCATTTCCCCGCTCAGCATTTGCCTTTCGAATTCGGCATTCTCACCCACATAGGAAGAGATCATTTTCTTGATTTGATGTTTTTTTAGCAGTAACCCAAGACCGAAATCATCCACCCCGGCATTGTTGGAAATACAGGTAACACCCTGAACATTTCGTCTTACCAATTCATTGATTATATTTTCCGGAATTCCGCAAAGGCCAAATCCCCCGAGCATAAAGGTCATTCCATCCTCGATACCCTTGCAGGCTTCCTCTACGTTTGCAACTGTTTTTCTAATCATTTCTTAATTTTTATTAAAATTACAAAAAATCAAATTATAAAAAAACCATCGGGTGCCCATCCCATGGCCAGTTTGACAACGGAAGTCCCATTGTTTCCCTTGTTCCCGAGGAATTAAAAATCGAATTCATCAGGAATTTTCTCGACATTTTGATTTCCTTCTTTCCACACAGAACAGTCAGTTTCAATGGTGAGCTTTGAGGATTTTGGAAAATCCCCTGTTGAAACGTCCAGATCTGGATCGGCATAACATTTTTTCATATAAAGTCCCCAAATTGGCAATGCCATTGTAGCTCCCTGACCATAGGTGATGGATCCAAAGTGGGTTGCCCGGTCTTCCCCGCCAACCCAAACCCCGGTAACTAGATTTGGGACCATTCCCATAAACCAGCCGTCACTATTGTTTTGGGTGGTTCCCGTTTTCCCCGCAATGGGATTTTTAAAGTCGTATGGATAACCCGTCATTACCTTTTTATACACGGGAGAATTAACCGCCCAATTGCCCCTTAAACGGGTACCGGTACCAGATTGGGTCACCCCTTCCAGCAAACTTACGGTGACATAGGCTGTTTCCTCACTGATTACATCCTTGGTTTTTGGAACGTTTTGGAAAAGCACGGTGCCATTTTTGTCCTCAATTCGTTGGATTAAAATGGGTTCAACATAAACTCCCTGGTTTGCGAAAGTGCTATATGCCCCTACCATTTCGTAAACTGAAATATCGGCAGTTCCCAGGGCTATTGAAGGCGCGGGGGGTATGTTTTTGGTGTCCACTCCCATTTTCGTTATAAGATCAATAACCGGTTCTGGCCCTACCCTGTCAATCAGTCTGGCCGTTATAGTATTGATGGAATTAGCCAAAGCATGTTTGAGGGTAACCATACCTCCATAGGTTTCACCGGAATTTTTGGGTGTCCATGGCTGTAGTAAATGGTGTCTGCCGGCGGGAATTGTATAAAGGGTGTTTGGAAGCGTATCACAGGGCGACATGTGCATCTGGTCAATTGCCGTGGCATATACGAAGGGTTTAAAGGTAGAGCCTATTTGCCGCCTGCCTTTCTCGACCATATCATATTTGTAGCGCTTATAATCTATTCCCCCGACCCATGCCTTAACCTCGCCGGTCTGTGGGGTCATGGACATCATGGAAGCCTGTAAAAAGGATTTATGGTACCGGATTGAATCCAAGGGGGTCATGATAGTATCTATGTCGCCCTTCCAGGAAAAAACGCGCATGGGAATTTCCTTGTGGAAGCTGGCAATTATCTCTTCCTCATCTTTGCCTTTTCCTTTCATCTCGCGCCAACGGTCACTCCTGCGCATGGCCGAGGCCATTATTTTTTCCGTTTCTTCCGTTGTAATATGACGGAAAGGTGCCGTTTTATTGTTCTTGTTCTGTTCATCAAAAACTTTCTGTAAACGGGCCATATGGGTATCTACGGCTTCCTCTGCATATTCCTGCATCTTACTGTCAATGCTCACGAAAACTTTCAGTCCATCTTCGTAAATGTTGTACCTGCTCCCATCTGGTTTTGGGTTTGATTTTATCCAGTCTTCCATAAAATGTCTCGCGTATTCACGGAAATAGGTGGCGATCCCCTCGTCATGCCCTTGAGGTGTAAAGTTGATATTTAGAGGAAGGGCTTGAAGCGAATCCATTACGGGCCTTGAAATAAATCCGTACTTTTCCATCTGCGACAGCACAACATTCCGGCGATTGGTAACGCCTACAGGATTTCGCAGGGGATTATATAATGAGGCATTTTTGAACATTCCTACCAGCATCGCAGATTCATCAGTTGTAAGCTTGGAAGGAGATTTGTCAAAATAAATATGGGCGGCCGATTCGATGCCAACTGCCTGGTTCACGAAATCGTACTCGTTGAAATACATGGTAATTATTTCCTCCTTGGTATAGCGTCTTTCTAGCCGGGTGGCAATTATCCACTCTTTTATCTTTTGCAATCCCCGTTGAAATTTGTTTCGGGAAACCTGTTCAGTAAAAAACAGTTTTGCCAATTGTTGGGTAATGGTACTTGCCCCACCTCGGGATCCCAAAAACGCGACCGCCCTTAAAGTTCCTTTCCCATCTATTCCGGAATGATCGTAAAACCGAACATCCTCAGTGGCAATCAATGCATTTATCAGATGGTCGGGCAAGGAATCGTACTGAATGGGAGTTCTGTTTTCCTTATAAAATTTTCCAATCGTTTTGCCGTCGGAAGAAATGATTTCGGTCGCCAGGTTTTTTTCCGGATTCTCAAGACTTGTTTCATCCGGGAGACTGCCGAAAGCGCCCCAAGATGCAAGGAGAAAGGAGAACAGGATCAAAAGGATGAGTCCTGCGAATATTTTCCAAAAGGTACGGATGTGTTTGCCTACGTTATCTGGATCTTTCTTGTTTTGCTTTTTCTTCTTTGTTGCCATATATTTTTTAATGCTTGATAGCTTCCTCAATACTCAAGCCAACATCTGTAATTCCTTCAAGTTTTTCAACGCCTTCTATCGCACCGTTATTGCGCATGGCCTGTTCTATGGTCACATTGTAGCTTCCCTCCTCAAAAAACCGGACATTTTCTTTATACCATAATTTACTTTCCTTGATGTTGCCCAACCCATAGCCCATCCAGGACCCATCGGGATTGGCCATGCGATACTCGAGGGTATCAGAGATGGTTTTGCCATAGGGAAAATGGATGGATGCGATCAAAAAAATATTGTTGTATTTATAGTCATTCGTATTTCGGATATTCAGAAACAAATTATAGGTTTTTAAGGAGTCCAGTTGAGGGAGTACAAATTCTACTGTCTCATTTTGGCCCCAATAACCATCCATTACCTTGGTATCGCTATAAACCGTATTCGATTCACAAGAAGCAAGGATTGGAACACATAATAAAAGCATCCAAAATCTACGCATTTTTGTTGGGTTTCCTATTTTTTTTGGGTTTGGAAAAATTTTTGCCAGGTTTGTTGCTTCCCGAATCCCTAGACTTTGTTTTTTGCTTGGTCTTTTTTCGGCGTTTATTGTTCTTTTGTTTGGGCGAATCAAAACGGGTAAGGCTGTCCTGCCCGACCAGGTCATTAAATTGTGTAGTTTCCGGTGGGGGAATATCCAGCGCAAACTCCTCCAGGGCCAATGGCTTTTCGCCTTTTTTATTTCGTTCAATGATCTCATTGGCCTTTTCCACCGTAAGTTCGTGCCAGTTCATGCCCTCTTTTTCGTAGGCATACCAAAGCCTGCCCTTGAAAATATCTATCTTCTGGCAACTTGCTGTCCCTTTTTCGGTTTCAAGTTTTGTTTCTGTATTGGGGAAGGAATTCAGGGCTTCCAGATAGGTGTCCAGTTCATAATTGAGACAGCATTTTAATTTTCCACATTGTCCCGCAAGTTTTTGTGGATTTAAGGAAAGCTGTTGGTAACGCGCTGCGGTTGTATTTACAGAGCGAAAATCCGTTAGCCAAGTGGAACAGCAAAGTTCCCTCCCGCAGCTTCCAATGCCTCCCAAACGAGCGGCTTCCTGCCTAAAGCCTATCTGTTTCATTTCGATACGGGTATTGAAAGTCCGGGCAAATTCCTTTATCAATTCCCTAAAATCCACTCTTTCCTCAGCGGTGTAATAAAATATGACTTTGGATCCATCTCCCTGAAATTCGACATCGCTGATCTTCATCCGAAGACCCAAACGAATGGCAATTTCACGCGACCGCTTCTGGATGGCATTTTCCCGGTCGCGGCAGGCCTGCCAAATATCGATGTCTTTTTGCGATGCCTTTCGGTACACCTTCGGGAGGCTTTCAATTTTAAGGGGCATCTTCTTTTTTTTCATCTGCACCCGCACCAGTTCCCCAGTGAGGGTAACGATCCCAATATCGTGTCCAGGTGAGGCCTCGGTGGCAATAATGTCTCCGATGCTTAAAGTGATGTCCTCCGGATTTTGGAAAAACTCCTTTCGTCCATTTTTAAAGCGCACTTCTACCGCGTTGAAAGGTTCCATATTTGCGGGAAGCGACATATTTGAAAGCCAGTCGAACACCGTTAGTTTATTACAGCCATCGGTTCCGCAAGTACCATTATTCCTGCATCCCCGAGGTTGACCGCCGGTGCCGGAGGCACAGCTGTTACAGCCCATATTTTCTATATATAAAGCCCTTCTTACTATAAGAGGGACGAAGATTAAACAAAAAATTCAATCAGTAAAGATATCAATAAAAAATTCAGAATTCAGAATTAGGGATTAATTCAAAATTCGTCTTTCTTGCTAAAAGGAATAGCACTCTGGGTTTTATGCTCTTTGCTCAAAAGCCAAGAATTGTTATTTCATAAACTTCAATTTTTCTGAACGTCCCTTTTTGAATATTTTATTGCTGTTTGGAATGCCTTGGCGCAGTTTTTTCTGCACTTCCCAAGGTAAATGGATTACTTCGATACATTCTTTGGAACAACAGCCTTCCATTTTTGAGGCACAGTTTCCACATTGGATGAACAGCAGATGGCAGGCCTCATTGGCGCAATTGGTATGTGTGTCGCACGGTTCACCACACTGATGGCAATGACTGATGATATTCTCCGTAATGCGTTCACCGCGACGATGGTCGAAGACGAAGTTTTTTCCAAGAAATTTATTCTCGAGACCTAGGGCCTCTACTTGGCGGGCGTATTCTATAATCCCGCCTTCCAGTTGATAGACGTTTTTGAAACCCTTGTGCTTATAGTAGGCACTGGCCTTTTCACAGCGGATTCCGCCTGTACAATACATAACCAATTTCTTATCTTCCTTGTGGTCCTTCAGATCGCCTTCAATAACATCCAGGGAATCGCGAAAAGTATCGACATCCGGGGTAATGGCATTTTTGAAATGTCCGATCTCACTTTCATAATGGTTGCGCATATCCACCAGGACCACATCGGGATCTTCTATTAACTCATTGAACTTCACCGCATCAACATGGATGCCCTTGTTGGTGACATCAAAGGTTGCATCATTCAATCCATCGGCCACGATCTTATCGCGCACCTTCACTTTCAGTTTCAAGAACGATTTAAGATCGTGTTCTATAGCAATGTTCAGGCGGACATTTTTTAGAAAATAAATGCCGTCCAAAAATTCCTTGAATTCATTAAACCGTTTAGCCGGTACGGAAAGTTGTGCGTTTATACCCTCGTGGGCAACATAAATCCTGCCCAGGACGTCCTGCTCCTGCCAAGCGAGAAACAGGTGGTTTCTAAAAAGTTGGGGATTGCCGATTTTGGCGTATTGGTAAAAAGAAAGGGTAAGCCGTTCCTCTCCGGCTTGTTCCAAAAGAATCTCCCTTTCTTTCGCACTTAATGTGTTGTACAGTTGCATGCTATACTTTTTAAGATGAAAAAGATTGATTTTTGAGGGTGCAAAGATAAAGGTTTTGAGAGAAATTGCGGGAATTTATTGGGAGAGAAATTCGGGAAACAAATGGGTTGGTGGGTGGAAAACGCAATATTACGATGATCGCAATTCTGGCCTGGGCTACCGGTTTTCTACATTTAAGTGAAGTGCAAAATGTTTAAGATATAAATTCCCGGAACATTTTTAGGATTTTGGTTAAAATGAATGTTTGCCATTAAACGGTAAATTAAGAGGGAAGAACAGCCTCTCCAAACGATTTAGTTTTATTCCAATATTTATTGGGCGAAATTTGAATCTTCCCAAAGAGGTGGTCTGGTTTCAAACCGTCCTGGTTGCGAATATTTCTCATCAACAACCATTTTCAAAAATGTAAAATCCAAATTCAAAATCGGAAATTAAAATGGTATCTTAGCTATTAAATTTTAGGATTTAAAACATACTGATAATGAGCACAGAAAAAGATGCAAAACTAAAAGCTTTACAGCTTACTTTAGATAAATTGGACAAAACCTATGGCAAAGGGACCGTGATGAAAATGGGCGACAGGGCCGTGGAAGATGTGGATGTTATTCCCACGGGATCCCTTGGTCTTGACGTTGCCCTGGGCGTGGGCGGGTATCCGCGTGGAAGGGTTATTGAAATTTACGGCCCGGAATCTTCAGGAAAAACAACCTTGACCTTGCACGCCATTGCCGAGGCACAGAAAAAGGGCGGAATAGCCGCTTTTATTGATGCCGAACATGCATTTGACAGGGTTTATGCGGAGAAACTGGGAGTGGATGTGGAAAATCTGATCATTTCACAGCCTGACAACGGGGAACAAGCCTTGGAAATTGCCGATAACCTTATTCGGAGTGGGGCCATTGATATCGTGATTATCGATTCCGTGGCCGCCTTGACGCCCAAGAGCGAGATTGAAGGTGAAATGGGCGATAGCAAAATGGGGCTTCACGCCCGTTTGATGAGCCAGGCCTTGAGAAAACTTACGGGCTCCATCAGCAAGACAAAATGTACGGTTATTTTTATCAACCAGCTGCGTGAAAAAATTGGGGTTATGTTCGGAAACCCAGAGACCACAACCGGCGGAAATGCCCTTAAATTTTACGCTTCCGTGCGGTTGGACATTCGGCGTTCCACCCAGATTAAGGATAACAATAGCAACGCTACCGGTAACAAAACCCGGGTAAAAGTGGTGAAAAACAAAGTTGCCCCACCGTTCAAACAAGCGGAATTCGATATCATGTATGGCGAGGGGATCTCGAAAGTGGGAGAAGTTATTGATCTTGGGGTTGATTTTGAAATTATCAAAAAAGCTGGTTCATGGTTCAGTTACGACGATACAAAATTGGGCCAGGGCCGCGATGCTGTAAAGACGCTTCTTTTGGATAATCCGGAATTGATGGAGGAACTGGAAATAAAAATAAAGGATAGTATCGCAGCCATAAACCAGTAAATTTTATCTCCTGGTAACGCAACCCTTTTGATTCCCTGGCATCTATCTATTGTAGGAACCTTGAACAAAAGGGTTGCCCTTTTTAAAAATAGTAGGGGGATATAAGAGGACCATAATTCAAGGCACTACAATTGACTTTAGACCAGTTAGTCATACAATGCAAAAAGCAGGATTCAAAGGCGCAAGGAGAATTGTACATCAGGTATAATCGGATCCTATTCGCTATTTGCCTTCGCTATTCGCCAAATTATACGGAGGCTGAAGACAATTTGCAGGATGCTTTTATAACAATTTTTGAGAAGATTGGGCAGTATGAGGGAAAAGGTTCTTTTGAAGGTTGGTTGAAACGGATAACAGTGAATACCGTTCTGCAAAAATATCGGAAACTTCGCATTTTTGAAATTATGGATGAAGAACTGGTAGAGGATCAGGAAGATGTGGAGGTAGAGCATGAAGAGGTTCCTTTGGCATTCCTGTTGAAAATTATCCAAGAATTGCCAGACAGGTATAGATTGGTTTTCAGTATGTATGTACTGGATGGCTATCAGCACAAAGAGATAGCCGAGAAGCTGGGAATAAGCGATGGCACCTCCAAATCAAATCTGGCGCGGGCCAGAGCCATACTAAAGAATAAAATAGACACCTATAATTCTGAAAATAGTAGATAATAAAATCTTAGTACAGATCCCTCTTTTAAAATGGGATTTTTATGAAAAACAGAAAAAACATAGATAAACTTTTCGAGGAGGGCTTTAAAAATTTTGAGCCCACACCCTCTCCGCGAGTTTGGGAAAACATCCAGGCCGGGTTGAACAGGGAGAAAAGAAACCGCAAGTCAATCCCACTGTGGATCAAGTATGGTGGCGTGGCTGCTGTACTCGCCCTGTTGTTGACGGTGGGAGGATTGGTTTATAATTTCAATGAAACTGTCCCGAATTCCATAACCGATGAGAATTTCATCGACCCCGCTGAGAGATTAGAGAACAATAATTTTGATGCGGTCCCATCCCAAACTCCTTTAGCGAACGAGGAAAGTATCGAGAATGCCTCACCTTCAAAAAACAGTGAATTTGTCAGTAATAATGTGGATCACGAACCACCCTTCCATAAGAAAACCGTTGTTTCGACCAAGGTTGGGGATAATGTAAAGCATACAACTCCAAACTCCAAGAAAAATCGGCGTTACGATCTAAATAAAGAGAAGGGGCGTGAGAGCGCTTCCGAGAATGGGATTGCAGCTTCCCATCCTGATTCTGGATTTCCCGAAAGCCAGGATGGACGGTTGGAAAATACCGGGGATGAAAATAAGGGAAATAAAATGTTTTTTGACCCCTTAAAAGAAAATCTTGAAAATTCAGATAAGCGGATTTCAATTGCCGAGACTCCGGATAACAGTGCAGAAGATTCAGACATAGGTATTTCAAATGAGGTGGATGCCATTCCAGATCACCATAAGATATCCATTCTAGATGCCATAGCCCAAAATGATGAAGTTCATAAAAATACCCAAAATGAAAAGCAGCTGGAATCCCGTTGGGCCATCACACCAAATGTAGCTCCTGTTTATTATGGCAGTATTGGGAACGGTTCTTCCATAGATCCGGATTTCACCAATAACCCACAAAAGGGAGATGTAAACATGAGTTATGGATTGAAGGTGAGCTATGCCTTAAACAGTCGGTTGAGCATTCGCACAGGCCTTCAGAATATGGATCTGAGTTACAGTACTTCGGATATTGTCATTGGCACAGGTCCCGTGGCCCGGGCCTTGGGTTCCGTTGATTATGGTTCCAAACAAACTGTAGTTACAGCTATTCCAAGGGAAAAACTGATAGGAGGCAATGCTCCCTCAAATGGGTTTGGGGATCTTACCCTGAAATCAACCGGTAGCGACGCCCGATTGATCCAAAACATTAATTATTATGAGATTCCAGTGGAATTGAAATATGCGGTGTTGGATAGTAGGTTCGGAATCAATCTCGTCGGTGGGGTAAGTACCTTGTTTCTAGGAAACAATGAAGTTTCAGTGCGCTCAGAGAATTTCAGCAGTGTCTTGGGGAAGGCCAATAATCTCTCCGAGATCAGTTTCTCGACAAATATTGGATTGGGGATAGACTATAAATTGTCCAAGAAATTTATATTCAACATTGAGCCTATGTTTAAGTATCAGCTCAACCCTTACACAGATTCATCGGTAAACTTTAAACCTTATTACCTAGGGGTTTATAGTGGATTAAGTTTTAAGTTTTAGGTTAATTTCGTTGATTGTTTGATTACTTCAAACATTGTACTTTAAAAACCGCCCTTTTCGCCAGAGGGCGGTTTGGTTTTTATGGTTCCTAAGGAGAGTAGATTTATCGGCGACCCTAGCGACTTTTTTCCGCAGAAAACGCTCCTCACAAAAAATGAGTAATTTTATTTCCCATCAAAATCCTTTAGTGCTATTGATCAACCATTTTCTTAAGTTCAAATTAAAAAAACAATAAAATGTCTGATTCCTTAAATGTAACTTTAATCCAGAGCAAGCTGTACTGGGAAAACATTGAGTCCAACCTAAGAATGTTTTCCAAAAAAATCAGGGATATAAACGGAGAAACGGATTTGATTATCCTTCCTGAAATGTTTTCGACCGGATTTTCCATTAATGCCGCACAACTTGCGGAACCAGCAGATGGAGAAACCTTTCAATGGATGGTGGCCCATTCAAAAAAGTACAACTGTGCCATTACCGGAAGTGTAATAATATCTGAAAACGACGAGTTTTATAATCGACTGTTCTTTGTTTTTCCGGATGGCAGTTTTGAAAAATATGACAAGAAACACACCTTCACCTATGCTGGGGAAAATGAAATATACACAGCAGGAACTGAGCTATTAATAATACAATACAAGGGATGGAAAATTTGCCCATTGATCTGTTATGATTTGCGGTTTCCGGTGTGGGCAAGAAACACCCACAATTACGACCTTCTTATATTTATTGCCAATTGGCCCAAAGTACGGACCCTGGCCTGGGAAACCTTGCTTCGGGCTAGGTCTATTGAAAACATGGCCTATTGTGCAGGGGTGAATCGGGTAGGAACGGACGGGAACAACCACGATTACATAGGCCATTCCGTAGTTTATGATGTTCTGGGAAAGCAAATTTCTACCACCGCTTCTGGTGAATTTACGGAGACTGTGATCCTAGATAAGGCACAGATAGCAAAAGATAGAAATCGGTTCAGGTTTCTGGATGATAGGGACCCTTTCAGATTGACTGAATGAGCGGTGGAGTTTAACTAGTATTGGAATTATTTTAAGATGAAGGTTTCATGCAGGCTCCAATTGGCCCGTACCTCAATAGGAGTTGGATAATATATTACCCGTTCAGGCTCACGTCTATCGAGGAAATTACCCGTATCCCATTTTCCATTTTGATTGTCATCATAAATAATCCTCAAGTAATATTCCCCGGGAGTAATTTCGTCAAAGTACACTTCAGGGGTTTCCAATTCACTTTTTAGATATTTCTCGGCCCTTACTTCAAATTTATTGTCCACCATCTGAACGATTATGGGAAATCTGGACACATTTGCTAAAGTTAGATTTAAGGTACCATAGTCCGCACTGTTTCGGGTATTGATTGTAAATTGGAGGGCATCATTTTCCGTCCCAAAAAAATCCGTGATGGCACCCGGAAGCACTTTTATGGTGTAGGTCTTATCTTCGGTTTTAGGAAAATTGACTGCGGCTAGGTTATATTGTCCATCCAAATAAACGGTAGGATCCAAAAAAATGGAATCCTTGGTCATTACGGTAAATTTTGTGGAGTCCAGACGGATTATCGGTGTATTGGACCTCAGTTTAAATGTATCCTTCAGCTTGAAAATCCCCGTTGCAACCGCAGAAATTTTCAGTGAATCCTTGAACAGTTCTTTCATCCTCACTGTCACCGTATCTATATTTTCCTTATTTGAAACCTTAAAAACAAGAGAGTCGGTTTTGATTGCGGGTTTAAACCAGTAGTGCAAAGTATCTTTTTGCTCATCCTTAAATATTCGCGAATCAAATGCAGGAGGCCCTGAAGAGAGCATTTGTATGTCTAAGCTTTCGGCCTGGCCTTCCCAGCCAAAAATAAGGTGGTTTTGGCCCATTTGGGAGGCACGGATAAATTTGTAGTTTAAAGCCTCCTTAAAAAGCGTCAGCGTATAAGTGGAATCAGTTGGCAACGATATCACTTGGTCGACAAATCCAATTTTTTCGGTTCTTGGTTGAAAGGTATAATTATTGTTTTGTTCCTTTAGGGCAAAAAGGAAATAATTCCCCTCCTTTAAATTGGTGAATTCAAAGGATCCTGTGCTATCCTGGGATACGGTAACATATCTCGGTTTTTCGAAGTAAATAATGGAATCGGTAAAGCTCTCGTTTGCTTCGTAGAGCATGACCGTGGCGGGGATTTCGGCGGCAATCAGCTTGGCATCCCGGATTTTCCCGGTGAGTTTCAGACTATCGATATAACTTCCCGTGGAAAAAACGTATTTAAAGTAGGCAAACTCATTGCCCTCGTTATGGTCAACAATGCTTTTTCCAAAGTTGAAGGAATAGGTAGTATTCGGCTTCAGGGTATCGAGGATTTTAATCTTTAAGGTTTTTGAAACATTGAAAGGGGTAATGATTGGTCTGTACTGCATGGGCGGAGATATGACCAATTGTTTCTCCAAATCCTTCAACTTTATATATTCATTGAAGCGAATTTCTATTTCATCGCCACTAAAATTGATGCTGTAGTTTTCGGGAATGCTCCTCACAATAACGGGGGGAATGGTATCCCTGGCCCCTCCTGAAGGGGTTCCCTTTTTGGCACAATCCACAAAGGACAGCAGTAGCAGCAGTGCGATGGGAATATAGAGGAAGCGGTGTTTCAAATGAATACTTGGATTTCGTTTTTCTTTAGGATTGAGGCTTAATACAAATGTCAAAAGTAAACAATAACCACAATTTATACCGATTTTATGCGTGGAATAGCCCATATTGGGTTGCTTAAAAGTGTATGGAGGATTATCAAAAAACCTCCGGGCCTAGGTTACGGCAATTGTGGCAATACTTATTTTCACACCATCGCCTTTCAAAAGTTGGAGGGCACATTTTTCCAAGGTGGCTCCAGTGGTAATAATGTCGTCAACCAGTAAAATATGTTGATTCTTACAGGCCTCTATTTTTTGGTTGAAAAACATTTCCTCCATTTCGAACCGTAAAATTCGCGATTTAAGGACCTGTGGGCCAGTTTTGGAAATTTTGACCAAGATATCATCCCGATAGCAAATGTGCAGGGCTTTGGCAATTTCCATTCCAAACCCTTCTACCTGGTTATAACCTCTTTTTTTGAGTTTTTGCTTGTGAAGGGGTACTGGAATGACCATAGTGATTTCACGGTAAAGGGGGTTCTCGGCCAGCTCCGCTCCCAGCCATTTCCCAAAAAAGCGACTGAGTTGCTTTCGGCCGCGATATTTTAAATTGTGCATCAGTTCCTGTGACAGGCCTCTCTTTTGGAATTGGATAAGTGCGGTAGCATGTATGACCGGAAAACGGCCATAAAATTTATTTTTTAAAACATCATTTTCCCTGGAATGGAAGTTTGCAAGCGGAATTCGATGTCTACAGGATATGCAGAGAACGTCTTTGGGGTGGGAGAGTAATTCTCCACAGCCTTCACATACTGGTGGGAAGAGGAGATTTAACATAATATATTAATTTTTACCATTTCCTAAACATTCATCAATAAAATACCTCTATACATTTACCAGATTGAAAACAAATCGATTTTTTCATGACTGGAAGTGAAAACAATAGTGGTAAATTCAAGATCCTGGTCGGGGTGTTAACCGTGCTTTTAATTGCCCTGGTTGTTTATACCATCACTCTATACAACGATAACAAAACCAAAATATCCACGCTCGAAACCCAGAAAGTGGAAATACAAGAAGAATTGGAGGGATTGATCGCCAATTATGACGAGGTAATCAAAGATAATGAATTAAAGGACAAGGATTTATTGGCAGCGCGTGAAAGAATCGTCGTCTTGCTGGATTCTGTAAAGGATGCCAAGGCCAATATTTCATTGATTGAACGTTACAGAATTGAAATTTCCAAATTAAAACAGGAACGTGCAATGCTCTTCCGAAGGGCCGATAGTCTGATTGCCGCCAATGAAAGACTGGCCCTGGAACGGGATAGTACCAATGTGGAATTACAGAACACCAGAGTGGTGATGGATTCGGTAAGCCAGGAGAACAGGGCCATGAATGAAACCATCCAGAAGGCTTCGAAATTAAGAGCTTCCAATTTACGTGGGGAAGCTGTAATTATTCGAAATAGCGGAAAGGTTGTTGATACCCGTCGCGCAAGTAGGGCCGATAAAATTAGAGCCTGCTTTACCCTTCTTCCCAATGCGGTGGCCGAGAGAGGGAACAGGACGCTTTATGTTCAGGTCATCAATCCCAACAACAATGTAATGGGAGACAATGTAGTAAAGCAGTTCGAGGAAAAAAACCTCAATTATAGTGCCTCGACCAATGTTTTTTATGAAAATGAGGAATTGGACGTGTGCATTTTGATAAACGCCTTGGAGTCTGATCTGATCAGTGGAAATTATATTGTGAACCTTTTTGAAGGTGAAAACCAGATTGGCACGACTACCATGGAACTCAAATAAGGTTTGGACGTGTAAAACGGCAAGCTAAATTCAAAATATTGAAAACCCCAATAAAGTATTCTTTGTTGGGTTTTTATTTTGTTGAAAACCGCCTTTGGGAGTTGACGTGCATTTCCTATTTTTGCCCCCTATGGCAAACAACGAAGATCAATTCAGAAAAGTAATCTCCCACGCTCGGGAGTACGGCTATATATTTGCTTCCAGTGAAATCTATGACGGCCTTAGTGCGGTTTATGATTATGCCCAGAATGGAGTGGAGCTTAAAAAAAATATTCGCGAATATTGGTGGCGCAGTATGGTGTATATGCACCAAAATATTGTGGGTTTGGATTCCGCAATTCTTATGCACCCCACTACGTGGAAGGCTTCGGGCCATGTTGATGCCTTTAATGATCCCTTGATAGACAACAAGGATTCCAAAAAAAGATTTCGCGCAGATGTGTTGATTGAGGATTATGCCGAAAAACTTTTTCAAAAAGCCCAGAAGGAAATTGAAAAGGCCAAAAAGAGATTTGGAGAAAAGTTTGATGAACAGGAATTTGTCACTACCAACCCCAGAGTGGTCGGATATTTGGCCGAGCAGCGGAAAGTCTTGGAAAGAATGGCCGACTCCCTGGAAAAGGAAGACCTGGCCGACGTAAAAGCCCTTATTGAGGAACTCGGGATCGCCGATCCAGACACGGGGTCAAAAAATTGGACGGAGGTTAGGCAGTTCAATCTCATGTTTGGAACAAAACTCGGAGCTTCGGCAGACAGTGCCATGGACCTTTACTTGCGTCCTGAAACGGCACAGGGAATTTTTGTAAACTTCCTCAATGTACAAAAAAGTGGAAGAATGAAGGTTCCATTTGGAATTGCCCAGACAGGAAAAGCATTCCGGAATGAAATTGTTGCCCGCCAATTCATTTTCCGTATGCGGGAATTTGAGCAAATGGAAATGCAATTTTTCGTGCGTCCGGGAGAGGAATTAAAATGGTATGAATACTGGAAAGAAATGCGGTTAAAATGGCATCTTTCCTTGGGAATGGGTGAAGAAAACTACCGCTTCCATGATCATGATAAACTGGCGCACTACGCAAATGCGGCGACAGATATAGAATTCAATTTCCCATTTGGATTCAAGGAACTTGAGGGAATACACTCCAGAACCGATTTTGATCTGAAGGCTCACGAAAAATTCTCGGGAAAAAAATTACATTTTTTCGATCCCGAACTCAACGAAAGTTATGTGCCCTATGTGGTCGAAACTTCCATCGGACTGGACAGAATGTTTCTCGCAGTTTTGTCAAATTCTCTTCAGGAAGAAACTCTTGGGGATGGTAGCGTGAGAACGGTCCTTAAAATCCCCGCTATATTAGCGCCCGTAAAAGCTGCTGTTTTTCCATTGATCAAAAGAGATGGCCTTCCCGAGATTGCCCAAAAAATTGTGGATGAGCTGCAATGGGATTACAATGTGATCTATGATGAGAAAGATGCCGTGGGCAGACGATATCGCCGCCAGGATGCTGCGGGAACTCCTTTTTGTATTACTGTGGACCATCAAACGCTGGAGGATAATACGGTGACCATCCGCTATCGGGATTCCATGGGCCAAGAACGGATTTCAACGAGTGAGATTGGCACTACCATAAAAAACGCCCTTTCCTATAAAAAGTGGTTATCAAGGTAGGTTTCATTGACTGAAAAAAGTGAATTTGAGAAGGAGATAGATTAATGCTCCTCTTGTTATTTAACACAATCAGGGTTTTCAACTTTCAGGCAATGTTCACCAATTAATAGAGTTTTAACCCATATTTTTATGGGATTGGCTTTGGAATATTTAATTTTGAACCAGTCCATCTTCATTTTAGATCCTCATAAAGGATTTTGGATTTCCAAAAATGATTTAATCGCTATTTTATCATAGCTTTACTAGGTTCAGATAAGTTTCTGGATTTTGGATAGAAATAATTTCCTAACAATATCTACAAAATGAAATACGATCAAATTTCCAACAAACTTTTTATAAAAAACCGAAGCAACTTTATGGCCCAGATGAAGCCAAAAAGTCTGGCGGTTTTCAACAGTAACGATATTTATCCCATAAGTGCGGACAGCACTATGCCTTTTGCACAAGCGCGCGACATTTTCTATTTGAGCGGCGTGGACCAAGAGGAAAGTATTCTTGTTCTCTTTCCAGAAGCCCCGAACAAAGATCATCGCGAAATGCTTTTTGTACGCGAAACCAACGCCCACATTGCCGTTTGGGAAGGCGAAAAATTGACAAAGGAAAAAGCATTCGAAGTGAGCGGTATCAAATCTGTATATTGGTTGACCGAATTCGACAGGATTTTCTTCGAGGTAATGACACAAGCCGAATGTATTTATTTCAACACCAATGAGCATTATCGACAAAGTGTGGAAACCGAAACCCGCGAAGATCGGTTTATAAAAAGAACAAAGGATAAATTTCCGGCCCACAGTTGGGATCGGAGCAACCCAATTTTGCAAAGGTTGCGTGCCGTCAAGGATCCGATAGAGCTGGATATTATCCAAAAAGCCTGTGATATCACCGCAAAAGGATTTAGAAGGATTTTGGATTTTGTGGAACCCGGCGTTTGGGAATATGAAATCGAGGCCGAGTTTATGCACGAGTTCCTTCGCAATCGCTCAAAGGGATTTGCTTATACGCCTATCGTTGCGAGCGGCAATAACGCAAACGTGCTCCATTATGTACAGAACAACCAACAGTGTAAGGATGGGGATCTATTACTGCTTGACGTGGGTGCCGAATATGCCAATTATTCCAGCGATATGACCCGGACAATTCCCGTGAATGGAAAATTCACCAAAAGACAGAAAGAGGTTTACAATGCAATTTTAAAGGTGAAAAGCGACGCTACAAAAATGCTGGTTCCCGGAAATTATTGGAAAGAATATCACGAAGAAGTCGGGAAATTAATGACCAGAGCACTTTTGGACCTAAAACTTTTGGATAAGGCCGATGTGAAAAATGAAGATCCCAAATGGCCTGCCTATAAAAAATATTTTATGCACGGCACAAGCCACCATATAGGTCTGGACACTCACGATTACGGCGTTCTATGGGAACCGATGGAGGAAAATATGGTTTTTACCGTGGAACCGGGGATCTATATTCCAGAGGAAGGTTTTGGAATACGATTGGAAGACGATGTCGTGATCCAGAAAAGTGGGGAACCCTTCAACTTAATGCAAAATATTCCGCTTGAGGTTGAGGAGATCGAGGATTTGATGAATAAATAAAAGCTAAAATACCTTAATTTAAGGCCATACATTTCATAAAGATTTTGTGTGGCCTTTTTCATTTATCGTATGATTTTCAATTTTAAAAATACTCCAATCCATTACAATTATGTTGGAAAAGGTCCGACTACAGTGATCTTGCACGGTTTTCTGGAAAGTTCCAAAATGTGGGATCCGCTCCTGCCGGAACTATCCAAAAGCAGAAAGATCATAACCATTGATTTACCTGGATTGGGTGAAAGTGGCGTAATTTCCGAAATCCATTCCATGGAATTGATCGCGGAGGTTGTCCATGAAATATTGGAAAATCTTCAAATCACAATCGCCACATTTGTCGGCCATTCCATGGGCGGATATGTAACGTTGGCCTACGCGGAAATGTTTCCGGACAGAGTAGAAAAAATCGTACTTTTAAATTCCACTCCCATCGCAGATTCCGGAGAAAAGAAAGTCATTCGGGATCG
>CAYXDM010000026.1:13527-18942 GCA_964463595.1 uncultured Aequorivita sp. | reverse complement strand
CCCGGAAATGTTCTGAAGATCTTTGAGGTTTCGGGATGTTGACAGAATGGTGTTAACCATAAAAATTGGTTCAAATCCGTGCGAAAGTCCATCCTTTCATTGCGACAAAATCCAGAACTTTCGGCAATACATACCTGAGGTTATGTTCGGCCTTTAAACTATCGTGAAATACAACAATACTTCCGGGCCCAATGTTTCCCAGAACGTTTTTAAGGCACTTTTCCTTTGTGAGCTTGGCGTCAAAATCATAGCTGATGAGGTCCCACATCACAATTTTATATCCGTTTTCCACAAGTTCTTGCGCCTGTTTGGACTTTATCTTCCCATAAGGTGGACGAAACAACAATTGTGGCTTCTGATTTCGATACCCGTCGTAATCCGATTCCGAATTGAGTGTTTCTTGACACTTAAAAACATTATCCACAAACTCCGAAACGCCGGTGCGCCATCCATTCAAATGGTTAAAAGTGTGATTGCCTACGGAATGGCCTTCAAAAAAAATCCGTCGGAAAATCCCCGGATTCTTCTGGATGTTTTCACCGATGCAAAAGAAGGTGGCCCGGGCATCGCATTTTTTCAATTCATCCAAAACCCAAGGGGTCACTTCGGCAATGGGCCCATCGTCAAAAGTGAGAAAAACAGCCTCCTTTTCATCGGGAAATGCCCAAATCCGTTTAGGAAAAAACCACTGGACCAATTTGGGCATTTTTACAATCTGTAATCTCAATTTATTCCAGAATTGAAGGTTCTTCGATATTTTGTAATGGCTCTTGTTTTATTTCCTCGAAAAGACCGGAATCCAAAGGAATATTTATTGTGGAATCCGATTGTATGTCCCCATCGATCTTTAAGGCCTCATCCGGGGAATAAAAATGCCTGAACATTTTTAGGTAGTCATTGAACTTCCGAGCTTCCTCCCGGCCAAAATCCTCTTCATCAAAAATAACGGCAATCTTCACCAAACTGCGGTAACGTTCTACGTCACTAATAATTTCCTGGGCAATGTTTCGCTGTCTATTGAATTTTAGGCTATTGTAATAAATGAGGTGTTCCTGATACATTCTGGTGACTTCTTTATAAACCTTCCGTGCCTTTTCTGGTCTGTCCAATTCGTAATATCCCAAAACATAGGGTTCCAAAAGTGAGTAGTATCCAAAATATTCCACGGGCATCTTCTCCATCGCCAGGTCCAGGATTTCTTCCGCTTTCCCGTTGTCCCCTTCATTTATCAGAACTTCAGCCAATCGCGCAAGGTTGCTCCTGTAGGTGATGCCATTTTTCCTTGTTTCCGTATCGTGGTAAATATCGGGGCTTCCACTATTTCCCCAGTCCCAACCCATCACTATATCGTACATCTTCTCGGAATCTATCCGGCCCATATCAAAGGGGCTTCTCTTATCTACCGGAGTTCTTATGGGTACGAGTTTATATACCACGCCATCCAGTTGCAGGTAGTCCTTCATCCATAGATAATCATCATCGCCATAACTGCCGCCACTAAAATAAATAGGACGTTCCCAATTGTTGTTGGCAATGATATCCAACATCATCATTCGATTTTTATAAATAACATCATCCTTTAGGGTGATATAGATGTTGGACACAATTTTATCTGCATCCTCGGGCTTGACTATTCCATTTTCAAGCACCGCTTCTTTATCTACCGGAACCCGGATTACCTTGGAAGGGAAGGTATTGGCAATTTGACCGCTCGGGAGCTCAAACTGTGTTGCCGGGGTGTCATTGGCCACAAAATTCATCCACGTTTTAATATCAACCGTGTCCTTTGCGGTTTGTTGAAAGACCAGGAAATCGCGGGTACCCCAGCGATATTTATCATGGGTCAATTGGGATGGGATGGGATCGCTGGTAAAAGCCTTTTTCTTCATATCATCAATATACCAATCCGTCTGAAATAGGCTCGTATTCACCACCCTCACATCCTGTCGGTAACCCTCAACGTTCTGGAGGTACCAGAGGGCAAAAGTGTCGTTATCCCCAATGGTGAAGATAATTCCATTCCTATCACACGAGTCCAGGTACATTTTTCCCATGGATTGCGCCGTATATCGATTGCTCCGATCATGGTCATCCCAATTTTGGGCTGCCAAAAGAATGGGGGCCGCCAAGGCTGTGGCTGTCAAAACCAAGGGAAGGGCAACTTTCGGTTTCAGATATTCCTTTGCCAAATCAAAAAGTGCATAGACCCCGAAGCCTATCCACATTGCGAATACATAGAAACTTCCAACAAGGGCATAATCCCGTTCTCGAGGTTCGAAAGGACGCTCGTTCAGATATACCTTTAAGGCGAGACCCGTGAACAAAAAGAACACCAGCAATACCCAAAAGGTCTTTTTGTCGTTCTTATAATGAAAAACAACTCCAAGAATCCCAAGAATCAGCGGCAGGAAAAAATAGGTGTTCCGGCCTTTATTGTTGAGCATGTCACTGGCCAATTTGTCCTGGTTCCCCAAGCGAAGTTCATCGATGAATTTTATGCCGCTTAGCCAGTTTCCATGCAAATCGTTATAGCGCCCCTGGATGTCATCCTGTTTTCCGACGAAATTCCACATAAAATAGCGCCAGTACATATAGCCAAACTGAAACTCGAACATAAATTTAATGTTCTGGATAAAAGTGGGTCTTTCGATATTTAAATACGGACCAAAATTTTTGAGGAAGGTATGGAAATCGGATGTTTCGACCAATCCCTGTCTAAAAGCCTGCTTGAATTTGTTTACCTCTTCAACCAGTCGTGGCTCATCCAGATATTCACTTTTCACTGAAAAATCCAATCCGCCGGTAAACTCCAAATAATTGGTGGCGTGTTCGGTGCTCCACATTCGGGGAAGGAATCCCTTTTGCGCATTATCGGTATTTTGACCGGCATTTTTGTAATTGTTTACGATAACATATTTACCCGTGGCCTCATCTTTTTCATAATTGGGCTTATCGTCCTTATACGGATCGTCCTCGTCCAGCCCCACATAGACCTCCGTGAAATTCGGTCCATAGATAAGGTGGGTTTCAGGATATTGTTCGCGATTGTAATAGGCCAGCAATTCGCGGGCGTCCTCAGGATTGTTTTCATTGATAACGGTGCCCGCATTTGCACGAATGGGAAGCATTAGCCAACTTGAAAATCCGACAAAAATAAAAAGGATACAGAGCACCAGAGTGTTGAGCTTAACAAATCCTTTTTTCCGCGTATAACGCAGGAGATAATAAAACAGTCCAATAAATACCAGGCCGGCAATGATGGTTCCGCTATTGAAAGGAAGACCGACGGAGTTGACAAAAAACACTTCCGAGGCACTGAAGAATTTCATGGACCATGGCAATAGAAAGATAAAGATGAAAAGCAATATGGCAACGGTAACAAAATTGGCAACAATAAAATTCTTCACGGTAACTTTTTCGGTGTGCTTAAAGTAGTACAGAAAACCGATGGCCGGAATGGTCAAAAGGGCCATAAAATGGACACCAAAGGAAAGACCTATGATAAATGCGATCAGAACCGCCCATCGATTTCCGCGGGGCTCAAACATTTCCCGTTCCCAGCGCAACGCACAATAAAAAAGGATAGACATAAGGCAAATGGCCATGGCATATACTTCCGCCTCCACTGCACTGAACCAAAAACTGTCTGTATAGGTAAAAGCGAGGGAACCAACAGCGGCACTGCCAATAATGGCCTGGGCAGCGGTCTTGGTAATCTCCTGATGCTTGGAGGTCAGGTTAGTCAACAATATGGTTAGGGACCAGAACATAAACAGTACGGTGAACGCACTGGAAAAAACAGACATCAAGTTAATGGTAAGTGCAATATAGGTGGCGTCAAGGGCAAAAATGGAGAAAAACGCACCCATCAATTGGTATAGAGGAGCTCCCGGGGGATGGCCTACTTCCAGATTGCTGGAAGTTGTAATGTACTCTCCGGCGTCCCAAAAGCTTGCGGTTGGCTCCACTGTAAGCCAGTAGGTAGTCAATGCAATTGCAAAGACTGTCCAGCCCGTTATTTTGTTCCATTTTGTAAAGTTAAATGACCCCATAAGCGCGTTACAATTTTGTTGGTGCGAATTTAGTAATAATATATATACCCTACGGGTATGATATTGCAGTTAACGCACAATAGGTTACGATATTTCCTCCGGTAGTTTTCGCACCAATTTAATAGAGGCGTTATTTTTAATGGAAAAATGTTTGTACAAGCCAAAGATTGTATTAAATTTGCCACCGCATTGTGGAAATGGCCCATGGTGTAACTGGCAACACGTCTGATTTTGGTTCAGAAGAGTCTAGGTTCGAGCCCTAGTGGGCCAACGAAAGTCTCAATCCTAAAAGGTTGGGACTTTTTTTATTTGATCTACACCCGAAGTTTGCCCTCACACTGCCAAGGCAATTCGGCGCCAGGGAGCTGAATAATTCAATCCGAAAAACCAAATATTATATCTATTTTTGCCCTCGCTCTGTCGGTTTGGTGAAATTTCCTTTCTATTTCGGTTGGGAGGTTTCACCTTAAGAATGAAAACCAAGGCATTACAGGGCGATGCAGAATTTTATATCAAATATGGGCCTAAGGAAAGCGAGTTTCATCATCATCCTTATTTTATTGATAGACCAAGTGTCTAAATTTTACATTAAAACCAATTTTATGCTGGGTGAGGAAATCCGCGTTTTTGATTGGTTCCGGATACTTTTTGTCGAAAATGAAGGGATGGCCTGGGGCGCAAAAATCCCGGGCACCTACGGGAAATTGATCCTGACGCTTTTCAGGATTGTTGCCATTGGCGGAATAGGGTACTGGCTTTGGGATTCCATTCGGAAGAACGCTCCCCGCATTTTGATTTTGTGCATCAGCTTCATTTTTGCCGGGGCCCTGGGGAATATTATAGATTCCGTTTTCTACGGAATCATTTTCGACGACAGTTTTCGCCAGGTAGCAACTTTCATGCCCGAAGATGGAGGATACGGAACACTTTTCCACGGAAAGGTAGTGGACATGTTGTATTTCCCGCTCTATAACGATACCTTGCCAAGTTGGATCCCTATTTGGGGCGGCGAGTACTTCACTTTTTTCGATCCCGTTTTCAATGTTGCTGATTCCGCCATCAGCATCGGGGTGGCACTTCTGTTGATTTTCAATAAAAAAGCATTCCCCAAGAATAACCCCTAATTTGCTGAAACATCATCCTGTGGGAGCAAGAAGATTGAAGGGATAAGATGGGATATTCCGAAGGAGCCCGTACAGCAGGGCAATTCCGAAGTAACCCAGGATAAAAAGTTTACTGTAGAAAAGCAGGAATCGGTAACTGCTGCCAAAAATCCAATTTGATAGTGTAATAGCAAGTCCATAAACCACTATTGGCAAGGTCAGGACCATCAACGGATTGTACCGAAAAGCTCCCCAAATAT
>CAYXDM010000026.1:0-13427 GCA_964463595.1 uncultured Aequorivita sp. | reverse complement strand
GCTTCGTTTGCAGCCCTTTGTGCGCCGGCATAATCTCCAAGTGCCCACAGCTCCCTTACCTTGGTAGCTTTAATTATGGATACGATGCCCAAGGGCAAACAGCAAAAAATAGTACAGAGAATAGCCCACACCAAATTGTTGTCTGGTGGTGGACCGATAGGTTGGTTAGTAGTTGTTTCCATTTTGTATAAGGTTGGTTGCTAATAAATTAATCCTATAAAGATAAAGGGTTATTTTTAAAATCGAGGATTTTTTTCGGGGTGATACAAAAATCCAGGGGAATATCCGTTTCCTCAAAGATTATTTGGGGCTCCGGTTCAAAAAAAGAAAGGCCCACGGAAATACAGTCCGGCCTACATTTTTTTAAAAACCTATCATAAAATCCCTTTCCGTAACCAATACGATGTCCTCTTAAATCATAGGCCAATAAGGGAACAAAAACAACGTCCAACATCTCCGGGGAAACTTTCAATCCTGAAACGGGTTCGGGAATTCCATAATCGGAGATTTTTAAGACAGTATTTTCCTGCAGCAGAAAATGTTGCATTTCGTGGGTCGCAAAATCGGATTTGGACACGACGACACTTTTGTCCCTGCCCTGCAATATATGTAGAATAGACGAGGTATCCACTTCCTTTTTTTCAGGGATGCTCAGGAAAATATGATAATAGGTCTTTTCCCAAATAGGAAGTCTTAAAGTTTGGTTTGCAATACTCAGACTCATTTCCTCCACGGCGGCAGGGGAAAGGGATTCCCGGAGATTTTTGTATTTAATACGAAGAGATGTTTTTGGGGCCATATTCAATTTTTTCTCAAAGAAACCCATAGATTTTGTTTAGGATCCAATTTTCCTCAAAATAGTCAATTCCCCCCAAAGACCAATTGGTGTTTTGAAAATTTAATCCTCCATTTCCTCGTCCTCTATATTGACCGTATTTACAGTTGAGATATGGAAGATTGCATCCCCTTGATAGACAATCGGCGATTGGTTTACATTGATGATGTAACCTTCATTGGGAGCAGTAACCTTAAAACGCATTTTTCCATAAGGATCGGTGATCGTGGCCAGGAACTCCCCTTTTTCCACATGTTTATTGCAAGGTACCTTTATATGGAGTAATCCACTTCTATTGGCACGAATCCATTTGCTTCTTTCTATAATGATCGTAGGGTTTTCGGCAACGGGGACAACGATGCGTGGCCCCAGCATTTCTAGATGATCCAATAATCTCAGTACGCCGTCCACACCTTCCTTGACAACGTGCTTGTTGCTTTCGCCACTTTTTCCTCCCTCAAATAGCAACACGGGGATGTTCATTTTCCTACAAGTGTTTCGGTAGGACTTCTCAATTGTGCTTGAGTAAACGGTAAAAGGGGCATTAAAAGCTTTTGCAAGCCGCAATAATCGTTCATCCCCCGGTCTAATTCGAATTTGGGGCGCATTGAACCTACTGGCCCCGCCAGTGTGAAAATCCAGACAATAATCTGCGTGTGGCAATACTTTTTTTGTGAAATGATAGGCTACCCTACTGGCGAGGGATCCAGATTTGGTCCCCGGAAAAACACGGTTCAGGTCCCGTCCATCGGGAAAGGAACGGCTGCCATTCAAAAAACCGAAAATGTTTAGGATCGGAATGCAAATAATGGTGCCGCGTTTGGGCTTGTTCAATTTTCGCGCTATGAGCTGGCGGACCACTTCCACTCCGTTTATCTCATCTCCATGGATGGCGGCGGTAATCAACACGGTAGGCCCCGGAATTTTAGAACGCTCAATAATGATTGGGATCTCGATTTTGGTGGAGGTATAAAGCTTGGCGATACTGAAATCCACCGTTCTACTTTCTCCCAGTGCTATACGCTCATTTAAAATAACTATATCCCGCTCTTCCTTTTTGGCCATGGTCAAACGTTGCGTTCTACATATTTTATGATGGAGTTTGCTATATCTTTCCCCGTTGCCGATTCGATTCCCTCCAGTCCGGGAGAAGAATTTACCTCAAGGATAAGGGGCCCACGCGCAGATTGTAGCATATCTACCCCTGCAATGCCAAGGCCCAGGGCTCTGGCGGCTTTAAGGGCAGCAGTTTCTTCCTCATCCGTCAATTTGATTACGGTGGCCGTACCGCCGCGGTGAAGGTTGGATCTGAATTCGCCTTCCTTGGCTTGTCTTTTCATGGCGCCCACTACCTGCCCATCCACAATAAATGCCCGGATGTCGGCTCCTCCAGCTTCCTTGACAAATTCCTGGACAATTACCCTCGCCTGAAGATTATTAAAAGCCTCAATGACCGATTCTGCGGCTTTTCGTGTCTCAACCAAGATAACCCCTATCCCCTGTGTGCCTTCCAACAATTTTATTATAACCGGTGCCCCCCCTGCCCGATCCACGATTTCCTTAACATTTCGGGAATAATTCGTGAATACGGTCTTTGGCAATCCCAATCCCGCACGGGAGAGAATCTGCAAACTTCTCAGTTTGTCCCTCGACCGCACCAACGCCTGGGATTCCGTCGTGGTAAAAACGTGCATCATTTCAAATTGCCGAACCACTGCCGTACCATAAAAGGTTACCGATGCGCCTATACGGGGAATGATGGCATCGGTGTGGCTAATCTTATTTCCTCTATACATTATTACCGGATTCTTCTTCTCGATGACAATATCACACTTGGAGTGGTTGATGATTTCCACCTCGTGTTTTCTCGCCTTGGCAGCTTCAACCAAACGTTTGGTCGAGTAGAGATTTGCGTTTGCTGATAAAATCTTAATGTTCATTCTTCATTTTTAATTTAAAGGAAAGATTTGTTTTGTTTATATCCACAATAAATTTTTGGCTCAAAAAGTTTCGACCCAAAAGTACGGGATATCGCATCTCCTCTCGATCGCTCAAGGTCAGGAATATTTGGTGTGTCTTTCCGAAAAGGACAATCTCGGTCTTTATTCTATATCGGGGCTCCGATTGGCCATTGCTGCTTTTGACCACCTTTACGTCATACTCGTCAAAGATGATTTCCCTTTGGTGATAACTGGGGTGCTCCTCATCGAGAAAATTACATTTCAAGTAGCCCTCCTCAACTTTTACATTTTTACAATGTATTGAAGATGTATAGGCGCCGGTATCGATTTTCACCTCAATATCAAAAAGGTTCAACTTTGGAAAATCCGCCTTGTCTATTCTTCCGATATTGCGTTTCAAATTTGTATGGTTTATTAATTAACAAGATACGAAAATTTATATTTCGACATTTTTTTTACTATTTTGTTGCCTCTCTATTTTATATTCCGCTCAATATATCCAATTACACTTTTTGAGATATTTCTTCCCGAAGTGCCCTCTATTCCTTCCAGTCCCGGCGTGCTATTTATTTCCAGTATCAATGGGCCATTTTTGGATTGAAGGATATCCACCCCACAAAATCCTAATCCCATGGCCTTGGCCGTTTTAATGGCCATCTTTTCCTCGGCCGGGGATAACACGATCCTTTCGGAAGTTCCTCCCCGGTGGAGATTGCTCCTAAATTCCCCTATTTTGCATGTTCTTTTCATGGCCCCTACAACCACCCCATCCACAACTACCGCTCTTAGGTCGCATCCTTTCGCCTCCTCTATATATTCCTGGAGAATGAATTTTACATTTGCCGCTATCAGGGTCTCGATTGTGGCAAGGGCATTTTGGGGGTTCTCTGAAAGAATTACGCCTTCACCATGGGTCCCTTCCAATAACTTAATAATTATGGGCCTTCCACCAAAGGTCGCCAATTGTTCAGGGTACTCAAAAAAAGAGGGGTAAATTGTACGTGGCGTCGGAATTTTATTTTTGGCCAATATTTGAAAGCACAACCATTTGTTGCGGCTATTGATGATCCCCTCCGGAGAGGCAACGCTAAACACTCCCATCGCATCAAAGTGGCGGACCACATTGGCCCCGTAATACGTATTTGAAGCGCCAATCCTTGGGATGATGGCATGGAAATGATTGACTTTTTCACCCTGAAAATATATTGTGGGTAGCCCATCCTCAATAGAAAGATTATAATAGGAAGGATCCACAACTTCCATAGTATGGTTCCGGGCCTCCCCTGCCTTAAATAGACTTTTGGTAGAATATAAGGCTTCCCCTCGGGAAAGGATGGCTATGTTCATAAAAAAATATTGATTTGCAATTTAGCCAAAAAAAGCCTCATTGTTCGGGATGGTTGGATTTTGGGGATTTTATGTAGAGAAAAAATACAGTTTTCCTAATTAAATAACGCTTTCAGTTCCGTGGCTTCCCCGGGTTTCATTTTCCCCGCAAGCACCAGGCTCAGTTGTTTTCGTCTAAGGGCCGCATCAAATCGGAATTTTTCTATCTCGGTTTCCGGGATCAACTCCGGTACTTTCACGGGTCGGCCGGTTTCATCCACCGCTACAAAGGTATAAATGGCCTCATTGGAAACACTTCTTTCCCCACTTTCCCTATCTTCGATATACACGTCCATATATATCTCCATGGAGGTTGAAAATGCCCTTGAAACCTTGGCTTCAACAGTAACCACGCTTCCCAACGGGATCATTTTGCTAAAGGCCACGTGATTTACGGAAGCCGTAACAACGATTCTCCGGCTATGTCGCCTTGCGGCAATACTGGCCGCACGATCCATTCTGGCCAATAATTCCCCACCAAACATGTTGCCAATGGGATTTGTCTCACTTGGCAATACCAAATCTGTAATGATGGTTAGCGATTCACTTGGGGTTTTGGCTGTCATCGGTTAGAATTTTGTTCAAAGATAGCGAAGAAAGAAAAAGGAAAGTTAAAAATCCAGCGATAGAAAGAACAAGTAGCTATTCCATTTCCTGTACCAATAACCATGCATCGGGATTTTCAGTGCGTTGGATTTCGTGCAATTTGTTTATGGCCTCGGTCCGATCCTCGAAACTGGCGTAAACCACTTGATGGAGGCCATATCTTGTAGTTCCCATTTTTCTGGGAGTATATCCCTTCTTACGGAGCTCTTCTACTTTTTTGTCCACATTTTCCTCCATTCTAAAGGCCCCGGCCACGAGATGGTATTTTCCAATTTGTTTGGCAAGCTTAACATTGACCACCGGCAATGGATTTTCAATGACAAAGGTAGCCTCCTGAATTTGGTCCTCTACCAGGGAATTTGCCTTTTGGCGTTCAGCGAGATTATGCTCTTGAACTTGGTTTTCATATAGTTTCATGCCACCAAACCCGGTAACCAGAGCTGCAATGGCGGCCACTACAGCATATTTTAGGTAAGGTCTTGTCGCAGAATTTTCCTCGGGCCTTAATACCTTCTCTTTTGTTCCTTCGGTTGGGACTTCAAGTTGACGAGTGATTTTAGGTGAAACGAACTCGGAAAGTCCAAAGGCAGAGGTGCTGAAATTTTGTTTGTGCATTGGCTCAAACTGAATGGATCTTTCCTCATTCAAGGAAAATTCACCTATATTTTTAAGAGTAACCGATTTTCCCGAAAGTAATTCGGAACTTAAATGGGCGGAAAATTCCCGCACTTTCTGAAGGGCCGTTTCATAACTGCATTTTTCTGCAGAAGCAACATAATTCGCCAACAACCCATCATTGACCTGAAGTTGTTTGTTGAACGACAGGATCTTCGAAGGCGGATAAAAGATGTTTGATTCCGCATCGATCACAGCGGGTTGATTACGAGTCAAAAACGCCCCAAATCCCGGAATGATCACACATTCGTAGCGATATAGAAGGTCCGATATATAAGTGGAAAGTTGCATATAGACAAAATTAGGATTTTTATACCACCATCCAATTTTAGTTGTTGGAATTTATCAACAACTGCCGTTAATCGAACAATTTGAATCCATGAAGGTCGATAACAGTCGGGCTGGTCCGTATTTTTTGTTTCGATTTACATAGGTTGTTAAGAAAGTTTAATTATTAGATGGCTGATATCGTTCACTTTCACCTTTAACTGTTTCCAACTTAAGTGAAAAAAATATTCTACTTTTGATTTTTCTCCCCCTAATTTTCAATTCCATGCTTTCAACAAATGATTTGCGCTATACCCTTGCGCTGCAAAAAATTCCCAATCTCGGGGATATTTCGGCCAAGAAACTGTTGCGGAAACTGGGTTCTGCGGAGGCTATTTTTAAGGAAAAGAAAAGCAGTCTTGCCAAAATAGACGGCATTGGCGCCGTAAAGCTAAGGGACTTGAATTTGAAGCAGCAACTGGAGCAAGCTGATGAAGAGATCGAATACATTGAAAACAATGGAGTGGAGTGGAGTTATTTCCAGGATAAGGATTATCCTGAAAGATTGAAGCATTGTCTCGATGGCCCAATCCTCCTTTTCCAACGTGGAAATATCGATTTGGTAAACAAAAAAATCATCAGCATTGTAGGTACCCGAAAAATCACCAGTTATGGCAATGCATTTTGTCAAAATCTTATTGAGGAACTTTCTCCACTAAATCCAGTTATTGTCTCCGGTCTTGCTTATGGAGTGGATATCTGTGCCCATAAAGCAGCTCTTGAAAATAATCTTCAAACAATAGGATGTTTGGCTCATGGCCTAAACCAAATATATCCAAAAGATCATAAGAAGTATGCCAAGAAAATGGAAGAAAATGGCGGTTTCTTTACCGAATTTTGGAGTAGCGACAAGTTTGATAAAACCAATTTTTTAAAACGGAATAGGATTATCGCAGGCCTGTCAGAGGCTACCATCGTGATTGAATCGGCCGAGAAAGGCGGGAGCCTCGTTACTGCCGATATCGCCAACTCCTACAATCGGGAGGTATTTGCACTTCCAGGCCGGGCCACGGATCCACAAAGCACGGGCTGCAACAATTTGATAAAGCAACAAAAAGCGCATATATTAACCTCTGCCGCAGATATTATCTATCACCTTGGGTGGGAGCTAAAGGAAGCTCCAAAACCCCGTCAGACACAGCTTTTTGTGGAACTTGATGAGGAGGAGAAAATCATTTATCGGTTTCTAAAGGCAAGGGAAAAGGAATTGCTTGACAGTATAGCCGTGGAATGCAGCCTGCCCGTATTCAAAGTCGCCACCCTGTTAATGAATATGGAGCTCAAAGGTGTTGTAAGACCTTTGCCCGGAAAGCTTTTTCAGTTGGCGTAGCGTTTCTGGTGCTTCAAAAATCCCCATGAAAAATTCCTCGGTCCGAGTCGGTATATATTCACCTTTAAATCATTTCGGATAAAAGAAGCTATCCAGTATCTTTGGGCCTATGGTCCATGCCTCAATAACGCTTCAGATCTCAACGCTTCCAGATTCCCCCGGCGTTTATCAATATTATGATAAGGACGGCAAACTGCTATATGTAGGCAAGGCCAAAAACATAAAAAATCGAGTCTCCTCTTAATTCACCAAAAATTATTACAACAAAAAAAACCCTGTTCTGGTTAAAAATATCGCGACAATCAAACATATTGTTGTTGAAACGGAAACAGATGCCTTGTTGCTGGAAAACAACCTGATCAAGAACTATCAGCCCCGATATAACGTTCTTTTAAAGGACGACAAGACCTACCCCTGGATCTGTATCAAGAATGAGCGATTCCCTCGTGTATTTACTACCCGCCAGGTAATCCGGGATGGATCGGAATATTATGGACCATACACCAGCATGAAGACCGTCCATATTTTAATGGATCTAATTAGAGGACTATATCCGTTGCGTACCTGTAATTACGATCTGTCCAAACGGAATATTAAAGCCGGAAAGTTTAAGGTTTGCTTAGAGTTTCACCTCGGAAATTGCCTGGGACCGTGTGAAGGACTTTTTTCCGAAAAGGAGCATATGGAAAACATTGATGCCATCCGGAACATTATAAAGGGAAACTTTAGGAATTCATTGAACAAGTTCAAGATCCAGATGAAACGGTTGGCGGAGGATCTTAAATTTGAGGAAGCCCAGCGTATCAAGGAAAAAATTGATGTCCTGGAAAATTACCAATCCAAATCCACAGTGGTAAATCCGAAGATCACCAATGTGGATGTTTTTTCGATTATTTCTGACGAGAGCTATGCGTATGTCAATTTTTTACAAGTTTCGCATGGAGCCATTATCCGGTCCCACACCCTGGAGATCAAAAAGAAATTGGATGAGTCCAACGAAGATCTCTTATTACTTGCCATTGTAGAGTTGCGCCAACGGTTCAATTCTTTCTCAAAAGAAATTTACGTGCCGTTCACAATAGATCTAGGAGAGGATGTAAAAGTGCATGTCCCAAAACTGGGGGACAAAAAGCATATCCTCGACCTGTCCGAAAGAAATGCAAAATACTTCCGGATGGAACGATTTAAGCAAACAAAAATCGTGGATCCCGAGCGACACGAAAAACGGATCATGGCACAGATGAAAAAGGATCTTCGACTTTCGGAAGAACCCCGGCATATAGAATGTTTTGACAACAGTAATATCCAGGGCACCAATCCTGTGGCAGCATGCGTGGTTTTTAAGAACGGGAAACCCAGCAAAAAAGATTACCGGAAGTTCAATATAAAAACAGTGGTTGGACCCGATGATTTCGCCTCCATGGAAGAAGTGGTATATAGGCGGTACAAAAGATTGTTGGACGAAGAGCAACCCCTGCCCCAGCTCATCATCATAGATGGAGGGAAGGGCCAATTATCCTCGGCGCTAAAAAGTCTGGAGCGATTGGGTTTGCGCGGAAAAATTGCTATCATTGGAATAGCGAAACGGTTGGAGGAGTTGTTTTATCCAGACGATCCCATTCCGCTGTATTTGGACAAAAAAAGTGAAACCCTGAAAATAATCCAACAATTGCGCAACGAGGCGCATAGATTCGGAATAAGCTTTCACCGAACCAAGCGCAGCAAACAAGCGCTGGATACCGAATTGGTAACCATTCCCGGCATAGGGGAGAAAACCGTTGTCGATCTATTGGGTCATTTTAAAAGTAAAAAACGGATTGCCGATGCAAGCTTTGAGGAACTGTCAAATGTAGTGGGGCCAAGCAGAGCAAGAAAATTAATCCAGCACTTTGACAAGGACTGAAACATCCATAAGTCGGTCTGTTATTGATATAGGTCACTCCGTGAAAAATTGTCGTATGGAATTTCAATTTCCTAAAAGCTAACAAAGAGCATAATTAATGAAAAAAATAATTTTCATATTATTTGCAACAGTATCGGGCCTTCTGTTTTCGCAGACTAACGAAACGGACGATCTCAAGATAGGATTGGTGCTGAGCGGTGGAGGAGCGAAAGGGCTAGCCCATATAGGAGCCCTGAAAGTGATCGAGGAGGCAGGCATCCGCATAGACTATATTGGCGGCACCAGTATGGGCGCAGTGATCGGGGCTTTATATGCTTCGGGATATTCGGCCAGTCAGTTGGACAGCATTTTTAAGGAAACCGATTTTAGGAATTTGATCCAGGATGAAATTCCGCGCGGTTCCAAAACCTTCTATGAAAAGAAGGAATCTGAGAAATATGCGCTCTCCTTGCCTTTCGAGGATTTTAAGATCGGGTTTCCCTCGGGATTTTCCAAGGGCCAAAACGTTTATAATCTCCTCTCCCGGCTTACGGCGCACGTGGGTGAAATTTCGGATTTCAGTGAATTGCCCATTCCCTTCTTTTGTGTGGCAACCAATGTGGAAACCGGAAAGGAAGTAATCCTGGATCACGGATATCTTCCCGAGGCCGTTTCTGCCAGTGGAGCCCTGCCATCTCTCTTTAGGCCAGTGGTGATCAATGACACGGTGTTGATCGACGGGGGCGTGGTAAACAATTACCCCATAGACGAGGTTCGTGCAAAGGGAATGGATATAATAATTGGGGTAGATGTGCAGGACAGCTTGAAGGGCCGCGATAAATTGCAGTCCGTTTTTCAGGTACTGATCCAAATCAATAATTTTAGGACCATTAATGATATGGTGGAAAAACGGAAGAAAACCGACGTTTATATCCATCCGAACATAAAGGATTTCAGCGCAATATCATTTGGTTCCGGACAGAAGATCATCGAGGCCGGAGAGGAAAGCGCAACCGACAATTTGGTGAGGTTGAAGCAACTTGCACAGCGGCAGAAACCTTCCGAAAAAAGGGAAACCGTGCTTGAAGTCCAGGATACCATAAGCATAGATGCGGTGGGAATAATGGGCAATAAAAGATACACCAGGAGTTATGTAATGGGAAAATTGAAGCTGCGCCCACCAACGCGATTGACCTATGCTGAATTCAGTGAGGGGATCAACAACCTTTCGGCTACGGGCAATTTCCAGAGCATCAATTATAAATTTGTGAAGGATTCGGCTGGCAGCAATAAACTCGAGGTGCGGCTGAGGGAGAACAATTCCCAGACTTTTCTCCGGTTGGGAGCACATTACGACAATCTTTTTCGCACAGCTGCTCTTGTGAACATTACCCGGAAACGGTTATTGACAAATAACGATATCGCCTCTCTCGACCTTATTGCCGGCGATAATCTTCGCTATAATTTTGAATATTATATAGACAAGGGATACTACTGGAGCGTGGGCTTCAGTTCAAAATATCATTTTTTTGAGACCAGTGTTCCCTTGAGCTTTATCAATGTTGATTTTCCGGTGGACACAAATCTATCCATCAATAAGCTTTCCATCAAGTATAGCGATTTTACCAATCAACTCTATTTTGAAACTCCCTTTAGAAGGACTTTTCTCTTGGGTGCCGGCGTCGAGCACAAATATTTGCGGTATCTTTCCGAAACCATTAGCACGGACCGGAACAACCTTCCACGTACAATTTTTGAGAGCACCAACTATTACAGTGTATATGGGTTCCTGAGATACGATACCTATGACAACAGTTTCTTTCCGAAAAAGGGCGCTTATTTTTCGGGCGATTTTCACTGGTATCTTTTTTCTGACGGGCTAAACGAAAACTTTCATCCGTTTTCCATCGCAAAGGCCAAGATGGGTTTTGCCATCTCATTCTTCGAGAATTTCTCCATGAATGCCATCGCAGAGGGAGGGTTTAAGTTAGGGCATCCGGGAACCACCTCTCTGGATTTTGCATTGGGAGGATTTGGGTTTAAGGAAATGAACAACATTATTCCGTTTTATGGATATGAGGCCATTTCATTAAGAGGGAATACCTATCTCAAATCTTTGCTGACCCTGGATTATGAGATCTTCAAAAAAAACCATATCAATGTAGGAGCCAATATCTTAAATATAGGAAATGATCTGTTTGACCGGAACCAATGGATAGAACGCATCAAGTATTCGGGTTATTTTCTGGGATACGGATTGGAAAGTATTTTGGGGCCGATGGAAGTTAAATATTCCTATTCCCCCGAGTTAAAGGAGAGCGTTTGGTACGTGGCCCTCGGGTACCGATTCTAAAACCCGAGGGAAAGATGTCCGCGTTTCATTTTAAAATAGGGCTGGGAAGGATAGCCCTTTAATGAAAATCTGGAGATCCGAGCATTTGGGATGTGTTCATTAAAATGCGGATATTTTTTTCGATATTTGTGGATACAAACATCTCAGTTATGCCTTTCTACCATAAACTCGGAAAAATTCCCCCGAAACGCCACACCCAATTCCGAAAACCGGACGGAAGCCTATATTCCGAACAACTCTTTGGCACTGTGGGCTTCGATGGAATGTACTCCAATATCTATCACGAAAATCGACCCACGCAATTAAGGGAAATAAAGAAGCAATACAGTGTTGCCCCAAAAATTGCCAGTAGCAACAATATGCATTCCCTAAGATTGGACGGTTTTGGGATAAGACCTGAAAAAGATTATCTCGACAGTAGAAAGACCGTGCTCACCAATTCAGACTGCAGTATTATCCTGGCTGCCCCACAGGAATCGCTGAGAAACTATTTCTATAAAAATACCGATGCCGATGAAGTGATCTTCATCCACAAGGGCAGCGGGGTTTTGCGAACCTTTCTCGGCAACCTCGATTTTAAGTATGGCGACTATTTGATTATCCCCCGCGGCATAATTTACCAAATAGATTTTGATACGGAGGAGAATCGACTTTTTATCGTAGATTCAAGACATCCCATCTACATGCCCAAAAGATATAGAAATTGGTTCGGTCAATTGTTGGAACATTCCCCCTACTGTGAACGGGACATAAGGAAACCTGAAGTTTTGGAAACCCATAACGAAAGGGGAGAATTTTTGATCAAAGTGAAAAAGAACGATGATATTTTTGAAATGGTCTATGATACCCATCCCTTTGATGTAGTGGGGTATGATGGCTACAATTATCCCTATGCTTTCTCCATTCACGATTTCGAACCTATCACAGGACGTATCCATCAACCGCCGCCGGTGCACCAAACCTTTGAAACAACAGCACTGGTAATATGCAGTTTCGTACCCCGTTTGTATGATTATCACCCAGAGAGTATTCCGGCGCCATATAACCATAGCAATATTGACAGTGATGAGGTGTTATATTATGTAGATGGCGATTTTATGAGCCGGAATGACATCAAAATGGGGCAGATCACGCTACATCCGGCAGGAATAGTTCACGGCCCACATCCCGGGGCGGCAGAACGCAGTATTGGAAAAACAAAAACCGACGAGCTGGCCGTAATGGTAGATACTTTCAGACCTCTCCAGGTGACCGAGGACGGAATGAAACTTTCTGATGGCACCTATTACCAGAGTTGGCTCGAAAAGGAATGAGCAACCCAGATTAAATAAAATCCTTACTCTGCATGATAGATATGGATATCTGGACTTTTAATACCACAAAGAGAGAATTGCAATAGATTAAAATAAACCTTAAGATTGTATAAAATAAATATTATGAGTAAAGACATTAAGTCGGTCGAGTATGGCCTAGAGAAAATTTTTGAAGGAGCCGAAGATTTCCTGCCATTGTTGGGAACGGATTATGTGGAAATGTATGTGGGAAATGCCAAGCAGGCGGCCCATTATTACAAAACGGCATTCGGGTTTCAATCCTTTGCTTACAAGGGACTGGAAACAGGATCAAAGGATACGGTGAGTTATGTTTTAATGCAGGACAAGATCCGATTGGTACTTACTTCCCCTCTGAACAGTAAATCCCCGATAAACGATCATATTGTTAAACACGGAGATGGCGTAAAGGTGATCGCTCTTTGGGTGGACGATGCGAGATCGTCCTATGAGGAAACGACCAGGCGCGGAGCAAGGAGCTTTATGGAGCCTACGGTAGAAGAAGATGAACATGGCGAGGTGGTACGCAGCGGAATCTATACCTATGGGGAAACAGTCCATCTTTTTGTGGAAAGAAAAAACTATAAGGGAAAATTTTTACCTGGGTTTAAGGAATGGAAATCAGATTATAATCCATCCACCACTGGTTTTAAATTTATAGACCACATGGTTGGAAATGTAGGATGGGGAGAAATGAATACCTGGGTTAAATGGTATGAGGATGTAATGGGGTTCGTGAAT
>CAYXDM010000025.1:0-19711 GCA_964463595.1 uncultured Aequorivita sp. | reverse complement strand
TGGATTAGAAAGCTAAAAGATATTCGGGCAAAATCTAAAATACTTTTCCGAATTCAAAAACTTGAAACGGATGAACACTTCGGAGATTGTAAACCTATCGGTGACGAAATTAGCGAGATGAGAATTAATTATGCTAAAGGCTATCGAGTATATTTTAAAGAAAAAGACAACAAAATCGTAATCCTTTTAGTTGGTGGAGATAAATCTACACAACAAAAGGACATAGAGAAAGCAAAAAAAATCTGGAACAGAATAAAAAATGATTGATATGGAAACCCCTAAATTTGACATAGCGGACTATTTGGACAGCGAAGAAATGATTGCTGAATATCTGAATACAATTCTCGAAGATGGAGATAGTTCAGATTTGATAATAGCAATTGGACATATTGCAAAGTCAATTGGAATGACCAAAATTGCAGAGAAAACTGGAATGAGCAGACCAAGCCTTTATAAAGCCTTATCTAACGGAGCAAAACCACAATTTGAAACAATAATGAAAGTGTTGAAAGCTATTGGCGGACAAATCAACGTGAAACCAATGTCAGCGTAAAAAAAACGACCCCACACCAACTAAGCATTGGTGTGGTCGGAACGACCCAACAAGAATGCCGTGTTGACTGAACCGGCGCTTGCCGGCCGGCACTATGGGGATTGGTCTATTTTGGGTTGGATTTTCAGGCGTCCGGTTTTTCCCTATTGGGGGCCGTTGACTTCATCTATGCCTTGAAAGGGTGATATGCAATATTCGTAGATCACAATAATAAGGTCGGAATTTATGACGAAAGCGGTAAAGTAATGATACCGTTTGAGTACGAGGAATTTATAGTTCTTGGTATAACAATCAACTTACAAACGAGTTTCCTCCTGATAAGGATATATTCATTGTTGAAAAAGAGGGAAAAATTGGCACCATTGTTCCCAATCCGGAAAAGGCAAGTGACCTAAATATAATATTTGAAGACAATAATGGTTCGGCAATGGTGGAAGCCAGCCGCTAACAATAAGAAGCGTTGCACAATTCCCTGATTTTCCAAAGACCGAACACATTTAAGGCCATTTACCACGGTTTTGTTTTTTCTCCACGTTTTGGAATGCTCCATAGTTTGCGGTAAAAAAGATGTTATGGATTTTTGGCAGAGGCTTTTTTGGAACAGATAAAGCAAGACCCAAGGAAATTCCTTACCTTGGCAACAAGAACAACAGATTATGACATTAAAATGAAAAGAGTAACAGGAATAGGCGGTGTTTTTTTCAAATGCAAAGACCCGGATGCAACAAAACAATGGTATAATGCACACCTGGGTTTAGACACAGATACATGGGGAACCAATTTTGAATGGAGACAAGGTGCAGACCCCACCAGGAAGGGATTTACACAATGGAGCCCGTCTTCCGAAAAATCAACCCATTTTGATGGTCCTGTGATGATAAACTATCGGGTAGAAAATTTAGAAGCACTTGTTGAACAGTTGAAAAAGGAAGGTGTTATTATAATTGACGAAATCGAGACGTTTGAATATGGAAAATTTGTTCATATTTTAGATAATGAGAACAATAAAATCGAACTTTGGGAACCAAATGATATAGAATACGACAAAATTGTAGTGGGCAGAACAAAGTAAAATAGTCTTGCCAACATTCGCCAGAATTTTATGGAACGGCGTGTCAGGTCAGCTTCAACATTTGAACTTATCTTTCCTTTAAAATCGAACCAGGACAGGATTTTATGGCCTAATCAATCTCTGCTACAATTTCCCCACACCCAAGCATGCTCGCCCCATAATACGGGTTGAGGATTTCCCGCGCCGTACTCATCCAAAATGCACCAGTATCATCATTGACCATAGGGCAAAAATCCACGTATACCTTTTGGTTGATGCCGAAAGTTTTAACGGCATTGATCAAATGGGCCGAAAGAGGAATGAAATGATTCCGCTGCTTTTTGATATCCCCTGTTTTGGAAATGGCGAGCGCGGATTCCTCCAATTCTCTATGCAGCAACATCCACCGGCTATGGGCCGGTTCTTTGTTTACAAGTTTCAAATCCACTTTTTGCAGGTTTCCTAATAGAGCGGATGCCGCAGTTCTTGGAGTTTCCGGGTTGTCGTTCACCAAGGCTTTTTTTATTGCCAAATAGTCGTCAAAAACTGCCTTTAGTTGATCTTGAAATTTAATTGGCACTTCAATTCGTTCAACATCCGTTAAATGATATTCTGCACCCTTTTCAGGTTGCCCATTGGTATTCATCATACTCCTTTTTCCTTGAAGTTGTGCGGCCGCATCTACTGTAAATGTTCCATTCACTACCACTTCCTCTCCATTGGATAACCCATCAATAATGGTATAAGCATCACCGGTCTTTGCGCCTAGACCCACTTCCCTCATTTCGAAAACGGGCACTTTGGGATTGGTCCTAACATAGACCAAAGACCTATTCCCCGTCCAAAGTACAGCAGTGGCAGGAATCTGTACGTGGGATTGACTATCTCCATTTTCTGACATTTGAACTTGTGTAGTCACAAACATTCCCGGTTTAAAGATTCCATCCTTATTGTTCAGAATTGCCCTTATCGAAACAGTTCTGGTTCTGGTGTTCAATCTGGGGTCGATAAAGGAGATGGTGGCATCAAATTCCCTGTTGGGATAGGCGTTTGTGGTAATCGATATTTTCTGGCCTTCCTTTAACCGTGAAATCTGGTTTTCATAGGCGTCGAAGATTGCCCAAACAGTCTGCAAATTACTGACTTTCACCATAGGTTGTCCTTTTGAAACATAATCGCCCTCTTCTACCATTTTTTCCGAAACGGTGCCGGAAACCGTTGCATAAATGGGAAAGTTCTCCCGTATTTTCCCCGAGGCTTCAATATCATTTATTTGTTTTTCAGATAATTTCCAAAGCTTTAATTTATTGCGAACAGCCTTGTACAATGCCGGTTGGGTTTGTTTCAAGGATGCCGCGGTCAACAGCTCCTGTTGTGCCGCCACCAAATCCGGGGCATAAATGGTGGCCAATAATTGACCCTTGTTTACTTTCTCTCCAGTGAAGCTTACGTTCAACCTTTCTATCCGGCCTTCAAAATAACTTGCCTGCACGGCATTCGTCTCTTCATTGGGCATAATTTTTCCCGAGAGCAGCAGGGAGTTTCCTTCAGATTCCGAGGTTTCTCCCACTATAATTGTCTGGATATTTGCCAATGCCATCGCGTTTTCCGACATTTTTATTTCATTGGGCGACAATCCTTCACCTCCCATTTCCGCAGGGATCAAATCCATTCCGCATATCGGGCAGTCTCCCTGTTCGGGTTGCATAATCTGTGGATGCATGGAGCAGGTCCACATTTGACTTGACGAAACCTCCTCAGAATGCAAGTGTTTTTCCTTAGTCGAAGTTTCTCCCGAGAAAATCAGGAATCCTCCCAATAACCCTACCATCAGGGCCAGACCGATATAAATGATATTCTTTTTCATTTTTTGTTTTATTTAATTTCACTTATACGACAAAAAAATAAATTGACAATTTTTTGAATTTTGCCCAGATCCCTTAAAAAATGAAATCCAGGGAAATTGAATCCATTGGAGTATAACTGCACGACCAATTATATAGACCACAATGGAAACATTTTTGTCGTGTACACGGTTATTTTTGCTTCAGATCTTTGCTGCTCTCAGTCGCAATGCGTTCCCTATTACCGAAACGGAACTAAAACTCATCGCCAGGGCAGCAACCATTGGGGATAGTAGGATTCCGAAAATCGGGAACAATACCCCCGCGGCAATTGGAATGCCCAACGTATTGTAAATGAGTGCAAAAAACAGGTTCTGTTTTATGTTTTTCATCACGGCATGACTTAACTTTCGCGCTTTTACAATGCCGTGCAGATCGCCTTTTACAAGGGTGATCATCGCACTTTCAATTGCGACATCCGTACCGGTTCCCATTGCAATTCCCACATCACTTTTTGCCAATGCGGGTGCGTCATTGATGCCATCGCCAGCCATGGCCACGATTTTTCCTTCCTTTTGCAATTTCTCCACCTCCATGAGTTTGTCCTGTGGCAGCATACCGGCCTTAAATCCTGAGAGATTTAGTTCCTTGGCCACGGCTTTTGCGGTATTGTGGTTATCACCGGTCATCATAATCACTTCAATGTCTCTTTGTTGAAGTTCCTTAATAGCTTTTGCGGACGTGGGCTTAATCTTGTCGCCTATTACCACGTAACCAATTACCGCGTTGTCCACGGCCATATAGGAAACAGTTTTACCCTGCATTTGATAGGTTTTTGCTTCGTTTTCCATTTCCTGGCTGAGCTTCGCCTCGGCATATTCCATCATACTGGGATTCCCCAAAGCGATCTTTTTTCCATGCACAATGGCTTCCACGCCTTTTCCGGTAACGGCACCAAAGTCTTCTGATTTTATGATTTCCGTCTTCTGCTCTCTTCCATATTTTACGGTGGCTTCGGCCAATGGGTGTTCGCTATTACTGTTTACCGAAGCGATAAACTGCAATACTTCTTTTTCCGAAAAGCCATTGTTGAACGATACTACTTTTTCTACCGTTGGTTTTCCTTCCGTTATGGTCCCGGTTTTGTCCACGATCAACACGTTTACCCTATCCATTTTTTCGATCGCTTCTGCGTTTTTGATCAAAATGCCATTTTGGGCCCCCTTTCCTACCCCCACCATCACGGACATAGGCGTTGCAAGTCCCAATGCGCAGGGACAGGCGATGATCAAAACCGCAATGGCATTGACCAGGGCATACACATAGGCCGGCTCCGGACCCCAAATTGCCCAGACTACAAAGGTTATAATGGAAATCAGGACTACGATTGGCACAAAATAACCCGAAACCTTATCCGCCAGATTCTGGATGGGCGCCCGGCTTCTGCTGGCATCATTTACCATTTTGATGATTTGGGAAAGCAGGGTATCACTCCCCACCTTTTCGGCCTTCATCAAAAACACCTGGTTGCCGTTGATGGTTCCACTGCTTACTTTGTCGCCTACGGTTTTCATTGCGGGAATGGGTTCGCCGGTGATCATCGACTCATCAATGCTCGTTGCCCCTTCCGAAATAACGCCGTCCACGGGAATTTTATCGCCGGGTTTTACCTTTAAAATATCATTGATTTCAATCTTATCGATGCTCACCTCCACTTCCTCGCCCCGGACCATTTTTAGGGCCTTATTGGGCGCCAGTTTCAGCAGTTCCTTTACGGCCGAATTGGTTCTACTGTGCGCGCCTGCTTCCAACAGCTGACCCAGTAGCACCAGGGTAAGGATTACGGTTGCTGCCTCAAAATAGACGTGTACCGCTCCAGATTCCGAAAGGAATTGGTCCGGAAAGAAACCGGGAAAAAACATTCCAAAAACACTGAACAACCATGCAACTCCAGCCCCAATTCCTATTAATGTGAACATATTGAGGTTCCAAGTTTTGACACTTCTGTAGGCACGTTCAAAAAACATCCAAGTGGCGTAAAACACAACGGGGATTGAGAGTGCAAACTGGATCCAGTTCCAATAATATTGGTCCATAATATCATACAATGGATTGTGGACCAGCATTTCACTCATCGCAATGAGGAAGATCGGGAGGGTGAAAGCCGTGGCTATCCAGAATTTTTTCAATAGTTTCCTATAGGTTCTCTCCTCCGCTGAAATATCGGGCGCCATTGGTACTAGCTCCATCCCACATTTGGGACAAGAGCCCGGTCCCTCTTCTATAATTTCCGGATGCATGGGGCAGGTCCATTGTTCCGTCGCCAGGGCCGACAAATTGAACTCCTCTACCAGATCCATGCCGCATACCGGGCAATCGCCTGGCCTGTCGTAGGTTTTATCGCCTTCGCAGTGCATGGGGCAATAGAAAACCCCGGTGCCTTCTCCTTTTGGAGGTTTGGCGGTTCCTTCCTTATGATGATGATGGTGCTCGCCCACGTTATAAATATGGTATCTTCCGCCATCGTTTTTGAGAGCCTCCTGAAATTTTTCGAGGGGAATATGGTTTTCCATTTCTATAATGGCTTCCTTTTCCGCCAAAAGGACCGTAGCGCTTGATACGCCTTCTACTTCAGAAAGGATTTTTTCCACATGGCTTCTACAACCGTTGCAGGTCATTCCATGTATATTATATGTATGTTTCATTATGGTGGTGTTAAGGGTTATAAGACCTTACAGTTTTCTGAAACATGTAAGGTCTTGAAAGTTAATTATAATTTCAAATCCAGGAAATAGTGGATAATGCTCATTTGTTCAAAATAGAAAGCAATCGCTTCTATCCGGCTTAGTTGAAATTTCAATTGCAATTCCTGAACGTCCAAGACTTCCCTGAAATCCAAGGTGCCGGTTTCATAGTTTCTGAACAAAATCTCGGTGGCATTTTCTGCCCGTTCAAGATTTTTATCTTGGGTCTCGATACTGATCCGCGCCGCATTCCTATTTCGGACCGCGGTTTGCAATTGTATTACCAAATCATTTTCCGAAGCTTGTTTTTGAACATCCAATTCTTCCAATTTAAGTTTGTTCTGCCTCGCGACGGAACTATATTTTTTATTGAAAATAGGGATGGAAACGGAAACCATCGGCATCCACATATTTGGCGATCCAGAAAAAACCATATACTCCACTCCTACCCCAAACCCGGGCACGCTTTCCTTTTTGTTGAGCGCATCGGCTTGGAAAATTACCTTGCCCAATTCCTCGAATTTCTTCAATTCTGGATGAAGTTGAAGTTGGTTCAAATCGATTTCAATATCCATTTCGGGCAAGGACAAACTATCGGCCATAACGACTTCAGCGGAATCGGAACGGTTCATTATCCTGTTGAAAGCGATAAGTTCTGCCGCATATTCCTGTTCCAATACCAATTTCTGCTCGAGCAAATCATTTTGTCGCATCTGCAATCGCAAGACTGAAACTACCGTGGCCTGCCCCACTTCCACCGAGGTCAATGCCATTTGCTCATAGACCTGCAAGAGTTGAATATTTGAATCCAATACCTCCTGTTTTTTGATTAATTTATATAACCGGTAATAGGATTGCGACAAGGCCATTTCGATTTTTCTTTTGGCGATTTCAATTTCCACAAAATCCGCATCGGCCATTGCCGAGGCATATTTTTCACGTGCCGAAATAGTCCCGAACCATGGAAACATCTGCATTGCGGAAAATTCTCCTTGTTGCATCATCGGCATATCGTTTCCTATGATATATCCCGCTGAAAATTCTGTATTCGGCAGTGAATGTGCTTCCGATATTTTTTCCGTGGAAATGGCATATTGTCTTTCCACCGCCTGAATATTGGGATTGTTCCTTATTGCTTCCTCAACATAGGTTTCCAGATGTTGGGCTTGTGAAGACCAACTTAATAACATGGACATAACCAGAAATATTCCTAGCGTGTAAGGCTTTGAATTTGATTGCCGAATACTCCTATTTAATATCAGATTCATATTTCTAAATTTCTTTAAGGGTTCTTGTCTGTTTTTTCAATTTTGCTTCCCGTCTCCAGCTGAAAAGTACCGGAACTACAAAAAGCGTGATCAAGGCGATGAACATGCCGCCAAAGCTGGGGATTGCCATCGGAATCATAATATCGCTTCCCCTTCCGGTGGAAGTAAGGATGGGGAGCAATGCCAGAAGCGTTGTGGCGGTAGTCATCAAACACGGACGGATTCTCTTCAATCCCGCCTCAACCACCGAAGCGCGGATTTCCTTTACAGTCCCCGGCTCGTTTTTTTCAAAAGTTTGGGTTAGATACGTGGCGATAACTACCCCGTCATCGGTGGCAATTCCGAAGAGGGCAATAAATCCGACCCACACGGCAACACTAAGGTTTATGGGATGTATTTGGAATATTTCGCGCAGATTTTCCCCAAAAAAGTTGAAGTTTAAAAACCAATCCTGCCCGTAAAACCAGAGCATCAAAAATCCGCCTGCAAAGGCAACCGCGATACCTGAAAACACCATTAACGATGTGGAGACCGAGCGGAACTGAAAATAAAGGATCAAAAAAATGATCGCCAATGCAAGGGGAACTATTACCCCCAATGTTTTTTCCGCGCGCAACTGATTTTCGTAAGTGCCGGTAAACTGATAACTTATTCCTTTTGGAACGATCAATTCCCCATTTTCTATTTTTTCAAGAATCAAAGCCTCCGCATTTTCTACCACATCCACTTCTGCAAACCCGTCCATCTTGTCGAACAAAACGTGACCTACCAAGAAATTGTCCTCACTGTTTATCATCTCCGGTCCGTGTTCATAACGTATTTTAACGAGTTCGCCCAAGGGTATGGGATTGCCATTTTCTACGGGTACGTAAATGTTCTTCAAATCGTCTGGGCTGGCCCGAAGTTCACGCGGATATCGAACACGAACGCCGTATCGTTCCCTTCCTTCCACCGTATGGGTCAATGCAATTCCGCCCACGGCAACTTCCAGGATTTGTTGCACCTCTTCTATGGAAACGCCATATCGGGCCAATCGATCTCTTTGGATATCGATCAAAAGATAGGGCTTTCCAACGATTCGATCTGCAAATACGGCTTCTACTTTTACACCTTCAGCCTGTTTTAAAATGGATTCCAGTTCAATCCCAAAATCCTCAATTTTTTGAAGGTCCTGACCTTTCACCTTAATTCCCATCGGTGCGCGCATCCCGGTCTGCAACATTACCAATCGGGTTTCAATGGGCTGCAATTTTGGGGCGGAGGTAACACCCGGAATTCGGGTAACACGTACTATTTCATCCCAAATATCGTCGGGAGTCCTTATTTCCGGTCGCCAGTTTCGGTAAAACTCCCCTCCACTATCTGCAATTAAATCCGAGACATGAACATAAAATGGATCAACCAGTTCTGTCTTATCATAGCTATCCTCGTTTGCTGTTTTTCGATTGGGATTGTTTACGAGGCCACCATCCTTAAGAATGAAAAGTCCATCTTTGTTCACCTTAAACCGTTGGCGCTTCCCTCTTTCATTCAATGCGTATTCAGATTTGTACTGAATCATATTTTCATACATGGACAGCGGTGCCGGATCTAGGGCGGACTCCGTACGACCAGCCTTCCCTACCACCGTTTTGATTTCCGGAATTCCCGCCACGGCCATATCCATTTGCTCGAGTACCCGTTTATTCTCCTCTACGCCGGAATGGGGCATGGAAGTGGGCATCAGCAAAAATGAACCCTCATTTAAGGAAGGCATAAACTCCTTGCCTGTATGCTGCCATATTACCATTCCCAAGACAACCAAAAGGGAGGGGATGGAAAGAAACAGTATCTTGTTCCGAAGTGCCCAACCTAGGATTCTTTTGTAATACATTTGGAATATCCAGAAAAATCCCAACAGTCCGAAACAAATCAACCCCACAAATAATAAGTTCGAAAAAATACTTTTGTCCACTCCCAGTGGCCGCCAGAATTCTGCCAACAAAAAGACCACGGCCAGAGCAGAGATAAATATGTTGATGGTATTGGCCCGTTTAGGGGAAAGTATTGGTTTTTCGGATATTTTTGAGACAATTTTCCTATCTTTCAACAGCCCCGTAATTCCGAATCCGATAAGGATAAGACCCAACCAATGGCCATAAACGATAGCCGTAATCCCAAGTAGGACCACAACCACGCTGATCATATTGGCGGTAACATTTTTGATGTTTTTTCTTCGGAACAAATAGGCAGCAAAGGGCGGAATAAGGAATAATGCCACCATAACTGAAGCCAGGATCGCCATGGTCTTGGTAAATGCCAAGGGACGGAACAATTTTCCTTCGGCGCCAATCATTGTAAATACGGGGATAAAGCTGATGATAGTCGTCATTACCGCTATTATAATAGCGCCCGATACTTCGGCACTCGCTTCATATACCACCGAATTGATCGGTTGTTTTACCCCGGTTTTCCTAAAACGTTCCTTTTCCTCTTCAAGATGGCGGATTATATTTTCGGAGAGAATGATGCCTATGTCCACCATCGTTCCTATTGCAATTGCAATTCCGGATAGGGCAACGATATTGGCATCCACGTTAAAAAATTTCATCGCAATAAACACCATCAAAACCGCAACCGGCAACAAGCCCGAAATAAGTATGGAAGCCCTAAGGTTAAGAACCATTACGATAATCACGAAAATGGTAATGAGGATTTCCAGGCTCAGCGCTTCATCCAGCGTATCCAGGGTTTCCTGGATAAGTTCGGAGCGGTCATAAAAAGGAACGATGGTAAGTTGTGAGGTCCTCCCATCTGAAAGTTCCTTGGAAGGCAGACCGGTTTTAAGCGCCTCAATCTTTTCTTTTACATTTTTGATGACCTCCATGGGGTTTGCGCCGTAACGCGCGGTAACTACGCCCCCCACAACCTCAGCACCTTCCTTGTCCAAGATCCCTCTCCGGGGCGCAGGTCCCAGGCTCACGTTCGCAATATCCTTGATGCGGATGGAAGTATAATTTTCAGAGGTAACAACGGATTCCTCAATATCCGCAACAGATTTAATATATCCCAGGCCCCGCACCAAATATTCCACTTGGTTGATTTCCATGGTTTGCGCGCCGATATCCTTATTGCTTTCCTTAACCGCTTCAACAATTTTCGCAAGGCTGATATTGTATTGGCGCATCAATTCAGGCTTAACATCAATCTGATATTCCTGAACATATCCCCCAACGGACGCTACTTCAGCAACCCCGCTCGTGGACGAAAGTCCGTATTTTACGTAATAGTCTTGAATGCTACGCAGTTCATGCAAATCCCATCCTCCCGTAACATTGCCATCCTTATCCCGGCCTTCCAGTGTGTACCAGTACACCTGGCCCAACCCAGTGGCATCTGGACCCAAGGATGGATTCACACCTTCGGGCAGCAAACCCGAAGGCAGGGAATTGAGCTTTTCCAAAATTCGGCTTCGACTCCAGTAAAATTCTATATCCTCCTCAAAAATGATATGTACAGTGGAAAACCCGAACATGGAAGAACTGCGGATCGTCCGTACGCCGGGAATACCCAATAATGACGTGGTAAGCGGATAACTTATCTGGTCTTCAATATCCTGGGGCGACCGGCCTTCCCATTCGGTGAAAATTATTTGTTGGTTTTCGCCGATGTCTGGAATGGCATCCACCGCCACGGGGTTTGAAGGCAAGGGGCCCGTATCCCAATCAAAAGGAGCATTCACCACCCCCATCCCCACAAAAAGGGCCAGCAACAGGACCGCCACCAATTTATTTTCGATAAGAAATTTGATGGATTTGTTAATCATCATCATTGAACATTAAACAGTTGAACATTGGATAAAAATCCGATAAACAGAAAATTGGATTCCCTGGAACCAACCCGGACTGTATCTGGGCAGTTTTTTCCTATCCGATCCCGATAGCTATCGAGTTGAACGGAAACTGTTTGATGATCAAATTAAGTATGTCTCGTGAAGTTTTTGAAAATCCCGCGTTATTATAGGCGGTCGATAATCCCGGAACGGAATTATATGCGAATCCACATCCTCGTATAGATCTATATACGTGTAGAAAAACGTGGCAACAAAAGCTTGCTGCCCAAAGGTCAAGGTGTTAAAAGATGCTTTGATCCCGTCCTGGCCTTCCACAACCATGTGTGTGTCGGTACAGCAGGATTCAGCCGTGCTCCCGGTTTCACAATCGTTGGTGGTCTCTGCATCCATTCCACAGGAATGCGCATTTTGGGTCATTGAAAAATCAACAAGGGTTTCCCCACAAAAATGCATATCCACGGTAAACGACATAGTGGTGAATATCACCAAGATAGCCATGAAGGTGGCCGATATTTTATGGAGGGATTTCATACGAGTACAAAATTAAAGAATTTATCCAGGTAAGCCAAATATGGAATATGACCTTTATCAGCTTCAAACGGAACAAAGGTTTTAATACCTTTGCCGTTGTCCCTACCGAATTGAAGGACAAAAACCTTCAAAACAACAAGAACGGACAATTTAAAAAAGTTGATAATGAAATTTTTATTTGCACCCCTACTATTGCTATTTTTTCTGTTCTCCTGTAAACAAACAGATACCCGGGAAAAGTATTTACAAGATCAAATTGACCGTCTTCAAAGTAAATTGGAGAATACATATAGCCCAGGCTTTGGCGATTTTATGGGAAGCATACAGAACCATCACAATAAACTTTGGTTTGCGGGCATAAACGAAAACTGGAAGTTGGCAGACTTTGAAATGCATGAGCTCGAGGAAATGTTCGACGAAATAAAAACGACCTATCCGGACAGGGAGGAAACCCAATCCCTCCCTCTGATCGAGCCTGGCTTGACCGCCGTGAACACCGCACTCAAACAACAGGATTTGGAAGCTTTTAAACAAGGGTACACTGCGCTTACCAATGCCTGCAACCGGTGTCATCAGGCCACCAAACACGAATTCATAAAGATAACCTTGCCCACAGTCCCATCATACAGCAACCAGGATTATACGGGAAAAAGGGAATGAAAGAAGCATAATCGTTGAAGAGCTTTTTTTGATAGATTCTTTTTCCTTGGATGACATAGAATTACGTAAAATCCTTAACTTGTACAATCGGCACACGACTGTGCGCCCAGCGAGAATCGCGCCTTCGGTTGACTATTTATGACTACTGGAAAATATTGTTGTTTCCAAAGGAACTGTTTTAGTAATAAAAACCGCCCAGCGCATAGGTACGGAACGTAGTGGTGCGTTTTAGCTAGACAATTGGAAAAAATGAAAAATAAAATAATCAAACTCTTTTTGCGGCTCGCAATAGCAATCGGATTTCTATCTGCAGTAGCAGACAGATTTGGATTTTGGAGCGAAGAGGTTTCAGTTTGGGGAAATTGGAACAATTTCTTGCTATACACAGAATCGATAAACCCTTGGTTTCCGAATTCTCTGATCCCAACAATCGGAATTTTGGCAACCATAGCCGAAATTGTTTTTGCCCTATGCTTGATTGTTGGGTTTAAAACAGAACTCTTTGCCAAGTTGAGCGGACTTTTACTTCTCATATTTGCATTGTCTATGACTTTTTCAATCGGTATCAAAGGAGCTTTGGACTATTCTGTTTTCAGTGCCTCTGCCGCAGCTTTTGCCTTGAGCTTAATGAAAGAGAAGTATTGGGAATTGGACAATCTGATGAGTAAATCAAAAATTGAATAAAACAAAACCACCACATCACAAGGTGTATGTTGTTGATGAAATTCTCACCCGTAATTTCATTTCAACTGGGCTTCTTCGCCAATTGGGAAAATTCCGGTGGACATTTCCCGCAGGCCTTAAGGAGATAACAGGCCTTTTTCTGCGAAATTGGATTATAGAATTGAACTGATTTCAAAATCGCCCGAAATCTTCCAAAGATCACTCTATAAAAAGAGCATCCGAAAAGCTGCCGTTGAAAAACTTGAGCTTATTCCAATACCTCGGTCTTATCCTTGGAATAGATAGATGCGAGGATGCCCCCAGCCAAGGAGAGTATAATCACTCCCAAGGACAACCATTCGGGAATATCCACATGGTGGGAAATCAACATCTTGACGCCTACAAAGGCCAAAATGATCACCAAGCTGTAGCTGATATATTTGAATTTATCCAACATGCCCACCACCAAAAAGAACATGGACCTTAACCCCATAACTGCCAGAATATTGGAAGTGAAAACTATAAAAGGATCGGCGGTAATGGCCAGGATGGCCGGAATACTGTCTATGGCGAAAAACACATCGGTCAACTCGATGATGATCAAGGCAACAAATAAAGGGGTGGCATATCTCACCCCATCCTTTCTAATGAAAAATTTATCGCCTTCGATTGTATTGCTAACGGGATAAAACTTGTTGATCCACTTATACACCTTAAAATCCTTGGGATCCTTTTGTTTTTCATGGCTGAACAACATTTTTAGGGCCGTAAAGATCAGGAACACGCCAAAGACATAAATGATCCAACTGAATTTGGTAATCAATGCCACGCCAAAGACAATCATTATGGCCCTGAAAACGATGGCCCCCAAAACCCCGTAGAACAAAACTTCGTGCTGGTATTTCTTGGGAATGGCAAAAGAAGAAAATATGAGCGCAATTATAAAGATGTTGTCCACACTTAGGGAAAGTTCGATCAAATATCCGGTGACATATTTTAAAACCGCATCGGTAGGGGTGAGATCTGTGGGGTTATCAATCCAACCGTTTTGGAAAGAAAGGTAAACTATTCCCGAAAAAAGGAGCGCACAGGTTACCCAAACACTTGTCCAGATTGATGCTTCCTTGGTTTTTATTTCGTGGGGATTCTTATTGAATACGCCGAGATCCAGGATTAAGGCAATTATTACGAAGACAATAAATAATATCCAAACTATCATAATATCTATGGAATTAATTTAGCTTTTTGACTGGAAATCGACCTTACATCGTGACCCAATTTTTCTTGCTGGAATATTCCCTGCCGGGAAACCTACTGACAAAGCAATATTGGAACGTTTAAAAAATATTCCGCGCAAAGATATAAAGTGTTTTTAAAATGATAGCATTACTATCGTTAAAGATTGTAGAATTATTCACTACTTTTGGATCTACTTTTTAAAAAGATAGAACCTTCCAATGGTAAAAATACAGTTGAAATTGAATATTAATGAGGGACTGTATATCCGCAATCCTGAAGACACTGAATTGGGAAAAAAAATCCTTGACCACAGTGTACAGCTCATCCACAACATCGGTTTTGAAGCCTTCACCTTTAAAAAATTGGCTGAATCAATTGGAACTACCGAGGCCGGAGTGTATCGTTACTTTGAGAACAAACATAAATTATTGATCTATATCACCGCATGGTATTTTGGTTGGCTGGGTTTCCAAATAAAATTCCAGACCAACAATATGACAGATCCAAATCTGAAGTTAAAAAAGATTATAACCTTATTGGCCGCGCCAATTGAAGATGATGAACAAACCAGTTATATAGACGAAAGTCTCCTGCACCCGCTTATTGTGGCGGAGGGTTCCAAGACCTATCTCACTAAACTTGTGGGTGAGAATAACAAGCAACTATTTTTCCAGCCCTACAAGGATTTGTGTGCCGTTATTGGAAGCGTTATTTTGGAATGCCAGCCCGAATATAAATATCCCAAGGCTTTGGCATCTACAATAATTGAAATCGCCCATTTCCAGAATTTCTTTATGTACAACCTGCCCGCACTCACCGATTTTAGCAAGTCGAGTGATGCAGATGAAATAGTTGAATTTCTAAATGATCTGGTTTTTAATAGTTTGAAGGGCGATCGTCAACGATGATACTGCCATTCACGCCCCAACTATCTCTCCCCCATTGATATGGATGAATTGCCCGGTGATATAACTGCTATCCTCCGAGGCCAGGAACACATAGGCAGGCGCTACCTCACTTGGCTGGCCCGGCCGCCCCATTGGGGTGTCCTTTCCAAATTCGGAGACATTGTCCAGTGTTGCAGGGATCAATGGTGTCCAGATGGGACCAGGAGCCACCCCATTCACCCTGATTTTTTTCTTTGCCAGATTTTTGGCCAGAGATCGGGTAAAACCAACAATGGCGCCTTTGGTGCTGGCATAGTCCACTAAATGATCACTACCTCTATAGGCCGTTACCGAACTGGTATTTATCACACAATCGCCTTCCTTTAAATATTTCATGGCCGTCCGGGTGGTTCGAAAACAGTGAAAGATATTGGTTTCAAAGGTCTGCATCAACTGTGTGTCATCAATATCCTCAAGGTTGTCTTGTGCAATTTGCATAGCGGCATTGTTGACCAAAATATTTAGACCACCGTATTCATCCACACATTTTTCCACCACTTTTGTGCAAAATTCGGAATCTTGGAGATTGCCCTTTAAAATTAGACAAGGACTACCTTCCGCTTCCACCATTGCCTTGGTCTCTTTTGCATCCTTGTCCTCTTCCAAATAAACGATTGCGATCTTTGCGCCCTCACGCGCAAAGTGAATGGCTACACTCCTTCCTATTCCACTATCGCCTCCAGTTATCAGAGCCACCTTGTTTTTCAACTTGTCGCTTCCTCTATAACCCTTCGCAATGATTTCGGGTTTGGGGTGCATTTTATGTTCCCTCCCCGGTTGGGATTGGGATTGATCCGGAATGTTCTTTTCTTTTGCCATATTTTTATATTTTGTCAATACCCAGAAAATCCATGAATATTAAAAAATGTCATCTTCAAATCTCTTCCAGATATTCAAAGGGTCGATAGAGCCGTTCCACAACATTCCCGTTGGAATATCCTTACTCTTTCCAAAAAAATAAATCCAATTGACCCAAAGTCTGGAATCGAGTTTGTTCAAAAATAAAGTTTATTTATTTAAGATTTTGTTATTTTTCTGATTGTGGTTCGTCATAGTTTATCATCCAGTTGATGCCGAAGCGGTCCGTAAACATCCCGAAATAAGCGCCCCAAAAAGTGGATGCCATCGGCATTGTCACGGTCCCTCCGTCTGAAAGTCCGCTGAATAACCTGTCCGCTTCCTCTTTGCTTTCAACATTGATTGAAACGGCAAAATTGTTCCCTTCCACAAACTTGCTCGCCCACTCCTGCCCAATATCGCTACCGAATAACATGGTAGAGCCTATGGGGAGGCCTACATGCATGATCTTGGTCTTATCGACCTCGGCGACTATGTAATCCTCGCTTTCGGGCATATCCCCAAAGCGACCTATGTAAGAGTATTCACCGCCGAAGACAGATTTGTAAAAGTTGAAGGCAGCTTCGCAGTTGCCGTTAAAATTCAAATAAGTATTTACTGTTGCCATTTTTTAAGTTTTTAATGGTTGATGGATTGTTTTTTTTGATTGAATAAAGATCATCGCAATTGCTGTGGTTATAATTCCCATTACCAGGGCTCCTATAGCTCCCTGAAGGGCGTAATTTGCATAATTAAAGTTGGCTTCAGCCTCTGCCGTTGTAGCGAAATACCCTATTTCCACAGAACGTTTGATGACATTTGGGAAAAATTCAGGCGTAATCACATAGGTTGTAATCCATTGGGTTATGGGACTTAATAGAGCAATACACACAGACAGGATTGTTCCTGAAACAAATCCCTGGATATAGGTCATATACCCCTTATAGTAATTTCTTTTTTTATCCCTGAGGGCCAGCACCATCATTAAAATAGCGGGAATAGCAAACAAATTTGTGAGATATATATGATAGTCAATATATTGGTAATGGAGCCCAACAACTTTTTCGAGGACCATCCATAGCAAGCCAATTATTGAAAAAATAACTGCCCACTTTACTTCGATTTTTATTTTTTTCATTGCAGCTGGTATTATGAAATGTTGCAAAAACTTTTCGTTTTTCTCAAAGATTTTTTCTTAATGCCCCAATTGCTCCAAAAGGGCTGTTCAAACTTGAAATCCCTATTCGAGAACACGCTTTTGAAAAATGGTGCCCCCAAGTATATACAAGGCAGGAAAGTTGTCTATATTTACTCTCTGCAATTTAAGCGATTAAAAGAATTTACAATACCTCAAATATAAATTGTTTTTTTTGTTTTTAAATGGAAATTATTTTTACTCAGAAGGATATTTCAAAGGTTGCCAAACACATTCTCGACAATTGCGATTCTAAGGTTGTGCTGTTTTATGGAAAGATGGGTGTAGGCAAAACGACGCTCATAAAGGAGTTGTCCCGGCTTTTGGGAGTAAGGGAGATGGCTTCCAGTCCAACATTTTCCATCGTCAATGAATATGAAAGCTCCCACGGGCCCCTTTACCATTTTGACTTTTATAGAATTGAAACCCCACAGGAAGCTTTGGATCTTGGGGTGGAAGATTATCTTTATAGTGGGGACTACGTATTTATGGAATGGCCAGAAAGAATAGCAGAGCTTTTGCCAGAGGACGCCGCAAAAGTGAGCATAGAGAAAAATGCTGACGAAAGTAGGACCTTACGCATGGAAATGGGAAATAATAGGCACAAAAAACTGTTTAAGCCGTAAATTCATTACCAGGATGCTATTCCATAAATCAAGTCCTTCTACTTGAACCATTAATTATCTTTTTCCTAAATTTATTTGTTACCTTGAACCAAGAATTTAAGTAGCCATGCCCAATCCTACATCACCGTTTACCAAAGCCCAATTATTACCTCAGGAGGAGACCTTGGAAATAGGCAGACAAAAGGGGGAACTCTTTATCGGCATTCCAAAAGAGGCCTATTTCCAGGAGCGAAGAATTTGCCTTACTCCGGATGCAGTAAATGCTATTGTGAGCAATGGCCATAAAATATTAATGGAGCATGGCGCGGGCCTGGAGTCTGGATTTTCGGACACTGAATACTCCGAGGCCGGTGCCCAGATGACGGAAGACAAGAAGAAAATTTTTGGATGCCCGGTGGTTCTAAAGGTTGAGCCTCCTACCCTTGAGGAACTGGAGTTGATGAATCCAAAGGCGGTGTTGATTTCTGCTCTTCAGCTAAAAACCCGGAAGCTGAAATATTTTGAGACCCTTGCAAAAAAGAAAATCACCGCTGTGGCATTTGAATTTATCAAGGATGAAGACCATAGCTACCCTTTGGTAAAGGCACTTAGTGAGATTGCGGGCACCGCATCGGTTTTGATAGCAGCTGAGTTGATGGTCAATGCCAAAAAAGGCAATGGGCTCCTCTTTGGGAACATCAGTGGGGTTCCACCGATTGAGGTAGTGGTTATTGGCGCCGGTACCGTGGGCGAGTTTGCTGTACGTTCCGCACTCGGTCTTGGGGCGAATGTAAAGGTTTTTGATGGCTCCATTACAAAATTAAGGGCCATCCAGACCAATGTGGGACGCATCTTGTATACTTCAACCATACAACCCAAAAACCTTACAAAGGCCCTGCAGAGATGTGATGTGGCTATTGGGGCGGTAAGAGGACATAATCGCTCCCCTATCATCGTTACGGAATCAATGGTAAGAAAAATGAAAAAAGGTGCCGTGGTTATTGACGTGTGTGTAGATATGGGAGGGTGTTTTGAAACTACGGAAATGACCAGCCACGATAGCCCAACCTTTATCAAGTACGACGTTATCCACTATGGGGTGCCGAATATCCCCGCCAGATATCCAAAGACCGCTTCCATATCGATCAGTAATATCTTTACTCCCTATATTCTTCAGATTGCAGAAAGAGGTGGTTTGGAAAATGCAATCCGCTTTGACGATGGTTTGAAAAATGGTTTGTACTTTTACCGCGGAATACTGACCAATAAAGCAATTGCCGATTGGTTCGATCTGCCATATAGCGATCTTAATTTATTGATCTTTTAATTTCGCCAAACGCAGGTATTCCATCCCAAAGCAAGAATCCCGAATTTACAATTCCCCAACAATGAGATTAAGATACCGATTGGTTTATTTTTCTGGAGGTTTTATCCTTGGCCTGCTATTCCTATATGTTATCCTCAGTGGAAAAAAGACCTCGTGTGCCTATGCCCCAGAGGCGAGAACCTTAAAAAACATCCGATTAAAGGAGCGGGCCTTTTCAGAGAATTCCCTACAGTTTCTGAGGGAAAATAAAATTGACACTTCTGCTATTTCAACTATCCTGAAAGATGGCGAGGTGATTTTTTCAGAAAGCAATACCAAACTCGATTCCTGCAAACAATATGTGGTAACAGGAAAAGTCCAGGAAAAGAATCTTAAACTGAGAATTGAAAACTGTGAAAGGATAGTCACCGTAATG